>CAKZVB010000047.1 GCA_937922015.1 uncultured Granulosicoccaceae bacterium
CTTCGGGTTCCTACGGAATTTTTTGAAATCATCCGGAGTCGGGCCGTGTTGTCGGGGAGGTCTGTTGGTGTGTTGGCTTAGTTCCGGCGATAACAGAAACGGATGTCCCTGAGAGGACTATCATGGGTTCGTTTTTGTGGAAAGCCGACGTATATAGTGGGGCAGGTATTATCGCGAATTGTGTTGAGGTTAAGTAATGGCGGTTAAGATGGCTGTAATTCCAGTGGCGGGGCATGGTACCCGGCTATTGCCGTTGACTAAAAGTATCCCGAAAGAGCTTTTGCCGTTGGGGGGTAAGCCCGTTTTGCAGCATGTGGTTGAAGAGCTGCAGGCGGCAGGGTTGCGTGAACTTACCATGGTTACCAGTAAATCCAAAGATGCTATTGGCAGACATTTTTCGCGGGATACTGCACTTGAGGAGCAGTTGCGATCTGCCGGAAAGGAAAAAGAGTTGGAAAGCCTTTCATTTGCCGGGGCCGACTCTGTTTTTCATTATGCTGAACAAAAGCATCAGAAAGGACTGGGTCATGCGGTGTTGTGCGCCAGAGAAATTGTGGGGGATCAGCCGTTTATGATTGCGCTTGGTGATGCGCTGATGGGGGATGCTATGACAGGTGATGAATGCAATGGAAAAATTTCAGCACTGCACGCGGAAAACAGGGCTTCATTGTGTAAGAGAATGATTCGTGTTTTTGAACACAGTGATGCCGATGCGGTTATTTCGTTTCAGCAGGTCTCCCTGGAAAAAGTCAACCGGTATGGTATTGCGAGATTACTGCCGGGCTATGTTGATGGTGACGATGCCTTTGACCTTGCAGGGCTGGTTGAAAAGCCAACAGTAGAGGCCGCGCCCAGTCAATATGCGGTGGCAGCGCGTTATTTGTGTAAGCCCGCTATTTTTGAATATCTTGCGCGTACACCGCCGGGTCATGGTGGTGAAATTCAGTTAACTGACGCGTTGCAATCTTTGATTGATGATGGTGGTAAAGTGCTGGGTGTGCCATTGCGCAATGCTGAAAAACGGTATGATGTAGGAAATTTTGAAAGCTATTATGCAGCGTTTATCGAGCTGGCGCTGGCTGATCCTGAGTACGGAGAATCCAGTCGACAACTGATGGGTAAATTGTTAAGGGATAATGATAAAGAGTCATGATCGCTGAGATAAAAAAGAAAGCCTACGCCCGCGCCGGCCTGATCGGGAATCCATCGGATGGATACAACGGGAAAACTATTGCACTGTCGGTAAAGAATTTTTCCACAGAAGTGGTGATGCGTCAGTCTGAGGATATTCAGTTTGTCGCAACTGCCATGGATGAGAGCAGATATGAAAGTATTCAGGCGCTGCACCGCGATATCAGTATGCATGGTTACTATGGTGGCATCCGTCTGGTAAAGGGTGCGGTAAAAGTGTTTGTCGATTATTGTCTGCGCACAGGTAAGTCACTGAGAGATGATAATTTCACCATTTCTTATAGCTCGGATATTCCGCAACAAGTAGGTATGGCTGGATCAAGTGCCATCATTGTGGCAACACTTCGTGCGTTAATGGAGTTCTATGCGGTTGATATAGAAAAACAGCTTCAGCCCTCTCTGGTATTGTCTGTAGAACAGGATGAGCTAGGCATCGGGGGTGGTCTGCAGGACCGTGTAATCCAGGTCTATGAAGGCGTAGTGGCAATGGATTTTTCAAAGACATCGATGATTGATATCGACGGCTACCAGGCGGGGCTCTACACGCAACTTGATCCGTCGTTGTTGCCGCCGCTGTATCTGGCCTACCGACCGGCATCCAGCGAGCCGACAGAGGTGTTCCACAATAATCTGCGCGAGCGTTATGACGCGGGTGACTCTGTTGTTATAGACTCAATGAATGAGTTTGCGTTGTTGACTGATCGTGCCCTGGAAGCATTGCACAGCAGGGATAGCCAGGCGCTGGCGTCGTTGCTTAACCGGAACTTTGATGTTCGCAACGCGATGTGTGAGCTCAATTCGCTGCATACTGAAATGGTGACAGTCGCGCGAAGCGTGGGAGTTTCTGCCAAATATGCCGGCTCTGGCGGAGCGATTATAGGTAGCTATAATGATCAGGCGCAGTACGAAGATCTTGTGGTTGCAATGCAGGGGATTGGTTGCGAAGTGATCCAGCCGGTACTATGAATGAAAAGAAAATGCCAGTCGATAATACAGCGGTAATCTGGCCGGCCGTCGTCAAGTGCCGGGATGACGATGAATTGACCTATGTAGATTCGCTGCAACAGTGGTCAACTGACCCGGATTGTGCGATGAAGCAATTTCAGGTGAACGATATACTGATCGATTCGCAAGGGGCGGTTTATACACTTGTGCAGGTCGATTCGACAGGGCTTCAGGAGAAAGTCGATCGATTGTCGCTTGATCAAGTTCTGGAGCTAGTAAAACAACACGCATCTGTTTGCGGGCAGTGCTGTGTGAGTAAAATGGGTGCGCCCTCGATAGCCGCTGCGATTCAGATGGTCCGGTACATTGAGTAGTTAAAGTTGTGCCGGAGTGAAATGATAAATAGATAACTATTCAGGAATACAACATGACTGTCCCCCTTGATGATGATTCTCTACAGGCGCTGAAAATCGCGTTTTCCTATATGCCAAAGGCGATCGAGGTAAACAGTTTCGAGTATGGTGACCGGGTTGATATTGTGCTCGCTCAGATCGAAGCCGTGCGAGAAGTGCTGATCGCCAATAGTGTAGATCCCGATGAAGTCTACGGTGAGATTAATGATGACATCGCGCCTAATTCATCCTATTAATTGTGATCAGGCTTGTGCAGCGCCCCTGGTTAGGTTACAGGTGCCAGAATCAGAATCAGAATCAGAATCAGAAGCAGCAAATAGCAGCAAATAGCGTAGGCTTTGCGAGTCTGAACGAAATCAGGGCTATCTCTATTTCAAATCACCCGGACTGAGCGGCTCAGGCAACGTTTGTAAGTGAATCCCCAAGCAATTGATTCAACTTCTCTGCAAATTCCTTTGGCGCTAATTTGGTCAGGTAGGCATCAACTCCGGCCTCTTTACCTTGAAGTATGCTTTGCTCGGCAGAGAGTGATGAGTGCATCATCACAGGAATTCCGTCGAAACGACGATCTTCTTTTATTCTGCGTGTCAGCGCATAACCGTTCATCTTCGGCATTTCGACATCGGTGATGATGGTACTGATTGAATCCGCTAGTCGGGCTCCTGCTGACTCAGACGCTTTTGCCAGCTCCGTCAGCATCTCCAAAGCTTCCTGACCGTCTTTTGCGCATTGATAGCGGATACCCATCTTATCCAGAATGTTACTGATTTGAGTTCTTGCAACGAGTGAATCGTCGACAAAGAAGACCATTTGATCATCAGTATTTTTTGTCAGCTGAGTTTGTGCAACGATGTCAATACCGGAGCCCAGTACTTCCGTGATAATTTTCTCCAGATCAACAATCATCATCAAGCTGCCATCTGGAAGCGTGCTGATGCCGGTGAGCGTGTTTCCGTGATTCACACCGTTGAGTCCACTGACAAGTGTGGGCGGAGGCGTAATGTCTTTCCAGTCAAGTTGAATGATTTCGCCCACCCCTTCAACAATGAACCCCTGGGTACTTCCGCAAAACTCGGTCAGGATCAGAATGTTCTGCTTGCTGACTTTGGAACATTCGTAGTACTTCTGTAGATCGATAACCGGCACAGCAACACCACGTACGTTAGCCATTCCGGGAGCGCACTCGTGACTGTAGGGTTTTTTTGTCAGGTGAGGGAGTGTAATTAACTCCCGCACCTTGAAGACGTTGATGCCATACTGAGTTTGCCGCTCATCGGCACTGTCGTTGCCTCCCAGGGTGAACGTAAGGATTTCCAGGCAATTGTTGCCAGTCTGATCCGTTCTCTGATTGTTAGAATTTAAGTCAGCCACTCACTGCAAACTCCCGAACTTGCTCTCCGACCCGAAGGCACCATTAGTATCATCGGTCTGTAATCGCAGCACTTTAATCTTTAATTATATTTGCCAGTAATCACGACTGCGTGCCATCTTACAGAATATCTGAGAACGGGATCCGGGAGGAGTCCCGGAACCGGAGGGGGAAAATCGGGCTGGTCACGTTCTGGCTCATTAACGGCAGAAAATGGAAGTTTGTCGGCTACGCCTGTCATCGTTGCGGGTTCGTCTGTTTTTTTTAAAAATCTACCAGTGGTGCAACCGACAATCGGCCGGTGACGCCGTGCTTTTTAATCAGGGATTCGATCAGTCCATTGCTGATGGATTTATTGATAAAGTCCTTAAGATAGGCGGCGGCTTGCGGATTACCCGGTTTACAGCCAACTGATTGTTGAACCGCCGTAAAACTATTCTCAAGAATGGTGGCACCTTCCATTTTTTGTTGCTGTGTAACCAGCGCCGGTCTCAATCCGGCCAGTACGTCAAGTTGCTCACGCTTGAATGTTTCGAATGATTCGTCGATCGTATCAACACGAACAAGCTCGGCATGTTTCAGGTTGTCGGTGAGCCACAGATCGTAGGCGGCGCGTTCTTTAACGGCTATGCGGATACCCGGTGCATCGACTTCTGCAAGGCTGCTAATTGAAGACCCCGGTGGCAGCATGTAGGTGGCTTGAATCTCACAGTATGCAGGGCTGAACGTGATCGTTTTTGCACGTTCCGGTTCAGCGGCGATGTTGCCGATGTCCCACTGGTTGGTTGCAATTGCATCGGCGACGTCGCCCGGGCCCTTGTATTGAATCAGTTCGATATCCACTCCCAGGTCTGCGGCAATTGCTCTGGCCAGATCCGGGGATACGCCGTCGGGTTCACCACTGGCAGTCTTGCCTGTGATCAGTAGAAAATTTGCCATGTTGAGGGCGGCGCGTAGCACACCGGTGGGCGCCAGAGATTTAACCAGATCAGTAGTCATTGTAAATACCTTGTGTCTCAGTGTGATAATTGTAGCGTTTTGACTGTACCAATGCGCCACCTTTTGGTCTGTATCGGTTGGCAAGTACCCATCCGGAAACTGCAGTGTCAGATAGCAGAGATCTGAATTTGCTATAGTCTGGATACAATTTAATAACGCCGTATTTTTTTATCGGGGCAATGAACCATGAGTAACTCTTTTGATATTGATCGCGCTCGCCGTGATACCCGGGCTTGCGAGGATGTTGTGCATTTTAATAATGCAGGCTCCTCCCTGATGCCTGCCCCGGTGGCCGATGCCCTGCGAGCCTTTCTGGACCAGGAGGAGATGACCGGTGGTTATGAAACCGCCGAGGCACAGACTGATGAGCTGGATAATTTTTATCGTGCAACAGCGCGACTGTTAAATTGTAAACACGGTGAAATTGCCTTTGTCGAAAACGCTACGCGCGCCTGGGATATGGCTTTCTATAGCTTGCGATTTCAAGCCGGTGATAAGATATTAACCACCATTGCTGAATACGGCAGTAACGTCATTGCCTACAACCAGTGCGTGGCGCGCTTTGGTGTAGAGCTGGTCTTTGTCGGCAATGATGAGCAAGGCCAGATCGATGTCAACGCACTTGAAAATATGATCGATGATCGTGTGAAACTGATCTCTATTACCCATATACCTACGGGCGGGGGATTGGTTAATCCTGCCAGTGCAGTCGGTACCATTGCCAACGCTGCAGCAATTCCGTATCTGCTGGATAGCTGTCAGGGAGTCGGGCATCTGCCGTTGGATGTTGCGGAGATCGGTTGCGACATGTTGTGTGGTACCGGCCGCAAATATCTACGTGGCCCAAGGGCGACAGGTCTGTTGTATGTCAGAGAGAATCTCATTGAACAGCTGGAGCCCTATGTCCTTGATCAACACGCTGCAACGCTGGTCTCGCCTACAGAGTATGTCGTTCGTAAAGATGCCGGGAGATTTGAAAACTGGGAGCAGTTTTTTGCCGGCAAGGCCGCGCTGGGCACTGCAATTGATTATGCGATGTCCTATGGTATTTCAAATATTCGCGATCGGGTATTCTTTCTGGCGGCTAAATTACGTGAAAAAATTGCTTCGGTTGACGGCGTCACGGTGACGGATGAAGGTGCTGTGCGCTGCGGGATCGTCACATTTACGGCTGCGCAAAAGGAAGCCTCAGCTATCGCTGCACGGCTCTCAGAGAAGGGAATTAATGTGTCAGTGTCAGATGGTTCGGGTAGTTTGGTGTCGTTTCAGCAGCGGGGTCTGGAGTCTGTGGTCAGAGCTTCGGTGCACTACTACAATACCGAAGGCGAAATCGACTACTTTGCGGACACGCTGGAATCGGTATTGCGCTCCTGAGTTATTTGTAAATTACGCCATTGGACAGGTCTCAGGTCGCTATTTTAGTGCGATGACGTTGCCGCTGTGAATACAGGGCTGTATCCTTGTCGGTCAAGCTTCCAGGGGTAGTCAATGTCAACCAATTCCGCCGCAGTCCCGTCTGATCCGCACACAGTGGTCGCACAAATTATCCAGAACGGCCGCGTTGCCATGCAATCTCTGACAAACGCTGATCAGGCTCGTGTCGATGAGGCGGTGACAGCGATTGCCTGGGCAGTCTATGAACCCGGGCGCGCCCGCGAGCTGGCAGAACTCGCTGTGAAAGATACCGGCATGGGCAATGTCGAAAGCAAGGTGATAAAAAACACCCGTAAGACATTCGGTACCCTTCGCGATTTAATGCGGGCTAAAACCGTCGGTGTGATTGAAACCAATGAAGCGCGGGGCATGGTCAAGTATGCCAAGCCGGTTGGTGTGGTCGGTGCCGTGACGCCCTCCACCAACCCGGCCGCCACTCCGGTCAACAAAGCCATGATGGCGGTCAAAGGACGCAACGCCGTTATTATTGCCGCTTCGCCATCGGGTTTTCAAACCACGCTGACCACTGTGAATTATATGCGGGATCAACTGGTGGCTATTGGTCTGCCGGCTGACCTTGTGCAGATGTTGCCACCACCGGTCAATAAAGAAATGACACAGGCGCTGATGGAACTATGCGATCTGGTGGTGGTGACCGGGTCGCAGAACAATGTCAAGCGGGCATACTCCAGTGGCACACCGGCTATTGGAGTCGGGGCGGGGAATGTTGCGGTGATGATTGCAGAGTCTGCGGACCTGAATGACGCGGCAACCAAAATATGTGCCTCAAAAATATTTGATAACTCCACATCGTGTTCCTCGGAAAATTCAGTCACTATTGTAGATGCGGTCTACGACGATGCTATTGCCGCTTTACAACGCGCCGGTGGTTATATGTGTAACGCCGAGGAGCGACAACAGATCATTGATACCCTGTGGATTGACGGCAAACTCAACCGGCATGTTATCGCTAAAGACCCACAGGTACTTGCAGAAGTGACGGGGTTGCCGGAAGCGGCGCGATCGGCAAAATTTTTCATGGTTGAAGAGTCCGGGGTTGGCAGTGATTACCCGTTGTCGAACGAAAAACTATCGTTGGTGTTGACTGTCTACAGGGCAGCAGATTTTCCGGCCGCCAAGGGCCGTCTTTCCGAGTTGCTTGATTACGCCGGCATGGGTCATTCAGTAGGCATTCACACTAAAGACCTGGCAGAGGCCAATGAGCTGGCAGCGGATCTCAATGTCGTGCGGGTTCTTGTTAATCAGGCGCATACGTTTGGCAATGGTGGCAGTTTTAATAACGGCTTTGAATTTACCTTGAGTATGGGCTGTGGCAGCTGGGCCGGAAACAGCATTAGTGAAAATCTGAACTACAAACACTTTATCAACATTACACACCTGTCTACTGAAATTCCCGAAGACAAGCCATCAGAAAATGAATTATTCGGTGGTCATTGGGAAAAGTACGGTAAGTAAAAATTTGATCCACCAACAGTCTGACGGCTATTAACAGTCGTCGTCTTATCATTCAGGATGCTATGAACTTCGAAGAATTTGCAGCTAAACCGTTGCTTGCAAAGGTTGGAATCCCTATTCCGACCGGTATGCTGGCACACGATTCCAAACAGGCCGCGTCAGCCGGTGAGGCGCTGGGTGCCGTTATTGTCAAGGCACAGGTTCCAACCGGCAAGCGGGGTAAGGCAGGGGGTATTATCGTTGCTGATTCAGCCGCCGAAACACAAGCCGCTGCCGAGAAAATACTCAGTATGACGATTGGCGGGACCGCGGTTGAAAAGGTATTGATAGAACAGCGCGCGGCGATCAGTCAGGAATATTATGCGGCTATTCTGAACGATGCAGACAGTAAAGGCCCACTATTGATGTTCTCTGATCAGGGCGGCATGGACATCGAAGAAATCGCTCAGTCTCAACCGGAAAAACTCAGGCAACTGGCAATTGATGTGCGATCCGGAGTTCAGTTGAGTGAGGTGAAAGCGCTGGTAGAACCACTGGTCGATGCGTCCGTGGTGCAACCGCTGGCAGACTTGCTCTGTAAGTTGTATCAGGCCTATGCAGATAACGATGCCGAGCTCATGGAAATTAATCCGCTGGCGCTTCTCGATGACAACTCTCTCATGGCGCTTGATTGTAAGTTTGTTCTTGATGACTCGGCGATAAAAAGACAACAGGAACTGGCTAAACACGGCACCCCGGATAAATTGACCGGGCGTGAGCTGGCAGCGCAGGAGCTGGATTTAAAATACATTGATCTCGATGGCAGCATAGGATTGCTGGCTAATGGTGCCGGTCTGACGATGACCACCATGGATGTGATTACCCACTACGAAGGGAGTCCGGCTAACTTTCTGGAGATTGGTGGTGAGGCCTACACCAAGGCGACGGAAGCACTGAAGCTAATGCTGGACAATGAAAAAATTAAAAGTCTGGTGGTCAATTTCTGTGGTGCGTTTGCCAGAACCGATGTGATGACAGAAGGTGTCATAAACGCCTGGCAAGAGCTGCAACCTGAAATACCGGTGTTTTTCTCTATCCATGGCACCGGGTCTATAGAGGCGCGCGCTATGCTAAAGGACCGTTTGGGTATGGATTCGTTTACTACAATGGATGAAGCAATACAGGCTGCAATACAGGCAGCAGGTTCTGCTGGCGGAGCAAATTCATGATTGTCAGGGGTAGTGAGTCATTGCTGGTTCAGGGTATAACCGGCAAGCAGGGCAGTTTCTGGACCGGCAAAATGCAAGAGTACGGCACCAATGTTGTTGGCGGTGTTAACCCCAAAAAAGCGGGCACCGAATGCTGTGGTGTGCCCGTCTATGCTTCGGCTGTTGATGCGATGCAGGCAGGGACAACATTTGATGTATCCATCCTCTTTATACCACCGCTTGGGGTTCTTGCTGCAGCGCAGGACGCGATGGCCGCGGGTTGCAAAAAACTGGTCTGTCTGACAGAACACATTCCAGTTCGCGATGTAATGTTTATGATGGCCGAAGCCAAAGAACGCGGGGTGCAGATTGTCGGTCCGAACACAGCGGGTCTGGTAACCCCCGGTGAGTGCTTTGTCGGTTTTATGCCGGCGTTTGACCCGGCAATATTCAAGGCGGGAAACATTGGTGTTATCTCCCGCAGCGGATCACTGGGGACACTCATGTGTTTGAATATTGTTCAGGCCGGTTTCGGGCAAAGTGCTTTTAGTGGTATCGGAGGAGATCCGATCATTGGTACAACCACCAGAGATGCGCTGGAAGCGTTAGATGCCGATGATCGTACCGAAGCGGTGGTGATGGTCGGTGAAATTGGTGGTTCGATGGAAGAACATGCGGCAGAATACGCGGCCACCATGAAGAAACCGGTTGTCGCGGCGTTTATCGCCGGCGGATCATCCCCACCGGGTAAGAAAATGGGACATGCCGGTGCTATTGTCATGGGAGACAAAGGCACCTACAAGTCCAAAAAAACAGCGCTTGAAGCGGCTGGCGTCGAAGTGTTGGCAACACCGTCTGCTATCGGACCTGCACTTGTTAACGCAAAGATTCCTCAGTGTTAGCAGTATTGACACTGAACGCCGAATCTTCATGAATAATGCAGGCTGGAGAATATTATGTATCTATGGGTTAAAGCCTTTCATATCATTTTTATTGTGTCCTGGATGGCGAGTCTGCTTGTGTATCCTCGCTATAAAATGCACCAGGTCAAGAGTGTGGCCGGTGAGCCTTT
The DNA here is from genome assembly GCA_937922015.1 of uncultured Granulosicoccaceae bacterium. GTDB lineage: Bacteria > Pseudomonadota > Gammaproteobacteria > Granulosicoccales > Granulosicoccaceae. The sequence goes on from CAKZVB010000047.1 coordinate 10,087, forward strand.
GTTTGAGACCATGAAAGAAGCATCTGCCAGGCTGAAAAGAATTATTCTAACCCCCAGTTTAATTGCGGTCTGGCTGCTTGGCCTGACGCTGGCGGTAATGAACACCGGCGTATTTGCCGGTAACTGGATCTGGGTTAAGTTGTTGCTGGTATTGGGTATGACGGCGTTGCACGGGATGTTTGTCGGAATTGGCAGGAAAATAGACCGAGGCGATGAAGTGTCGGTAAAGAAGCTTCAATTGCTCAATGAAGTGCCGTTTATTTTGCTGATAGCCATTGTCATTCTGGTGGTGGTAAAACCGATTTAGACTTGTCGTGATTATCGGCTGTGAAGGACCTGCCGCTGTCATTCTATCCGGGTATTTGACCGGGAGCAGAACTGGCAGGTTGGCTGAAAGCGCCGGAGGTATACTCCGGGCCGGGTAATGTTCTGAAACGCTGGTAGTTAAAACGGGTAGAATAGCGGTCCACGACGGCACATCTCAGAATCAGGTTACCAGTGAAAATAGACATCTACAAAAGCGCTAAAAGCGGCGACAAATACCTCTCTGTAGTGGCGGGTGCGAAACTGCAGGAGATTGACTTCCCTGATTCTCTGGATGCAGATCTGCTTGAACTATCGCCCTTTCGAACCCGCCTTGAAATAGACAAAGCAAAAGACCACTCAGCTTTGCAGCATCTGGATATTCTTGAGCAGATTGAGAAAAATGGCTTTGCCGTTCACGGTGTTAAAACCACTATTGATCTGCGAAAAAAATAATGTCCCTGCAGCTGTCATGAGTTGCAATCCAGCCCTGTCTTTTTAACGATGTTGATCTGATGATACGTTTGATTTCATGTTTCTGTTTGTTGATTGCTGTTACTGGCTGCACCGGCTTACCAAAAGGGATTACACCGGTTGTTCAATTTGAAGTCGACAACTATTTGGGTAAGTGGTACGAGATTGCCAGACTCGATCATAGTTATGAGCGTGGCTTAGACAATGTAAGCGCAGAATATTCATTGAAGGGCGATGGCGGGGTTGTGGTTAAAAACCGTGGCTTCAACATTGAAAAACAAGCATGGGAAGAGGCGACAGGAAAAGCATACTTTAAAGATGATGCTCAAACCGGTCATTTGAAGGTGTCGTTTTTTGGGCCGTTTTATGGATCATATGTGATATTTGAGCTTGATAAAGCCGATTATCAGTATGCATTTGTATCCGGTAATAACCGCAAAAGTCTGTGGTTTCTCTCGCGTACAGCACTGGTCAGTGACGAGCTCTACCGCAAATTTATATCTCAAGCCGATTCGCTAGGGTTTGATACCTCCGCTTTGATACGGGTCGATCAAAGCCGGAACCAATAACAGCAACAGGCTGTCCCCGCTAATGAGTCAGACTGCAATGCCGCAGCAATCAACCGTAATTCTGGTTGATGTTCAAAACATCTACTACACCGCCCGGCAGGCTTATCAGCGCAATTTTGATTACAATAAATTCTGGGCGGCCGCGACTGCAAATAGAAACATAGTAAAAGCAATTGCCTATGCTATCGACCGTGGTGATGAAAAACAAAAACAGTTTCAAAATATACTGCGAGCAATTGGATTCGAGGTAAAGCTAAAGCCCTATATTGAACGTAGTGACGGCACTGCCAAGGGTGACTGGGATGTCGGTATTACAATTGATGCGTTGGAATATGGCAGTGAAGCTGACGTGCTGGTACTGGCTACTGGTGATGGAGACTTTGCGCCGCTGGTGACCAGATTGCGGGAGCGGTATGAGACAATAGTCGATGTATATGGCGTGCCTCAACTAACTGCAAAGGCACTGGTTGATTCGGCGACAAAATTCTATGGTGTGGAAGACGAGTTGTTGCTTTAGCCAGAACGTTTGCAGGCGCAAGCTAACAACAAGCGCTCACAAGCTGTTAGCCACCACATGCGCTTTTGTCCACATCCAGCTTAACTATCTGAACCTGATCAATGCCGTTATAAATATAGGTCAGTGAGCCACCCTGATCGAGAATAGGTCGAAGATTCGGGCTGTTGCATGATTGCTGTACTACCAGTGGCGATAACCTGGCTTCGGCATTCTCGGTCGTAAGTGTTGCTGTTGTATGGTTGAACAGCACGTAGTGATAGCGCAGATTGCTACCGTCGGTCGAGGTCTTAATCAACTGGGTTTCGGCGTCTATCTTCGTTGGTAGTTGCTGATTGATCATCCGGACCGTGGTCTGTAGATATTCAGTCAGGTCGGCTGGTTGTGCTTCGCAGTTGGATTGCACAGGTGATTCCATAAATTGTTCAACAATCTTTAATTGATCATTGTTTGAAGCCTCCACCACCATTGAGAAGCGCTTATCGGTGAAGCAATCGACGCTGGAATATCTTGTTGCAGTAATTGTTGCCGTATTAGCTTCTACGTCAATGTTGATATCGCTATACTCGCTTCGATCGTCAACCTTTTTAGCATTATCTATCGAGCTGATGATGATGTTTTTCCACTGCCGGCCAGTGATTGTCATGGTCTCTTCTTTTCCGTCCGGGCCTTTTCTGGCACCGGTGATGGTCGCGTCGTCGGCATAAAGCTGGATAACCGCGACATCAAATGCAGACGTGAGGCTTTGGTATTTCTCAAAGAATTCCTGAAAATCCTGTGTTTCTGCCGAAATGGCCAGGGGAGCGATCAACGGCGAAATTAGTAGAGTAAACAACCCTGGTGCTGATTTGTTGCGCATTGGTTTTCCTGATAATTGCAAAATTATTGCGAGTAGTGTTACCCAGTCTGAAGTCTAAGGTATGCATTGCGCGGTTAACAGATATTTAATGTCTGCCGCACCATTGTCTGAGCAATACATGAAGTAAGCGACAAGTGGATTTTTCTGTTTGGGTGCTAAGTGACTGTTTCTGATATATTTGACGAATGGAAACACAAACAAAAAATCTGTTTACCGATGTCAGAGGCCATGCTATTACCACGGATAGCGTGGCAGCAGCGGACGCGTTTAATGATGCGGCAGACAAGTTTGTCAGGCGTGAGATTGATGTTATACCTCGTTTGCAGCAGTCACTGACTGCTGACCCTGGTTGTGCGATGTCGCAGGCATTGTTCGGACTGATGCTGCACGGTGCGAGAAATTCCGGCCTGCAGCCGGAAATGATCTCGTCGCTGCAGCGAGCTCGCGCAGGTCATGCTGAAACCGCTCGTGAGCGGTGGTATGTGAAAGCGTTGGAGAATGCAGTCACTGGTGATCTGTTCGGGCTGATCGATTGTTATGACAATATTCTGCAACAGGATCCAACAGATTTGTTGTGCCTTGTGCTGCGCCAGGGAGAATTGTTCTGGCTGGGAGACATGCAGCGATCGAGACGGATTACCGACGCTGTAGCATCCAGTTGGAATAAAGATACGCCGGGTTATGCAGACTATCTCAGTGTGCGGGCGTTTGATCTTGAAGAAACAGGTGATTATATCAGCGCAGAGTCAGCCGGGCGTCTGTCAGTAGAGCTTGCCAGCCATAGTATCTGGGGTGCTCATGCCGTCGCCCATGTGCTGTTGATGCAAGGTCGACATGACGAGGGTGTCGATTGGTTGCAGGGCTTGCAGGGTAACTGGCAACACACCAATCAAATGAAGTTCCATCTCTGGTGGCACCAGTGTCTGTTTCATCTTGAGCGACGCGAATATGATGCGGTGCTGGACACCTATGATCATTGGGTGCGTAATCACGAGCAGGAGTTGATTCAAGCGGTACCGGATTTATATATTGACCTGCAAAACGGTGCTTCCATGTTGTGGCGACTTGAGCATGTCGGTGTTGATGTAGATCATCGCTGGATTGAAATGGCAGAGCTTGTGCTGCCCCGGCTCGGTGATATGACCAGCCCCTTTACCAGTGCCCACTTCGCAATGATTCTGGCGGCAGTGGGTCAGTTTGATGATTGTGACAGGCTGTTGCAGAAAATGCATAAATTCCATACGGCCGCAGAACACGCACTGGCGACAAGGTATGGTGATGCTGCCATACCAGCTGCACAGGGCGCGGTGGCTCATCGGCGAGGCGACTATGGCAAGGTACTGGAAGTGATGATGCCGGCCCGTCATAATTTCTGGCAGATGGGCGGCAGTCACGCCCAGCAGGATGTTTTCTTTCAGTTGATGGTCGACGCGGCTGTGAAGCTTGGTCGCAGGCAAGAGGTTGAGACGTTGCTGGGGGAAATAGAGACTATAGGCTTTACAGAGCCTGTACAGCGCGTTGTGTATGAGGCCGCAAGGTCGTTCTAACCGGCTGAGCGCATGCGGTTACCTGACAGCAGTAAACAAACAAAACTGTGGGAGCAGGCTGGTTACACGGGCTGCGAAACTAAGCGCCGGGTACTACAGGTTTTCTTTGATCGTAAGCAGGAAGGCGTATAATAAAGAAGAAGAACGCGACAAAAAGGCAAGTCAGCATTGATAGATCTCGTGCGGGCAGCAGCCGGTGGGGCAGCGAATCGTGGTATTAGACCCTTTTTCAGTTGAAAAAGAAATGACGTTGGCACGTAAGTATTCCACCTATTTGTAAATTTTAGGGCTTGGAAAGTTTTTTTAACCTCTAGTAGCAGATTTAAATCCTATGATGCGTCAATTTCCAGCGCTACCGGACAATGGTCGGATCCCATAATCTCCGGTAAATGGTAACAGCCGCTAACCCGATGAGTGATAGCCTCGGAGACACAAAAGTAGTCGATTCTCCAGCCCAGGTTTTTTTCACGTGTGCCTTTATTAAATCTCCAGAAAGTATATTGTTCGCCACTGCTTTCAAACATCCGAAAGGCGTCGCTGTAGCCGCTGGCCAGCAATTTGTTAAAGCTGTCTCGCTCCGGTGTGGAAAAGCCGGATTTCTCACGGTTGCGAGCCGGGTGAGCAAGATCGATCTCATGGTGCGCTACGTTGAGGTCGCCGCAGAGAATCACGGGCTTTAACGCTTCCAGGTCTGCCATATAATTTTGTAGTGCGGCATCCCATTCGAGTCTGTATGGCAAGCGTTTAAGACCTGATTGCGAATTCGGTGCGTAGACATTTACCAGATAAAAGTCATTGTATTCGGCGGTGATGACCCGACCCTCGCCATCCAGTGCAGTGATATTGAAATCGTTGCTTACGTTCAATGGCGATTCATTGCTCAGCATCATTGTGCCGCTGTAGCCTTTTTTCACAGTAGAGCTGTTCCAGTATTCCTGATAACCATCCAGCACGGGAGCGCGTAGTTGGACTTTGGAACATTTTATTTCCTGCAGACAGATAATGTTTGCGTTTAAATTGTAGAGTGAGTCGGCCAGATCTTTACGTATTGCCGAGCGCAGTCCGTTTACGTTCCAGGTTATTATTTTCATGACTTTGGTACTGACCGGGTTGGTTTATTGTACGTTGAATTGCTGTCCGGGGGCTGCGGCACTGTTTTACGCATATCCCGGCTAGTGCGCCCATCCGGAAACCAGCGCTACTGCGGTCACACAAACACGCGGTCCTTCAGCGGTCACATGCAGTCACCTGAGTGATCCTCGCTCCCCCTGTTTCTGGATAACACAACATATTAGTGCGAGGAAAACAAGCTGTAGGTATCAAAGCGAACGGGTAAATTAAAGCCGGAATCCAAGTATAATAGATCTACGCGCTACCACCATGCAGGTAAAAAGTTAAGACTAATGCTAAAGCAAGAACGAGCTGATTATATTGCAGCACGCCTGGAAGAACTTTACCCCACAACGCCCATACCGCTGGACCATAGTGATCCCTACACATTGCTGGTGGCTGTTTTATTGTCGGCGCAGTGTACGGATAAGAGGGTAAACCAGGTGACGCCGGCGCTTTTTAAGCTGGCAGATAATCCTGTCGACATGGCGCGCAAAACGCCGGCGGTGGTGGAAAAAATAATTAAGCCCTGTGGTCTTTCACCTCGCAAGTCGAGGGCGATTGTCGAGCTTTCCAATATTCTGGTGAACGATCACGATGCGCAGGTTCCGGAGTCTTTTGAGGCATTGGAGGCGTTACCCGGGGTGGGTCATAAAACGGCATCTGTGGTTATGAGTCAGGCGTTCGGGGTTCCGGCGTTTCCGGTTGATACTCACATTCACCGGCTCGGCCAGAGATGGGGGTTGACTAAAGGTAGAAACGTTGCGCAAACCGAAGCGGATCTTAAAAAACTGTTTGCCAAAACGCTATGGAATAAACTGCATTTGCAGATTATTTTTTATGGAAGGGAATACTGTACCGCACGGGGTTGCGATGGCACTGTTTGTGAAATTTGCAGAAGCTGTTATCCCAATCGACGTACACCGCCAAAAATAAATTCAGCTTGAGTGAGTTGGTGGGCCGTTATGGCTCGCGGATGACCAGCGTATTGTTGCGTTGAACAAGCTCATAGTGTTTCAGGACACTCATACCCAGTAACACCTCGTCACTCAGCCCCGGGTTTATATGGGCGGTGGCGTTGCGTACTTCGAGTTCACCGATCCGCAATGAATCTATGCGTGTCTGGTAGGCGGTGGCAAGACCATTGGCGGTTGATATGGTGATTGGCGCTCCCTTTTGCAGACCGATTTTATTGGCAAAAGTCTCCGGAATACTGACTGATGACGCGCCGGTGTCGACCAGAAAATCTATTTCCATATTGTTTATGGTGCCGGTCACCACATAGTGGCCGTACTTGCCACGTTTGAGGCTGATGCTGCGCTTGCCGCCGTCTATGGAAGTGATCACGGCATTGTTGGGGTTGCGGCTGCGCTCAAGCCAGTGGTTCACCAGAAACACGGCAAGTGCCAGCCCGACAATCCACATACCGATAATCATGTACCGCCCGATTGCCTGTTGTTCGGTGTTTTCTGTAGTCAAGGTTTCTGCTTTCCGATCGGGTGATGACTGGTGGTTGATAATTGAAGTGATATTTCTGTGCCCATAGCAGATACAATACCGTTTTCTTTGATAGTTGATGAGGCTCAATGTCTGGCAATACTTTTGGCAAACTGTTCACGGTTACCACGTTTGGTGAAAGCCACGGTGCCGCGATAGGCGCGATTATTGACGGTTGCCCGCCCGGTCTGGATTTATCCGAGGAAGACCTGCAGGGTGACCTGGACAGGCGCAAGCCCGGACAATCCAGGTTTACCACCCAGCGCCGCGAAGACGATGTAGTGCGTATTCTGTCTGGAGTGTTTGAAGGAGTAACGACCGGCACACCGATTGGTCTGCTGATTGAAAACACCGATCAACGCTCGAAAGATTACAGCAAAATCAAAGATGTGTTTCGCCCGGCTCATGCCGACCTGACCTATCAGAAGAAATACGGAATCCGGGATTATCGTGGTGGTGGTCGATCCTCCGCGCGGGAAACCGCCATGAGAGTGGCTGCCGCTGGTGTCGCAAAGAAATACCTGGCTCAGCAATACGGCGTATCTATTCGTGGCTACCTGTCTCAGCTGGGTTCGATTTCACTGGATCGGTCTAATTTTGATTGGCAGGCAATAGAACAAAATCCGTTCTTTTGGCCGAACTCTGAGCAAGTGGAAGAGCTTGCCGGGTTTATGCAGGCATTGTCAAAAGATGGTGACTCAGCAGGGGCGAGAGTTGTTGTGGAGGTGAGCGGTGTGCCCGTTGGTTGGGGAGAGCCGATATTTGATCGTCTCGATGCCGATATAGCGCATGCCATGATGAGTATCGGTGCAGTTAAGGGAGTGGAGATCGGCGCCGGTTTTGACAGTGTGGCTCAGCGCGGGACTGAACACCGTGATGAAATCACCCCTGAAGGATTTTTATCAAACAATGCCGGCGGGGTGTTGGGAGGAATTAGTTCGGGGCAGGACATCGTCGCATCTATTGCGCTCAAGCCAACGTCAAGTCTACGCACACCGGGGCGCAGTGTAGATATTGGCAACAGTTCCGTTGATGTCGTGACGACGGGTCGTCATGACCCATGCGTAGGCATCAGGGCAACCCCTATTGCTGAAGCCATGATGGCACTGGTACTGATGGATCACTGTTTGCGTGACAGAGCGCAAAATGCTTCGGTCATTAGTAGTCGATAATTAGTGCCCATCCAGAAACAGGGCGTAGCGAGGATCACTCAGGTGCGTGAGATTTTGCCTGGCACATGTGGGCCCATCCGTTGCCAATAATGGGTCATTCATAAGTAACTACATGTGGTCGGCGAAAGATTGCGTG
>CAKZVB010000048.1 GCA_937922015.1 uncultured Granulosicoccaceae bacterium
AAGGCGATAGTAATTATCGATCATTTTCGGGACAATTGAACAACTATGCGCCTCAAATGATCGTACCATCATTTACTAAGACAAGGGCCCTCGCCATGGCACGTTCTCGCTACGCAGACTTCTACCGCGCAGACTCCTAGACGGCAATGATGGTGTTCAGCTCTGCTTTGCGCCAGGTTACTTCAACACCGAAACGGCAACGACTAAAGGCAGATCTGTCTAAGGATCGTGCTGGCTGGACAGATATTCTTCCGATTGCATTTCGCGAAGCCTGCTAACAGTGCGGTCAAATTCAAATGCCAGCCGTTCGCCCTGATACAGCGCTTCGGGCGCCGCCTCCGCTGTAATGACAAGCTTTACATTTCGATCATAGAACTCGTCAACCAGATTGATAAAACGGCGAGAGACATCGCTATTTGCCCCATCCATCACCATGACATCACTCAACAGGACTGTCTGAAACAGACGTGAAATTTCTATGTAATCATCTGTTGATCTGTTGGTATTGCATAAGGCATCGAACGTAAACCAAACAACATTATCACTCAGCAGTACCGTATCCAGCTGCCGATCATTAATTTCCAACAATTGGTTTTCCTGATAGCCGCTCACAGCCACTTCATGGAAGTACGCTGCTAGTGCTGCATTCGACTGATCATCAAGCGGAGTGTAGTAAATTTCGGCGTTTTGCAAAGCACGCAACCGGTAGTCGACATCACCACCCAAAAATACTACTTCGGTATTATCTTTCAGCGCTTCAATGGCTGGTAAAAATTGTGCGCGCTGTAAACCATCCCGGTAGAGATCATCGGGCATCACGTTGGAAGTCGTCACAATAACAACACCCCGACTAAACAAGCCATGCAGCAAACCTGACATCAGCATGGCATCAGTGATGTCATTGATGTGCATTTCATCAAGCACTAATACCCGGAACTCTTTTGCAAAATTGTCGGCGACGATTTCCAGTGGTGATTGCACCTGACCTATCAGAGCAAGCTGCTGATGAACACTGCGCATAAAGCGATGAAAGTGAATTCGTTTTTTATTGGCTATCGGCAGAGCGTCATAAAACATATCACACAGCAGCGTTTTACCACGACCCACTCCGCCCCAAAGATAAAGGCCGCTCAGTTTTTCTGTTTCGGGTGGTGATTTTTTACCAAATAACCTACTAAGAAAACCGCTTTTTTCGACAGCAACCGAAGGGCTTTGTTTAGAGGCTATAATGCGCTCATACAGATGCTGCAGCTTGCCGACAATCTCAAGCTGCTTCTGATCTGGAAGCAACACCCCTGATTTGAGTGCCTTTTGATAAGAAGTCTGCGGGTCGGTATTGCTGATATCCTCTTTCAACGTCCGGATAACTCCCCATCTGAATTTACATAATAGAAACGGAATTCAGACCGGCTGGAACAAAGCGCTGCAAACATATTCTGTAAGATCATTGAAATAGAGTTGTCAGTCCAGCCAGCCAGGCAGATACCGACCCGCATCAGCTAATTGTCGATCATGGCGCTGATACTCAGGATCGACTGACTCCAGTAAATCCCAGAACTCCTGCGAGTGATTCATATGCACCGAATGTGATAACTCGTGCAAGATAACATGTCTTAACAACGACTCGGGTAAAAACAGAAGCTTGTAATTGAGACTTAAAGTGCCACGGGAAGAATAACTTCCCCAACGGGTCTTTTGTCCGCGCACAGCCACTTTTTCATATGTCAATCCGGTAACAACAGCAAGCTCAGCGGCCGTTTTTTCACAGTGCTGTTGCGCCAATTTCTTCAACCATTTGACAAACAACGCGGCTAGATTTTCATCAGTGTAATTTTCGGGAAGTGCTATGGTCAGATAGTCTCCGTCCTGATTAAGCCGTAAGCGGTCACCGGGAACATGCTCGTAGCTGACTGTAAAGTCTCTGTCAGCTCCCGGCAACGCGAGGGTCACTGGCGGCCAGTCTTGCTCAAAGCGTCCCGGCAAGGCCTCAAACCGTTCCAACTGGCGATCAATCCAGCTTTGCCGGGAGCTCAGGATGTCAGGGAGCAGTTTATGATCGAAATCTTTAGGGACAACAACCACCAGGCCATTGTTACGATTTACTTTAAGGGTGACATTGCGGGCCCGGCTGGAGACACGCAAATCGTAGCTGACGTCGCCAATCACAACTTTTGCTCTTTTTACGGTAACCATAGTTATATAGTTCAATGCTCGCTTTTCGGCGCGCCGCAACGTTAGAATTCACCCACTTACAAATCGAAGAAGGCCCAATGGATCTACTTGGTACCGCCAGTCTGCTAATGACTGTTACCGCGCTATTCGCCTACGTGAACTACCGGTTTATAAAATTACCCAACACAATAGGTGTCATGGTGATTTCGCTGGTGTTTTCACTAATGCTGGTCCTGATGTCGAAAGCCGGCCTGACACTGGGCATGGAGTATACGGAAAAGCTGCTATCCGGAGTCGATTTTGACGCAACGCTAATGGAAGGCATGCTGAGCTTTCTGTTGTTTGCGGGCGCTCTGCACATCAACCTGAATGAACTGCTGGACAAACAGTGGGTGGTTGGCATTCTGGCATCCGTCGGAGTCATCACCAGTACGTTTATCGTCGGCATATGCTCATACTTCATTCTTGGCTGGTTCGGCATTGAACTGCCCTTCATTTATTGCCTGCTGTTCGGCTCACTTATCGCACCCACCGACCCGGTTGCAGTACTGTCAATACTAAAAACCGCCGGAGCCAGCAAGTCACTGGAAACCAAAATTGCCGGCGAATCCCTGTTCAATGACGGAATCGCTGTGGTGGTATTTCTGGTTATTCTGGGGATCGCTGTTGGCGGCGATGGCCATGGCGGAGCAGGACATGTCACACCGCTAAGCGTCGCCGCTCTATTCTTCCAGGAGACTATCGGCGGTGCCATTTTCGGCCTGTTGATAGGCTGGATATGCTATCGCCTCCTGAAAACAGTCGATAACTACCACGTTGAGGTCCTGCTTACCCTGGCATTGGTCATGGGTGGATACGCGGCCGCCCGTGCAATGCATATCTCGGGACCGATCGCGATCGTTGTGGCCGGCCTGTTAATCGGTAATCACGGCAGACGTTTTGCGATGAGTGATCAAACAAGAGAAAACCTGGATACTTTCTGGGAATTGATCGACGAAATACTGAATGCTGTTCTATTTATGCTGATCGGTCTTGAAGTCATTGTGTTAAACCTTAGTGGCAACCATGTTGCCGCAGGTGTACTGATGTTCTTCCTTGTATTGATGGCGCGGTTTATCGCAGTGGGTATCCCCGTATCACTACTCAAGCTGCGACAATCTTTTCATCCGCATGTGGTATCGATACTAACCTGGGGTGGAATACGTGGCGGTATCTCGGTGGCGCTCGCGCTGTCTTTGCCGATAGGACCGGAGCGCAGCGTGATTGTTGCAATGACCTATGTAATAGTAATCATGTCTGTGGTGCTTCAGGGTCTCAGCATTAAGACACTGGTCCAATACGCCGCCGGCAAGTACCATGAGCCAACAAACTAAACCACTTCTGTGACATCCATATAAAAGGCCGGCTTTTCATAAGCCAGCCTTTTTTGTCAGGTCCGCTGTGCGCCGTGATACAAATTCACCACATGACGCGCTTCTGCAAAAAATAACCAGCGTTCAACAAAGACCCCAAAGAACGCAAAGATCATTGCTGCAATATTTACAAATATACTTCGATCAAAGCTCACCAGCAGCAGGATTGGCAACAAAAAGGCACACACAATACATACAAGCCGCAGCCACAACAGCCTGGTTCGAGCCAACTCAAAACCAAATTCATCGGTTAGAAAATTTCCCGACCCATGACCAACATCAAGCAGACGCACGGTTGCACGAGTAAACCCCAGCGCCGAATTAATGGTTGGTCCGGCCGGTTTTCCAATCCAGTAAAAGTAGGTGATTTTTGTCAGCGCAGCAATTGCGGTTAGCCCCAGCACCAGTTTTTCCGCACTCGTACTACCCTGTCCGCCATCTATACCCACCAGCACTATGGAGGCGCCCAGCATCAGGCCCAACAACAGATAGTTGGCCGGCGTTAACGCGTTATTCCATTGCCTGATGGTTTTCAGGCAGGCGTAAATCATACCCGTACTAAACAAGGTGGCGACGGCTAAAAAAAACGTCACAACCGCCAATAGTTTTTCGACACCGCTAGCTGGCATAACACCATTAGACCAAACCATAAAAAGCCAAAACAAGGCAAACGGGTACAACAGAACGGCAAAGACACCCTCACGTGATAACCACGAAGTCCGGAAACGGAAAAAGGCACGCCATGCGTTTTTGGGGTTAGCCAGATGCAGGGTCGAGCAAAGCAGGCCAATAGTGATGAGCAACAATGACACTATCGCGAGAATATTTCTTCGCATACCCTCAAGTGCAAGCCCGATATCAAAGGCGTTGTCCAGGCACAGCAAAATTAGCAGACCATAGCCGGCACCAGACAACAAGGTAAAACAAATGACTGACAGAGCTGGAAACATCAGGCTTGCCTGGTGAGTTGTTGCGCTATCCAGCGCTGAATCTGTGACAGCGGCTTTTCAGTAGACGCGGCTTTTTCCGCATGTTGTTCCACCAGTGGTTTTTGCCTTGGTGGCAAGTACTTATTGGTGGGCTGATAACCCGCTTCAGGCATCATTGAATAACCACCGCGCTCCCGTACTTTCTGACTGACTACAGAATCCGGATCATCAAAGTCGCCATAAAAACGTGCATTCGACGGACAAGTCAAAACACACGCCGGCTGTCTTTCTGACTCCGGCAGATTGTCATCGTAGATGCGATCAACACACAATGTGCACTTTTTCATGGTGCCTGATTCACGATCCAGCTCGCGAGCACCATAGGGACAAGCCCAGGCACAGTAGTTACAACCCATGCATTTATCCTGATCAATTAGAACAATGCCATCTTCTTCACGCTTATAAGATGCACCGGTCGGGCACACAGTCACACAGGCCGCATCTTCACAATGCATACAGGACATCGGTGCGTTGATTGTTTTACTGTTCGGGTATTCATCCACCTCATAATGGCGAATGCGGTTAAACCAGACGCCAGCTGGCTCATCTCCATAAGGTTTGTAGTCAGTCAGCGGGCCACTCATGCCTGAGGAGTTCCATTGCTTACACGCCACTGCACAAGCATGGCAGCCTACGCAAGTGTCAAGATCAATAACCAGTCCTAGTTTCATTTCACACCTCGCGTGAGGATATCTTTTAAACTGCGTTTCAGGTTCAGTTGCTTACCGGTGGAGTAACGGAGAGTGTGCACTGATTGCGGCTGACCCGGCAGCGCTGACACTTCCTCAAAACGAGGCATCGATTGCTCAACGCTATCACCGTCAACAGCCCCATCGCCTTTAACCGCAGCGCTAACCTTTACTCTCAGGTCGTACCAGGCCGCCTGCCCGGTCACCGGGTCTGAGTTAGTCAGTTGTAGCGTGGCAGCGGCTTGATCCGGCAGAGACTCTGAAATCAAATGATTCATTAAAAAGGCACGCTCTGACTCCGGAGCATTTTCTCCAAGCCCCCACGCACCGCGCTGTTTTGCAATTGCATTCCAGGTCCACACGGTATCGATGTTGACACCTTCCATTAGCTTTAACTGCACTTTGATTTTTCCGTTGTGCGATTCCACCCACACCCATTGCAAATCAGTGAAGCCAAGCTCTTGTCCACGCTGACGGTTCATGTATAGATAGTTCTGCGACATAATTTGCCGCAACCAGGCGTTTTGAGAATCCCATGAATGGTACATAAACATCGGGCGCTGGTTTACCGCAAAAAACGGGTACTTGCTGTGATCAATTTGCTGCTGTTCTAATGGCAGATACCAGCTCGGCATCGGGTCGAAGTACTTCACCAGTCGTTCTCGATCCACTTCCCTGGTCGGTTGCGGACCATCATACAAACCCTGCCCGGCCAGTCGAAATTTCTGCAACGTCTCGGAATATAGCTCCATCACTATAGGACCGTCGTGAGCGTTAAAACCCACCTCTTTTGACCAGCGCAGATAGTCTTTGTTGGCAAAGCGATAGTAACGCTGGTCAGGCGGAATTTCGTGTTCGAAAAAACACCCGTTATCGATATACGCCTGCCACTGATCAGGGTTCGGCTCGCCCACCAGTGACTTGCTGCCGTCGGTTCCACGCCAGCCCGCCAGGAAACCAATGCCAGGGGATTTCTCCCAGTTAACTATAAAATCGTTGTAGCCTTCAAACTTGCGTTCGCCCTGATCATTAACCAGCCCTGGAAACCCCAGTCGCGAACCGACTTCTATCATGACTTCCTGCCATGGCCTGACATCACGATCAGGTTTTAATACTGGCTGGCGAATAGAATCACAAGCCTTGTGTGGTTCAGAGATAGGTCGATCAAGAATCGAGATAGTGTCAAAGCGTTCAAGATAAGTGGTGTCCGGCAACACCAGATCAGAGTAATTCACCATCTCACTTTGAAACGCATCGCAGGTGACAATGAACGGTATTTTATACTCGCCGTCTGCCCGCTTAGTCTTTAGCAACTCTTGCGTTTCCTGTGTATTCATTGATGAATTCCAGGCCATGTTTGCCATAAACAACATCAGTGTATCGATCGGATAAGGATCTTCGTTAACGGCATTTTTGATCACCATATGCATAAGACCATGATTGGCAAGCGGCGCTTCCCACGAATAGGCTTTGTCTATTCGCAACGGCTTACCATCATCATCAATTGCAAGATCTTCAGGGCATGTTGGAAATCCCAGGGGCGGCCCAGACAGCGGCGTATCAGGCACACTTTCGCGGGCAGGCTTTACAGGCGGTGGCAGATGGCGTGGAAACGGCGGCTTAGCCAGATGCCCGCCGGGGCAATCTATTGCCCCCAATAGTACCTGCACAAGGTGAATTGCCCGACAGGTCTGAAAGCCATTACTGTGTGCAGAAATACCGCGCATGGCGTGCATCGCTACCGGCCTGCCCACGAACTTGTCATGCTTGCGGCCCGCCCAGTCAGTCCAGGGTGTATGAATCTCTACCGTTTCCCTGAATGCCACATGAGCCATTTCTAACGCAAGCCTTTCAATGGTGTTGGCATCAATACCAGTCTGCTGTGCGACATTAGCCGGTGAATATTGATCGTCGAGATAGCGCTCAGCGAGTTTGGTCATAGCGGTTTTGACCGCGACGCCCTCCGGGGTCGTATAGTCGCCGAACAGTGCCGGATCACAATCTACATTCGACCAGGGCTGGAATGACTTGCTCTTGAGGCTGTACACCAAAGCCTCACCGTCATTATCACGTAGCAGCAACCCGTCGTTGCTTTGCCCGGGCGCATCGATCACCAACTGCGTACCATTGGTATAACGGGTTAGAAAGTCTTTATCGAATAGATCATTGCGAAGTAGCACATGCGCAAAGGATAATGCCAGCAGACCATCCGTTCCGGGCTTAATACCCAGCCACTCATCAGCAATTGCCTGGTAACCGGTACGTACCGGATTGACGGCGACAAATTTACAGCCGCGGCGCTTGAGTTTTTCCAGTCCGATTTTAATCGGGTTAGAGGCATGATCTTCGGCCACACCCCACATCATGAAGTATTTTGCATGGTCCCAGTCAGGATCGCCAAACTCCCAAAACGACTGCCCGATCATGTATAGCCCACCGGCCGCCATATTTACCGAACAAAATCCACCGTGTGCCGCCCAGTTTATGGTGCCGAATTGCGAGGCCCAGAATCCGGTCAGTGCCTGCATCTGATCTCGACCGGTAAAATAGGCAAGCTTACGGGGATCTGTACTGCGAATGTTTCGCAATCTGTCGGTCAACAGATCCAGTGCATCATCCCAGCTAATCGGCTCGAACTCACCGGCACCGCGTGCGGTACCCGGCTTACGGATTAACGGTTGGGTCAGTTTAGCCGGTGATATCTGCTTCATGATGCCGGCATTACCCTTGGCACATAACACCCCCCTATTGATCGGGTGGTCGGGATTGCCCTGAATAAATCGTATCTTTTCACCTTCCAGTGTCACTTTAATGCCGCAGCGACAAGCACACATGTAGCAGGTGGTATTTTTTACGGTCTGGGCAGAATGATTTTCAAACGCGGGAAGTTGGCTCATTTAAATCAGTATCGGCAGAATATAGGTAGTTTGGCCGCTTTCAGTGCTTGCAAAAAGAACCAAGCTGCCGTTACCGGAGGGATCACAAAGACAAACTTACACACTGTGCTGAACATCGCTATAATCACGGTTTGCGACCACGGTTTGTGATGATTGGTAATCCACCAGGAAAAACACCACCTTACGAGAAGTCGCTAACCGATAGTATTCGCCACAGTCACTGTTAGTACAACAAAAAATTCTGACACCGGGATCGAACATCATGTCCTCCACGAAAAATATTTGTCTCATTGGCGGCAGCGGTTTTGTCGGCACCGAACTCGCCGGACAACTTGCCCGACAGGGTAAAAATATCAGAGTACTCAGCCGTGACGTGCGCAAAATGAAGTCTCTGCGGGTGGTTCCTACCATCGATGTTGTTGAGGTTGACCCCTACAACGTTGAAGCGCTTACCGCGGCTTTGCGTGATCAGGATGTCGTGATAAACCTGGTAGGCATTCTAAATACCAGCGTCGGACGTGGCGGTACATTCGAAGATGCACATGTCGGGCTCGCTCAAAATCTGGTCACTGCCTGTGAAACCGCAAATGTCAGCCGGTTTATTCAAATAAGTTCACTCAAAGCCGATGCAGAAGACGCACCAAGTGAGTACCTGCGCAGCAAAGGCAAAGCGACCGCCATTCTACAGGCAAGTAATCTGGATCTAACCGTGTTTTGTCCGTCGGTGATCTTCGGCAACGGTGACGGATTGTTCACACGATTCGCCAACCTTTTACATGCCATGCCCTTTATGCCACTGGCTTGTGCAGACTCTCGTTTTGCGCCGGTTTATGTAGGTGATGTAGCGGCAGAGATAACCAAAGCAATAGATGACCCGGACACCACAGGTAAATCATATAATTTGTGCGGCCCGGATGTTTTCACGCTGCGTGAAATTGTTGAATACACCGCTGAAGTGCTGGAAATCAAGCGAAATATTGTCGGCCTGCCAGATGCAGTTGCAAAGATTCAGGCGTTTTTCATGGAACTTGTACCGGGCAAGCCTTTCAGCCGCGATAACTATAACTCCCTGCAAGTAGACAGCATCTGCGAAGACTGCGATTCAAAAATGCCGACTCATGTCAGAAAAATTGTGCCTACTTACCTGGGTAAAATGAATCGTCAAAGCCGCTTGCAGCATTATCGCGAATTAGCCGGCCGTGACGAAAATGCCTAACCCGAACTCTTATGTCTGTGTTTACTGCGTTTGCAGTGATTTACCGGTAGTAGATGACCGACCGTCCATTCGACGCCAGAGCCAATAGCGCGTCGAAACTAACCCTACCGCCCTCGGTGCGTGGCATACTACCCAAGCTTCTCAGGCGATAGCGCAACCAGTTCAGCGCTGTGGAGTCTGGACCCCGATCCTTCTGGATAAATACAGGCACCCAGGCCTAAGACGCCAGACTCAGGCCTTTCTTTCTCGGCACTCGAAAAGACTGATCGACTTCCTCACCATCATAGGAAAACAGATAGATATCAAACTTCCACAGCCGGTAAAGGTGCTTTAGCACTTCCTCCGTGTCATCGTTGAGCGGTTTGCGCGAGTTTTGCTGGTGATGCAGTGTCAGTGAGCGATCCCCACGCACATCAACCTCGTGCACCTGAATATTCGGCTCGCCGCTGCTCAGATTGTATTGCGCCGCCAACGCTTCACGCACGCGGCGATAACCGTTGTCATCATGAATGGCGTTTACATCGATGGTTTCCGAGGTATCGTCATCGATAATACAAAACAAATGAAAATCGCGAATCACCTGCGGTGACAGATACTGCTGTATAAAACTCTCGTCCTTGAAGTTCTCCATCGCAAAATGCAGGGTCGACAACCAATCGCTTCCAGCAATTTCCGGGAACCAGCGTTTATCTTCTTCGGTCGGGTTTTCACACATGCGCCGGATATCACGCATCATCGCAAACCCCAGCGCATACGGGTTCATTCCAGTGAAATAAGG
Source organism: uncultured Granulosicoccaceae bacterium (assembly GCA_937922015.1). Classification (GTDB taxonomy): domain Bacteria; phylum Pseudomonadota; class Gammaproteobacteria; order Granulosicoccales; family Granulosicoccaceae. The sequence goes on from CAKZVB010000048.1 coordinate 10,154, forward strand.
ACTGTCGAACCCCGGCTGCGCCACCACACTACTGTGGGAGTGCAGGAACTCCATCATAAACCCTTCACTCACCAGACCTTCATCAAACATATCGTTGAGAATGGTGTAGTGCCAGAACGTAGCCCAACCTTCATTCATTACCTGAGTCTGCCTCTGAGGATAAAAATACTGAGCTATTTTTCTAACTATTCGTACAATTTCGCGCTGCCAGGGTTCAAGCAACGGGGCATTTTTCTCGATGAAATAAAGCAAATTTTCCTGAGGCTCGGCTGGAAACCGTGAGATATCATGATCAGTGTTGGCTGCCGCGCTGCGAGGTATGGTCCTCCACAAATCATTTAGCTGTCGCTGGATGTATTCTGCACGCTCATGCTGGCGTACACGCTCCTCTTCGGCAGAAATAGGATAAGGCCGTTTGTAACGATCAGTACCGTAGTGCATCAAAGCATGGCAGGAATCGAGTATCGCCTCTACCTCCCCTGTGCCATGCCGCTCTTCGCATTCGGATATAAAGTTGCGGGCAAAAACCAGATAATCAATGATTGAATCAGCATCCGTCCAACTCTTGAACAGATAGTTGTTCTTAAAAAAGGAATTGTGACCGTAGCAAGCGTGAGCTATGACCAACGCCTGCATGGTCATGCTGTTCTCCTCCATCAGGTAGGCAATGCACGGATTACTGTTGATCACAATTTCATAGGCCAGCCCCATTTGGCCACGGCTGTAACCACGTTCAACATTTAGGAACTGTTTGCCGAATGACCAGTGATGATAGCCAATCGGCATTCCCACGGACGCATAGGCGTCCATCATTTGATCGGATCGAATTATTTCGATCTGATTGGGATAGGTATCAAGCTTGTATTTTTTTGCGATACGGGCGATTTCACGATCATACTTTTCGATCAGTTCAAAGGTCCAGTCCGATCCTTCAGACAACAATTTACTGTTTAGGTCATCGTTCATTAGGCACGTCCCGATTTATCGCTTTGGAATAGCTCTCTGAATATCGGGTATATGTCCGCGTAGTCTTCAATACTGCGCATTGCAAAAGCATCGGAATGCTCCTCAGCCAGTTTCTCGTAATACTGCCAGAGCTCCTGATGACCACGATCCGTTATTTCAATATAACAGTAGTATTGCAACAGCGGTAACAATTGAGTTGAGAGCATTTTGTGGCACACTGGCGAATCGTTAGTCCAGTTGTCACCATCTGATGCCTGCGCACCGTATAGATTCCACTCTGATAGAGGGTAACGTTCTTCGATAATTTCATTCATCAGTCGCAGTGCACTTGATACCACCGTACCACCGGTCTCGCGAGAATAGAAAAACTCCTCTTCATCAACTTCTTTAGCCGTTGAGTGATGACGTATAAAAACCACTTCGGTTTTCTCGTAGTTACGCTGCAAAAACATATACAAGAGAATAAAAAAACGTTTAGCTATATCTTTGGTGCGCTGATCCATTGAGCCGGACACATCCATCAGACAAAACATTACCGCTTTCGAGCAGGGCTGGGGTTCCTTTTTATTAACATTAAACTTTAAATCAAAGTCATCGATAAACGGGATATTGGCGAGTTTGCGCTCCAGCAAGGCCAGCTCTTCACGCAAAGACTTATCTAAGTCATCCGAATGATCACCGCGCGCTTCCAGCTCAGCCAGTATTTCATTTCGACGTCGTTTCTTTTTGGCCCCCATCGCAATACGTCTGGCATAGGCACTTCTCATTGAGCGCACTACATTTAATTGATTGGGTGTACCTTCTTCACTGATACCGGCCTTCACAATCTTGTAGGTTTCCGTTGCAGTCAACTGACGTTTGACCAGATTGGGAAGCTCCAGATCTTCAAACATAAATTCCAGGAACTCTTCCTGCGTAATCTGGAAAACAAACTCGTCCATCCCCTCACCGGAATCTGACGCATCACCACCTCCGGACCCTCCCCCGCCGCCTTCAGGACGTTTAATCTTGTCGCCGGTATTAAACTCTTTATTGCCAGGCAGGACACGTGAGCGATTACCACCCTGGCCATGACCAAACGACGGCTCATCGATATCCTTTTGCGGGATACCGATATTCTCGCCGCGCTCCATATCAGTGATACTGCGTTTGCTCACCGCATCAGAGACTGCACGCTTAATATGTTTTTTATAACGCTTTAGAAAACGCTGGCGATTGACAGCACTTTTATCTTTACTGTTGAGTCTGCGATCAATAATGTAGCTCATGAGTCATCCCCGAGCCTGTCGGTGTTTCCCGACTCGTGCACATTATTGCGCACAGAGCCACTGTAATGTTGTAACACCAAAAAGCATACTTTGCCTGGCCGTTTTTCTAGCCGTCATTTTGGCCGTATTTCCGGGCCATTGTTTATTGTGATTTTCGTACGCGTAAATACCATTCAGCGAGCAGTCTCACCTGCTTTTCGGTATAACCGCGCTCGACCATGCGCTCAACAAAGTCGTCGTGTTTTTTCTGCTCGTCACCCGAGGACTTGGCATTAAAAGATATTACCGGCAATAGATCTTCGGTGCTGGAGAACATTTTCTTTTCAATGACAGAGCGCAGCTTCTCGTAACTGGTCCAGCTTGGATTGTTACCATTATTATTGGCGCGGGCGCGCAACACAAAGTTGACAATTTCGTTGCGGAAGTCTTTCGGGTTACTGATACCCGCCGGCTTCTCTATTTTCTCGAGTTCTTCATTCAAAGACCCTCGATCAAACATTTCGCCTGTTTCGGGATCCCGGTACTCCTGATCCTGAATCCAGAAGTCTGCATAGGTTACGTATCGATCAAACAGATTTTGACCGTACTCTGAATAAGATTCCAGATAAGCGGTCTGAATTTCCTTACCAATAAAATCGACGTACTTGGGAGCCAGATACTCTTTGATATAAGCCATGTAGTGATCGTGAATTTCCGGAGCGAATTGTTCTTTTTCAATCTGTTGCTCCAGCACGTACAGAAGATGCACAGGGTTTGCTGCAACCTCCGTAGAGTCAAAGTTAAAAACTTTGGACAATATTTTGAAGGCAAATCGTGTAGACAGGCCATTCATCCCTTCATCCACACCTGCAGAATCACGGTATTCCTGAATTGACTTCGCCTTTGGATCGGTGTCTTTTAGATTTTCGCCGTCATAGACACGCATCTTTGAATAGAGACTGGAATTTTCCGGCTCTTTAAGCCGGGACAGTGCAATGAATTGCGCCAGCATTTTTAAGGTGTCCGGTGCACAGTGTGCATCGTGCAATGAACTATTTTGCAGCAGCTTTTCATAGATGCGCACCTCTTCAGACACTCGCAGGCAATAAGGTACTTTGACTATAAAGACGCGATCTATAAACGCCTCATTATTTTTGTTGTTTCTGAATGTCTGCCACTCGGACTCATTCGAGTGCGCCATAATCACACCGTCATAGGGAATTGCGCCGATGCTTTCTGTACCGTTGTAATTTCCTTCCTGAGTGGCTGTCAGTAACGGATGTAACACCTTGATCGGCGCTTTAAACATCTCTACAAATTCCATCAACCCCTGATTGGCTAAACACAACGCGCCTGAATAGCTGTAAGCATCACTGTCATTCTGTGGAAAATCTTCCAGCTTGCGGATATCAACCTTACCGACCAGTGCCGAAATATCCTGATTGTTTTCATCTCCCGGTTCTGTTTTTGAAATGCACGTCTGATCAAGTATGGAAGGATATCGTTTAACCACTTTGAACTGACTGATATCACCACCGTAATCATGCAGCCGTTTAACAGCCCAGGGGGACATAATGGTTTGAACATAACGCAACGGTATTCCGTAGTCTTCTTCCAGAATAGCGCCATCTTCAACGGGATCAAATAAACCCAGAGGAGATTCGTTCACCGGCGATCCTTTCAGGCAATAAACCGGTTGCTCCTGCATTAGTGCTTTCAGACGCTCAGCCAGCGAGGACTTACCACCGCCGACCGGACCCAGCAAGTACAAAATTTGTTTCTTTTCCTCAAGCCCCTGGGCGGCGTGTTTGAAGTAGGAAACAATATTTTCAATCGCCTCTTCCATGCCGAAGAATTCAGAAAAAGCGGGATATCGTTTAATCACTTTATTTGAGAATATGCGGCTTAGCCGCGAATCGCGAGAAGTATCGATTACCTGTGGCTCGCCAATGGCAAGCAACAATCGCTCGGCGGCGGTTGCATAGGTCGAGGGGTCGTCTTTACACAGTTGCAGATATTCCTGCAGACTGTATTCCTCTTGCTGCTTTACTTCATACCGCGACTGGTAGTGATTAAATATGCTCATTGAAAACAACCTCGCTTGCGATATATTTAGTGCCGCCGCCGTATTCAATTTACCGGCAGCAACCTTAAGAGTGCCTGTACTCTGTTCAGTTCATTTTCACGCTGCTTAGTGTTGCTACTGTGCCATTACGGCAACCTCCCAACCTTTATACAGCGTGTACCTCGCTACACACAACTGTGAAATACCAAATACCACTATTTTAACGACTGCCAGCTGAAGCAGGTGCGCGATCCATCAATTGCTGCATTGATTCCCTTCGCCGGTCAAACGGCAATTTCGCCAGCGCCTCTGCAGCCACATAGAACTCGCTAAAATCTTCACCTGATTCAGCAAACAACTGTTCAAAGGCCGGTATGAAATCCGTATAGGTTGCTACCGAAACAAGTCGTGCATTATTTAGCTCACGCTGGAACCAGGCATCGTATCCTCGATAGCCATTCCATGACGTCTTAAGAGTCTCATAATCTGCCAGTAGTTGCTGGTACCGTTCGGCCTTTTTAGCACGCATCGATTTTTTATCTGCTCCGGAATCGTACAAGGATTGCAAATCGGCCCGGGTGTCTTTTAACAAGTTAATGAAACCGACTTGTCTCTGGCGACGATTTTCCAATTCTGCCAACTGATCTGCAGATCCTTGCTGTTGCTGCCACAGTGCCAGCCCTTGCTGCTCTACAAAGCCTGCAAAAGATTCGTTAAATTTACTGTCGTTGCCAACATACAGCTGCTGGTGCGCCATCTCATGAAACAATAATGCCGCGATGGACGGATCACTTCGGTTTAACATGGTATTTAACAACGGATCTGCAAACCAACCCAACGTTGAATAAGCCGTTGCGCCATTCACGGCGACGTCATAGTTTTCGTGCGCTAATTGATCAGCGTATTTCTGCGCGTTCTCTTCCGCGTAGTAACCACGGTATGAGACACAGCCAGCAACAGGGAAACACCACCGTTTCGGGTTGAATGAAAATTCTTCCGCGGCCACTACGTTCCAGGTCACATAGTTGCGTTTGGTATCGTAGAAACTGGTGTAACTGTCATTGTCGGGCAAGCCAAGCTCCTGCACCGCAAATTGTCGGGCACGTACCGCAAGCTGCAATCGTCGCCGGGTTTTATTATCTGTATTGTCATCACTGACTACTTCATCCAGGGGCTTTTTTCCAACCACAATCTGCATGTGACCGGACACAATCTGGGAGTAGTAGCCAACGGTTGAACAGCCACCCACCACACCCACAAATATCAGCACTGCCGCCGCCCTGAACCAGATCTTATCTACCATCGGTGCTCCGCGTTGCAACAAAATAATGGGAATTGTCAGACATAGTTATTTCCCGGATTTTCAACAGTGTATTCTCAACTGTTACTGGTTTATTATCGTGTTCATCAGCACCGCACTTGTCAATTAATCTTAGTCAACGTGCGTTAAATTGTTAATCCACTTTACCATCAGAACCCTAATGAAAATCTATCTGGTTGGCGGCGCTGTCCGTGACGAATTACTGCAACAACCAGTGGCTGATCGGGACTGGGTGGTTGTCGGCTCCACACCTTCTACCATGCAAGAATTAGGGTATCGGCCGGTCGGCAAAGATTTCCCGGTTTTTCTGCACCCTGACACCAAAGAGGAATATGCGCTCGCCCGCACCGAACGCAAGACTGCAGCCGGCCATCAGGGTTTCGAATTTAATACATCAACCGAGGTAACTCTCGAAGAAGATCTGCAGCGTCGTGACCTGACGATCAATGCTATTGCTCGCAGCGACGATGGCGAAATCATCGATCCATGGAATGGGCGCCAGGATCTGGACAACAGAATTTTGCGCCATGTATCTCCCGCATTTGCCGAGGATCCGCTGCGAGTATTGAGAGTGGCCAGATTTTGCGCCAAGCTGGCACCACTGGGTTTTAACATAGCACCGGAAACACTTCAGCTGATGCGATCATTATCCGATTCCGGCGAGCTGGCCACGCTGGCTCCGGAGCGGATTTTTGCTGAAATTGCACTAAGTTTAAAGTACCTGGACCCGGTGCCGTTTTTTGACACGCTGCGCGCCTGCAACGCACTTGAACAGATTCTACCCGAGCTGAACCAGCTATTTGGGGTGCCGCAGGTCGCCGAGCACCATCCGGAAATTGACTGTGGCATCCACACTATGATGGTGCTGACCCAAACCTGCCACCTGACCCGCGATCCAGCCGCGCGCTTCGCCAGCATTTGTCACGACCTCGGCAAGGCCAGTACACCGGCGGAGATTCTGCCCAGCCATCACGGCCACGAAGATCGCGGAGCTGACATCACGGAAGCATTGTGCGCAAGACTGAGAGCGCCCAACGAATACCGGCATCTGGCCGTCACCACCGCCAGGTACCATACGCATTGCCACCGCGCACTGGAATTAAAACCCGGCAGTATATTAAAACTACTCCTGGCGCTCGATGCTTTGCGCCGCCCGCAACGATTTGAATTGTTTTTGCAGGTCTGCGAGGGGGATGCACGCGGCCGGCTTGGTTTTGAAAACAGGCGTTACCCGCAGTCCGACTACCTGCGTGGAGCGCTCGCACAACTAAAAAAACTCAATGCGGGTGATATCGCCGACCAGGCCTCGGCGGCCGGCGAAGATATCGCCGCTGCTATCAGGCACGCCAGACTGCAGATTATTTCCGGCTACCGCAAACAGCATAATCCCGGGTGAAGCGTCTGAGTTCAGCGACTGAAACGGTAATCAGCTATTGAGGAAAAACACCTCTAGCCATGAAAACCGGATATCGCCCTCACCACGTCTTCCCGATCTCGCAACGGACTTTTACGGGGAAAATGCGCTCTCAAAAAACCCATTTGATCAGCCAGCACTCGCTTGCTTTTGAGATAGATATATTCGGCATGAGTCGGTCTGAACGGGATCGCCAGAAGCTCCATTCCGGCCTGCTCCGGGGTTCGCCCCGCCTTGTGGTTGTTGCATCTTTTGCAGGCGGTAACTACATTTTGCCAGAGATCGGCACCCCCCTGTGACAGCGGTGTGACATGATCACGGGACAGATCCGATGTCATAAAGCGATTACCGCAATACAAACAAATTTGCGCGTCACGTTTGAACAGTGTGCGGTTGCTCAGGGGTGGTATGTAATCGTAGGTCAGTGTTTTGTTAGTGCCGTGCGTGGCGATTATCGCATTGACCTCCAGTTCGGTGCGCAACCCGGACTTGGCGTTTATTCCCCCGCGCAATTTGTAGATACACGAACCAAGGCAATAAGCCACCCTGCCGGAGTGATAGAAGCGCACGGCATCCTGATAGTTTATCCATTCCAAAGGCATCCCCGCCGCATCGGTACGGAGAACCTGCTGCGTTAAATCGTGCAAAGCGTTATAACCACTGTTTCTGCAAGATGACTTAAGTAGAACCGCAAATTAGAAAAATTGCAAACCCTGTTCTGCGTATCCTCCAAATGCGCGAGATATCATTGCTTAAAAATCTGCGCCTCGGGGTCAAAGGCGAACCAGGCGAACGCGAAATGTACACCACCATCCAGTTGCTGCAATTTTTTCCCGGCCAGAGGACCTGACTGCGCGACGCCGAATATACTCCAAGTCGAGCCGGTCTCGCTGTCCACAGCAACGCCATCACGCAATTCAAACGTGAGCTTTTTACCGTCGACGGTAGAATCATAGATCGCACCGGCAGGGATCAGTCTGGATTCGTTTATGCGGGCTTTGTCGAGCGCCGAGTTCATCGTCGCAAATGAAAAAACAGTGACCGGTTTCTCATCGAATACGGTATTGACTACCGGCAATTCTTTGAGCGTAGCAAGCGTAAACAACAGTGTGGAATCGCCGCTGCGAAGCGTCAGGACCCGCTCCATTGGCGGCAACCGATCGTCAGTTTTACCGCGAAACAGAAAGGGTGATGAATTGATATCATCGTAACCGGCATACGGATTACGGCCGTAGTCTCTGTTAATACCAGTTTCCCGCGAAAGCACCTGGCCCTCAGGATGATGTTCTTTGTAACTGCCAAATGACACGATGTGTGATGGAATCTGCGCCAGTGTCACGCCATTCATTTTGCCAATAATGCCCTTCCCGGTGAATTGCTGCCACCAGGATTCTGTCTGCCGGTCGTACATGATCATATCGCTGCGACGCAAACGACCGGTGGTTCCAAAGTCATACTGCACACCATCGATGGTCCGGTCAAAAACTATAGAGGCATTGCACAAAGGGCAAAACGTCACTGACACTGCAACATCATCAATGACATCGTTAACGATTTCATGCCACATCAATATCTGCAGCGGATACGCCCGGCTGCTTTTACTACCACTCACCACAATAACAGGCTCTTTATCCTGCAACCATTCCGACGCTGATTTTATATCAATGAATTTGGGACTATCTATTGACGGGATTCCGTCTTTGGGCGGACCACCAGAGAGAATTTCATCAAAATCAACAGAGCTATTTTTAAAGTCTGTGACAGGCCATTCTGCCGAATTAGTCAACCCGAATGCCGACGCAAACGAACTCCACAACAGGGCGACCAGAAAAATCGCCATGCGAGGGATACGGGTACCAGTAGAATTTAACGCAGAAATTTCTACGGCCTGCCGGCTTGTCTTTCTACTTACGGGACTTCGCATCCGTTTCATCTTATTCACCTACAGGTTGTTTATCTATGCTCAGCGCCAAACCAGTCTTTCAAACCAACCCAGCAATTTGTCTGCACCAAAATACAGGGCAACAGTCGCGATGAGGATACCCAGCGTGTTTGCCAGCGCGTCGTACCAGTCAAACCATCGATTAGGCAACGCTCCCTGCACAATCTCCAGGGCCATGCCAAGGCCCGCCAACATCGCAAAAATAATCAGTCGATGCGACCATTTCTTTACCAGTTGTCCGAACCAGCCCATCAAGAGCCCATAGGCGAGCAGGTGATTCAGCTTGTCACTAAATCTCAAGCTCACCTGCGGTAACGACAGGTCCACCACTGACAAATACACCACGAAAAGCACCAGCCCGATACCAATGGACCACCACACTGGTGCGTGCTTTAACTCAGACATCGTTTCTTGTAATCAGTTCAATACTGATATAGGTCATGCAACAACCGCGATGATAATGGTTAGAATTACAGCAATAACAATGTGACTGATCGGAGATAGCCACAAAAGGTGTTTTAGCGGAACCTTGCAAAAATAGGCATAGACCATGACCAATACATTCATAAAGATAATAAGCAGGGTTACCCGCAAACCCACGGTTAGCGCTTCATCACTCCACTTTAGTTTGACCTGACCTTCGATGAACAAGCCAACCAGCGCGTACACCAGATAAAATCCGGTTAACACTATCGGGGCAAGCAGGCAGATAAATTGCCACACTGGAGAAACGGAGCTTTTTCTGGGTTCACTTTTGGTCAAACTGGAATGCTCAAGGGTTAGGAGTGATGATGAAGAGATATTGAAATATCGGGACAATTTTGTGATGATTATTATCAGTGCAGAGACTACCATGCTCTTAGTACAACATCACACCCTGTAAAATACCTCAAGGCGAATTACCATGAAACTCTGCCAACTATCAGCAACTTCTGGCAACTCACCTCGCCACCAAGGCCAACTCTGCGCACGATCAAAAGCAAAAATAGCATTTAGCGTAACATTGCTGACTCTCTTATTAATGGTTGTCAGCAACCCGCGTGCGAATGAAGCCACCATTGTCGAGGCCACAATAAATCATGCCGGCAGCGACCATAAATTCAGGATAGATGTCACCATCGCCCACGCTGACGAGGGCTGGGACCACTACGCAAACCGTTGGGAAGTTCTGGATGAAAACGGCGAACTTCTCGGCACAAGAGTGTTGCATCACCCGCACGTAAACGAGCAGCCTTTTACTCGATCCCTGTCATTGACCATTCCACCCGGTGTTAAAACAGTGACCATTGTAGCCAGTGATTCTGTGCACGAAGACAATCCTGAAACACTACAGATTGAAGTACCTGGTCGTTAATATAACTTCAGCTATCTAACAGGCCACAACAGGCGGGCCGGTTCAGGCTGGCCGGTTCGGACCGGCTTACAACAGGCGAGACAAATCACCGGTAGAAAAACCGCGCAGCGCCGGCACAATATTTTTTGAAAAGCCGGCAACCATAAAACGCTCGCCCATTTCTTCCGGCAGCAGCAACTGTTTTAGCTTACCTGTTGCTTTGTAGCGATCAACTTCATCCATCTTTTGTACGGCGTCGTTGTGGCGATCCAGCGCCCCCAATGACAACATAAATTGCGCAAGCGTGTTGTATCCCTCCAGATCAAAACCGCAACTGGTCGCAGCCTCTGCCAGGGCGGTAAAATCCACATCAGCAGTGATGTCCTGTATGCCCTGACAGATCAAGGCGTTGTCGTGCACTCCATGACGAAAGAAACACCGCAGCGTTCCGCTTGAACGTGCATGCGTATAATAGGAGGCACGATCACAGCCATAGTCACACACCAGCACAGCGCCGCATATAAGTGAGTCGGAAAGGCTTTGCCACCAGGGATGTAACACAGAACAAAATTCCGAAACATAGCCATCCGGCAAACGCTGCGAAATATTTTTTTCCACCGCACTGACATAGGCTGCCACGTTAGCATCGGCCGCAGAACTGTAGACAAATTCGCTGCCGTTCCAGTCCACACTTCGAACATGTGCCACACCTTCCTGCACCGTAAATTGATCGACAGGAAAAGCATCGAACAACTCATTGGCAAGCACAACACCCGAAAAATCCTGGACAAAATTACCTACCCATTGAACCCGGTCGGCAAGATGGACTGGCAATTCGGCGGCAATAAGCTGCTGCTGAGCGTGCTGCAGATCGCCACTGACATCCAATAAAAAATAGCGATCCGGCAGTGCACCTGCAAGCTCCAGCGCTTGTAATACATCTATTGCCAGACGACCGGTACCACCGCCGAACTCAAGTATGTCACCGCCGCTGAGTGCGAGCACTTCCTGACATTGATTGGCAACACACCGGGCAAAGTCGCCGGACATTTCAGGTGCCGTAATAAAATCACCATCAACACCGATTTTACTCAATCCATTAACGTAGTAACCCAGTCCCGGTTCATAGAGGCAGCGATGCATGTACTCACTGAACCTCATCGGGCCCTGTTGTTCTATCCGTGCAGCTAACAGTTGCACCAGGTCTCTGTTTATCTGTGACTGATCTTCTGTAAATTCAGGTAGCGCGTGCATAGATAATGTTCTGATCTTTATTAAGCTTACCCGATCACTCGGTTCGTTCACCGCGTTCAATGATTACACCAACATCTTTCGCGCGACTTATCGCCCCCGGCTTGTGCAATGTTACCCGTACCCACGGCACTGAGTACTCGTCCATCACGATTGCGGCGACTTCTTCGGCCATTGTTTCAATCAGGCCGTATTCGCTTTTCTCAATGAATTCGATCAGTCGATCCGAAATACTTTTGTAATTGAGCGTGTACTGAATATCATCGGTGGCGGCGGCCTGACGGATGTCAGTCGCCATCTCAAGGTCTATTGCTACGGTCTGGCGAATTTCACGCTCCCAGTCATAGATACCGATAACAGTGTCTACACGCAGGTCAGTTAAAAAAATGGTATCCATGCTGCTCTTAAACGTTTTATTTTTGTGTAAGGTACCAGACTCGCTGGCAAAAGCCTGTCGAAATTTTATTCAGGAACCTGACCCGGCTCACTTTCCTGCGCGACCCATTTGACCAGCGTGGGCAGCGAGCGTCGATAAAAGTAGGATAACTGCTCTTGCGAGTACCGCCACTGTGTCGCCACAGGACAACCCAACCTGGACAAGCACCTTTCAGCGCAGGGAGAGGCGCTTTTTGCCCGAAACTGAACACATGACTTGAGATCCGGGTGGCGGCCAAAAGTAATCGCCGACGCCGGGCAGCTCGACACACAGGGTTTTTCAACACAACTTACACAGGGCGAAGGACGCTCATCCAGCCGGCTTGCAGTTAACGGTCTCGCTACCGACACCACCGCTCGATAGGCAAACCACAGACCAAATTGCTCGTTGATACCGAGACCCAGCGGAGACGGACTATGCCAGCCGGCTATTTCACCCAGTTTTTGAAGCGATGGCAGCGGATCAGACAAGCTGGCAGCAGGAAACAAAATCCTACAGTCTTCACCGGGTAGCTCGCGCTGTAGAATTTCGGCAACACGCTGGCGCGAATATTCATCAATCGGGTTTTCGCGATCCAGGAAAGAAACCGGCATCTTTTTCCACAAATCAACGCCTGCACTGCCGATCAGCAGCAAAGACTCGCTGTTATCGGGGACACCAGGCTCATCAATCGTGGCCGATGCGAGGATCGAAAATAGATTTAAGCCAGCAGATTCAAGCGATCTGCGCATTTTTTCCGTATTCATTGTGATTCAACTGCTAACAGGCATTGGAAATACCATCAATTTTGCATATACTAGGGAGTTCAGCGTCAATAAAGTGCGGAGAAGCACAATGTCCCGAATTTGTCAGGTTACCGGAAAGCGCCCCATGAGCGGTAACAACGTGTCCCATGCGAAAAACAGAACACGTCGCCGCTTTCTGCCCAATCTTCATACTCATCGTTTCTGGGTAGAGGCCGAAAAGAAGTTTGTCAGGCTTCGTGTGTCCTCAAATGGCATGCGCATTATTGACAAAAAAGGCATCGATACAGTTTTGGCCGAATTGCGCAAGCGCGGCGAAAAGGTCTAGGAGAACTAAAATGAGAGACAAAATTAAACTGGTGTCTTCAGCGGGTACCGGACACTACTACACCACAACAAAAAACAAACGCACCATGACCGGTAAAATGGAAATCAAGAAATTTGATCCAGTGGTTCGTAAGCACGTGGCCTATAAAGAGGCAAAAATCAAATAACCTTTTGATTTTACATGCATTTCATTAAAGCCCGATGATTCGGGCTTTTTTGTGCCCGTCCATAACACTCCTCCTGCACAATCCTCCCGCCTCGCGCCACAAAACCGCTCAAAATCAACTATAAAAACAGTGTGGTTTATAACGCTTCTCATGACCGGCGGCGAACACGGGAATTGACTCCGTTTTGCTGTTACCGCGCTCTTGCGCAAGCTCACTACCCCGTTAAATCTGTTCCTGAAGAGACCGAATCCATGCGCGCTGACACATCACAATGCCTGCTGAACGCCACCGGCGTGAAAGTTCGCTACGGCAATAGCCCCGCGCTTGACGATATTAATCTGGCACTGTCAGCCGGAGACACATTAGGCCTGCTGGGGTTAAACGGTGCCGGTAAGTCAACGTTGCTGAGAGTGCTGGCCGGGGTTCAGGCCCCGTGCGAAGGCACTGTTACCATCGGCGGATTGGATTTGCATAAGGATCCGGTCAACGCACGTCAGGCGCTTGGCTACGCACCAGACAAGCCTCCTGTCTATCCAGAATTCACCGTGACCGAATTTTTGCAGTTTGCCGCCCGAATCAGACGAGTCGCCAAAAAAGATGTTTCCCGTTCAGCTGACGTAGTTATAGAAAAATGCGGGCTTGGCAATGTCAGCAAACGAATTATCGGAAATCTATCCCATGGCTATCAGCAGCGCGTCAATCTGGCGCAGGCACTGGTGCACCAGCCCAGTGTCCTGATACTGGATGAGCCGACCAACGGACTGGATCCGGCGCAGCTTCTGGAAATGCGTGAGCTGATCAGCAACATACACGATCAACAGGCAACTCTGTTTTCAAGCCACCTGCTCAATGAAGTTCAGGCCACATGCAACCGCGCTATCGTCGTCAACAACGGCAGCAAGTTATTGGATATGCCGATCGACCAGATAGACAACGAACAACACACCACTTACGAAATCGTTTTGCAGCAGGCCGCCAAACAAGCTGACCTGCAGGACTTACCCGGCGTAGTCTCCGTGTGCCCGGTAGATCCCCAGCACTGGTTGCTGACAACTAATTCGAACAACAATATGACTACCAGCGACGGACTGGGTGAGGCCCTGCTGGCTCGCGGCATGCAGCTATTGGAAGTCACGCCGGTTCGCAATCATCTGGAACGCATGTTCAGCCAGTTGAAATTAAATGCACAACACAATTCTCAGCAGTTCGGCACTGCAATGGGTGAAGCGTCATGACTAAGATAATTGCTGTGCATGAACTACGCGTGTTGTCGCGAAGTCCATTCGCATGGATAGCAGCGGCACTACTGCAAGTAGTTTTCAGCTGGCTTTTCCTTGCCGCAGTTGAACAATTTTCCCTGCTGAGCCCAGCTGTTCAAAACAGCCGATCAAGCGGGCTCAGCAGTTACCTGATTGTGCAATTTCTGGCACCGGCCAGTATTGTGATGATGCTTGCCACACCATTGCTGTGCATGAATCTGATTGCCGCTGAACGTCAATCCGGACGCTACGCCTTACTGGCGAGTTCACCAGTCAGCGCCGGCCAGATAGTCATCGGAAAATTTATTGCTGCACTGGTTTTTCAACTTTCCATCATTTCCATCAGTGTCGCACTGATCAGCGCTCTGTCGCTATTTACACCGCTGGATGTAAGTCACCTGTTATGTGCACTTCTGGGGCTGACACTTTTTGTCACGGCAGCCACAGCGTTATCACTATTCTATTCATCGATGACGCTAAAACCCGCTCTGGCCGCCTTTCTCAGTTTTACTACATTGCTGTTGCTTTGGCTGGCCGCCGCCTCTGGCGGGGCACTGGCGCAACTATCGCCTTCTGCGCACCTGACAAGTTTTATGAAAGGCATACTGGATACCCGCGATATTGTCTACTTCCTGTGTGTAACCGGAATAATGTTGAGCTTGTGCATCTGCAGGCTGGACAGTCTGAACTCCAGACCCGCGAGTCTGCCGGCCAGAGGTACTGCGTAATGAATCTCAGCACGATAAGCAATATATTGAAACCGGAATTTGCCCGACCCGCTCTTATGGTGGCAACTTTTACGCTGATAGCGATACTGGGTAATCGGCTGTATACGAACTACGATATGACAGCCACCGCTCGTCATACTCTGTTAGAGCAAAGCACCAAGACCTTAGCATCATTGAAAGGCCCGGTTAGCGCAGAGATCTTTATTAATCCAAAGGACCAGCAACGCACCGCCGTTGAAGACCTGTTAAACAAATACCGGGCAGCCAAAGCCGATTTTAGTTTTGCTGTCACTGATCCGGCACTTGATCCATCCCGAATGCGTGAATTAAACATTGCACCGGGTGGTGAAATATTCTTTCACTACAAAGATCGCACACAACGCATCACCCAAGTGTCAGAACAAGCGGTTTCCATGGCCTTTCAGCGACTGGCCCGAAGCGCACCACGGATGGCATCGTTTGTTACCGGCCACGGCGAGCGTTCGCTAACAAGCAGTAACAATGCTGACATCAGCATTTTCGCAACCCAACTTCGCGAATCAGGCTTCACTACCCGAAGCGTCAGTCTGTCTGACAATACCAACCTTGATGTCAACAGCGGTTTACTGGTCATAGCAAGTCCACTACAGCGTTTTCTACCAGCCGAAACCGCCACCCTGCTGGACTATCTATCACGTGGCGGTAATTTATTATGGCTGACGGAACCCGCAACTGACGATGGTTTAAAAGCCATTGAATTTGAACTGGGTGTACAACGACTCCCTGGAGTTGTGGTCGATATGGCTGCCCAAAAACTACAGGTTGATCGACCGGATTTTGCCATCGCCAACAATTACTCACCGCACATTGCCACGCAAGGCTTCACCTCTGTCACTCTGTTCCCGCAGGCCAGTGGCCTTGAATTACAACCAAACAGAGAGTGGCGTGCCGCCGCCTTAGTGCAGGCAGGTGAACAGGCATGGACTGAAACAGGCGCGCTCAGTGGTGAGGTAGCATTTGGCGATGACGAGCGGGAAGTGGCTGGCCCCTTTCCTTTAATACTGGCGCTTGAAAGACAACGTGCAGGTAAAACACAAAAGGTTGTTATCAGCGGCGACGGTGATTTTATCGCCGATGCCTGGATAAGTAATGGAGGCAACCGGGATCTGGGCAGCCGTCTATTCAACTGGGGTGTCGATGATGAAGATCTGATACCGGTTCAATACCCGCTAGCATCTGATCTCACGCTGGAATTATCCCCATTTGCCACGGTTTCTCTATTTCTACTGGCGTTAGTTTTATTACCTGGCAGCTTGTTCGGCGCCGCTACAAAAGTCTGGTATCAACGCCGACATGGCTGATCAATTGTTATCAAACCGCGTTGTCATCATAATTGCGTCGTTGCTTGCAATTGGCATCCTGCTGGACGGTAAAGCCTACAATCGCTCTCCTCAACTACAGTCTATCTATTCTATACAAAATGCCCGCTCGGTTACCGTCAGCCAGAACGATCAAACCACTATGGCTTTTGAGAGGCACAGCGATCAATGGATGTTAACAACGCCACTAAATGCCCCTGCCAATGCACAGCGAGTCCAGGTTCTGATCGACTCCAATTGGCAAACCAACCGCTCCTACAGCGCTACAGATCTGCCGCTCACGGAGCTCTTCAGCGATGCCATCGAGTTAGATATAGATGGTCATCTATTCAGGCTTGGCACCATCGAACCAGTAAGTAAGATGCGCTACGTAATGGCCGGAGACAAAGTCTATCTGCAAGCCGACCATGTCATTCCTGTGCTACGCGCCAGTACCAGTGCATTTGTAGACCTTACCATCGCAAGCAATGTAACCGCTGTGACGGTCGATGACATCAAACAGGAAAATCCGCAATCGTGGTCCGGTCTTAAGGCACTTGGCATTATCAGCCTTGAAGACATTTCTGAGGATGCCGCAGCAGTAGTGCAGGTGAAACAGAAAACCGGCGACCAGCAGTTTAACCTGCACTATCAGCAAGGCACCGCAATACTGGTCCCACCACAACAGGCCTTCGGCTATATTCTTTCACCGCAACAACTAATCCAATTAGATCTCGGCGCTTTTAATTAGCGGGTCGCTTGATTTCACCGATACAAATCCGGCCTGGGTTGTTTATACTGGCCGTTTCCAAGAAAAGAAACTGGCACCATGCCGGAGTTACCTGAAGTAGAAACCACCCTGCGTGGTATCGAACCTCATCTTAAAAATAATCAAATCAACAGTATCGCGGTGTTCGAGCCACGATTACGCTGGCCTGTCAGTGATCAATTATCACAGCTAACAGATTGCAAAGTGCCTACCCTGCGACGGCGTGCCAAGTATCTGTTGCTTGATATCACCGGCGGACAGATCAACCACAAAAAATCACCGGATGCCCATATCATTATTCACCTGGGCATGTCAGGTAGTCTGCGAATTGTCGACGCGGACACGCCGAGAAAAAAACATGACCATGTAGAATTTATATTATCGACAGGGCGCATCATGCGGTATCACGATCCGCGTCGCTTTGGTGCGGTGCTTTGGACCGATCAGCCCGCCGAACAACACGTTCTTATAAAAAATCTTGGTCCGGAACCACTTGATTCTGCTTTCAACGGAGAGCTATTGTTCAAAGCCTCACGTAAACGCAAAGTGGCGGTTAAGAACCTCATCATGGACGGTCACATTGTTGTAGGTGTCGGAAACATCTACGCGAGTGAAGCTCTGTATATGGCAGGGGTCAGACCAGGTGTTGCAGCGGGGCGTGTGACTGCAAAAAAGTACGATGCGATCGCCGTGGCCATTAAAGAAGTACTGGGCAATGCTATTGCAATGGGTGGCACCACACTTCGTGATTTTGTAAATACCGATGGCAAGCCGGGTTACTTTCAACAAACCCTGAACGTCTACGGCCGCAAAGACGAGCCATGCAGTGCCTGCACCACCAGCATCCAGATGAAGGTAATCGGACAACGCTCAACGTTCTATTGTCCTAATTGCCAAAAGTAGTTTAATTGGCAGGATTAATAGCAATAATGCGATGGTATTTTTCCATCAGCTGATCTTTCGTTTCTACGTGATCCGGATCAAAAGGTATGCATTCAACGGGACATACCTCAACACATTGTGAGGTTTCAAAATGCCCTACACATTCAGTGCACAAGGCCGGATTTATCTCATAGATCTCGACACCCTGAGTGATCGCACCATTCGGGCACTCCGGCTCGCAGACATCACAGTTTATACATTCATCGGTGATTATCAGCGCCATTTTTGTCTACTTCAATAACGCAGCTTCAACCAGCGGATCAACGAATTCCGAGACATCTCCGCCCAGTGATGCAATCTCGCGAACCATGCTTGATGATACGAAAGTATATTCACTGGCAGCTGCTACAAACACCGTTTCAACCCCCGGATTCAATTTTCGATTAAGGTTAGCCAACTGTACCTCGTAGTCAAAATCTGACACGGCGCGCAAACCACGCACTATCACTGACGCACCAACTTCCTTGGCACAATCTACCATCAGCCCGCTGAATGACGTTATTTGTATATTGGAACAATGCGACATCACCTCACGCGCCATATTGCTTCTTTGCTGCAGATCAAAGTAGGGTTGTTTTCCGGGGCTTTCCGCAACCGCCAGTACCACCACGTCAAACATTTTCGCAGCTCTGGTAGCAACATCAATATGGCCACGAGTAACCGGATCAAAAGTACCGGGATAAATTGCTGTGATATCCAATTTTTTTCCTTGCATGTCGGCGTTGATTTCTGATTACTCATCATACCCCACGAGCGCTCAGGTGCATCAGTGTTTTATTCAATGTGATAAGTCAGATCTAATTTTGGTATCAATACGATACAGGCACAGCCTCACTTCGCCGGCGACTTTTTCACGATCGAGAATCCAGTGATCCGGCACACTTATGGCCTTATCGCGCTTAGCGCTTTCAACGCACACCACTGCGTTATCGGCCAGCACATTGGCAGCACTCAGCGCATCTATCGCAGTTTGATGCAGTTGCTGTGCAAACGGGGGATCGACAAAAACAACATCAAAACGATCATCCATGGCGTCAGCGCTGCTTTTCAAGCCCGACGAAACTACGCTGATTGCATCGCCACACTCAACTACCACGTTGTCCAGTTGCAGCAGCTCAACGTTCTTACATAATTCGCTATACGCCTGTTTCGATGTCTCAATCATAACCACCTTGCTGGCACCTCGCGACACTGCTTCAAAGCCCAGCACACCGCTGCCGGCAAACATATCCAGACAGCGACTGCCAGGCAACCGTCCCAGCAACCAGGAAAACAGTGTTTCCCGCAGGCGATCGCCAGTCGGACGCAACCCCGGCTGATCGGGGAAACTGACCAGCCGGCCCCGCATTCGACCAGAAATTATTCTAACTTTATTACGACTTTTTTTAGGCACGCCTGCCACCTGTTAGATAGAACACAAAGCCATACAAACCTTTACCAAAGATAACCACAGTAATTCACCACTGGTGATACGATATCACCAGACCTGCCTGACAGATACAACACAGCGCAAGGTCGCGGGTTCATTGTATAAGCACACCAGACAGACAAAAAATTCATGGGTATCTTCAGCTTCCTGAAAAGAAAAGACCACTCCGATACCAGCGAGAGTGCCGAAATCTCCCCTGCAGACGGCAATCTGCCAGTATCTGTCGAACCCCCGGGCCCGGCCGGGCCTGCCAACAGCCTTGACACACAGCTGGAAAAATCACGCTCGCGATTTGCAGGTGGGTTATTGAGCTTTCTGGGTGGTCGAAAAAAAATAGATGAGGGCCTGCTCGAAGAACTGGAATCGCAACTTATAATGAGTGATATCGGAGTTCCCACTGCGAGTCGCATTATCAAAGCAGTAGAACATAACGCCAAATCACATGACAACCCGGACCTGCGAACATTGTTGCGGGAACAGCTGATAAATATACTTAAACCATGCGAAGTACCCCTGGAAATCCCGGAAACAGGCAACCCCTATGTACTTCTTGTTGTAGGGGTAAACGGTGCCGGTAAAACTACTACCATCGGTAAAATTGCAAGGCAGCTGCAAAACGGCGACAAATCAGTAATGCTTGCAGCAGGTGATACTTTTCGTGCAGCAGCCGTTGAGCAACTTCAAACGTGGGGTCAACGCAACAATATAACGGTAATTGCACAAGGCAATGGCGCTGATTCTGCATCGGTTATTTTTGATGCAGTTCAATCGGCAACCGCACGTAATGTTGACGTGGTAATCGCTGATACCGCAGGCCGGCTGCACACTCAGTCGGGACTCATGGACGAACTTGCAAAGGTTGCCAGAGTTGTGAAAAAAATCGACGACAGCGCTCCGCACGAAACATTACTGGTGCTGGATGGTACAACTGGTCAAAACGGACTTAATCAGGCAAGGGAATTTAGCAACACTGTAAAAGTCACAGGACTGGCGGTAACGAAACTGGACGGCAGTGCCAAAGGCGGCATGCTATTCACGCTGGCAGACGAACTAAAACTACCTATCAGGTTTATTGGCGTTGGCGAAGGGATTTACGACCTGCGGGTATTTCTAGCCGAAGATTTTGTCGATGCATTGCTGGGTGATAAGTCGCCTGATGGCTCAGTCACGCCTTTGTGAGATGTAAACAAAGCAACACCCCCGGGAACACAAACATCGACATTCAGGGACGAATTACTACGGTTTCAGAAAAGGTAACTATGCCCGCATGATTCATTTTAACCATGTCAGCAAAAATTTCTCCGATATCCCTCTGTTTAAAGACATCTCTCTCTTTTTACCCAAAGCGTCCTATACTTTTATCACCGGGGCGGCAAAAACCGGCAAGACCACATTATTTAAAATGATCATGGCTTACGAAAAGCCAGACAGTGGCTTGCTGACCGTCGACGATATGGACATCAGTTCTCTGCCAGATGAAAGAGTGCCGTTTTTACGACGCCAAATCGGATTGATAGAAACAACCCCGCTGATGCTTGAGAATCAAACCGTCAGGGATAACATCGCAGTACCGATGCAGGTGGCCGGGTTTGATCGAAAGGCATTACAAGAGCGTGTTTCGCTGTCGCTGGCACAATCGGGTTTAGAAATAATCGCGGATGTGCCGGTGCAAAGACTGGATCAGGATCAACGGCGGTTAGTCGCGTGTGCACGTGCAACGGTGCACCGGCCCGGAATCCTGCTTGTCGATGAACCAGAAACCCAATTGCGAGACAGCACACAGCTGATGCAACATGAATTACTGCAAACAATGCATAACGATGGCGCAACAGTTGTAGTCAACTTAAAACAGACAGAGTCAAACGCAGCCAGTTCGACCACCGGCAGCAACGTGTTGATTATCGACGACGGTAAAATTTATTCGCATGAACCTACAGAACACTCACCTGACTGAAGATCGCCCACCGCGTTTGGTAAGCAGCGACCTGTTTAGCTCCCGATACTTCCATGCACTGTCTGATTTTTATCGCTCTTTGAAACACGGTGACGGCAGGCAACTGCTTTTAACCTTTGCGCTGACCTTGCTTCTGGTGATGCCGGCCGGCGCCCTGTTTGTCGCCCAGGGATTACACAATGCCAGTGAAAACCTCAAACAGGCAAGACGTTTAACCGTTTTCCTGACACCGAATAAACCCACCTCCACCGCTACCGAACTGGCCGCAACGCTGACCCAAAATCAGCGTATTGACCGGGTCACTCTAATTGATATCAGTACCGTCAGCACTAACGCACCCGCCACTGACCCCGCCAACCCGACTTCCACGGTGCTGCTGGAAGTTATTCCAGCCCCTCACCTCGACAACGAATCAGTGAGCAGTCTGGCAGATCATCTGCAAGGCCTGACCGGAATTGATTTTGTTGACCTGGATACCTCGCGGCTGGAAAAAAACGAATCAGCATTCAAGCTGTTGACCTCTCTGGCCCGCTTCTCAAATATAGCCGCGCTGCTGATAGCAGCAATTTTTACGTTACTGGTGAGTCGACGCGACATACAAAATAACAAGAAATCGATTAAGCTCATGCGCCAAATTGGCGCTACTACTGCTGACCTCCGGCGGCCTTACCTGTATCGCAGTCTGCTGCTGGGAATTTTGGCTGGTTGTTTAAGCGTGCTGGCTGCAATTGCGCTTTTGGGGGCTGTTTTGCACTTTGCCGATGCCGATACCTTCAGATCTCTGATTCCCACCGCACCTTCAGTATTCCAGCTCATTATGTTCTTCGCCATCGTAATCGCCGCCGCGTCAATTACCACCGCTCGCTCTTTTACAAATAATTAACATTCAAAATCAACAAGATAGCTTGAATTTTGCTATAATGTAGTTATCTAGCCTGCGATAGACGATTCCACAAAGAATCTGACACGCCAATCCCGGTAAGTCCTCAGTTTTTCCAAATACCCGCCGAATAATTGAACTTATTGATTTGTTAGCACTCCTACCTTGTGAGTGCTAAAATAGACCGTATAACGGTTACAGGAGAATAAACAAAGATGGCCAACACAATGGTAAACAAGTCAACTATGACCTTACCCGCCGTCAGCGATGATCTGAACAGCTATCTGTCAAAAATCGCCGCATTTCCGGTGCTAAGCGCCGAGAAAGAAAAGGAATTGGCGGTTAGCTACCGCGACAACGAAGACCTTGATGCCGCCGGTCAAATGGTGATGTCACAGCTGCGTTTCGTCGTGCACCTGGCGCGTAGCTACAGCGGCTACGGACTGCCACTGGCTGATTTGGTTCAGGAAGGTAATATCGGCCTGATGAAAGCGGTTAAGCGCTTCGACCCGGACGTCGGTGTGCGCCTGATCTCTTTTGCAGTGCACTGGATTCGTGCAGAAATTCACGAATTCGTCATTCGCAACTGGCGCATCGTCAAAGTCGCCACCACCAAAGCTCAGCGGAAACTCTTCTTTAAGCTGCGAAGCTCGAAAAAAGGCCTGGGCTGGTTTTCACAGGACGAAGCACAGGCGGTCGCCCATGACCTTGGCGTGACTGAAGCGCAGGTGTATGAAATGGAGTCTCGCTTAACCGGTGGAGACACACCATTTGATGCCACCAGTGCCGACGACGGTTCAGAGAAACGGGCACTACGCCCTGCAGAGTACATGTTTGACGACAACTCCGATCCGGCGGTTGCTGCGGAAAACAGCAACTTCAGCGACTCGCAGTCAGTGATTCTTGCGGCCGGTATGGAAAGCCTTGATGACCGCAGTCGGGATATCCTGCAACGCCGGTGGTTACAGGATGACGGAAAGTCTACGTTGCAGGATCTCGCAGACGAGTACTCCGTATCGGCAGAGCGTATTCGCCAAATTGAGAAAGCAGCGATGAAGAAATTAAAATCGCACATGCTTGAACACTAAGTCATATAGTAAGCAGTCTTGCGCGCCTCCTGAGGCGAAACCATGCTACACCGTCAAAAACGCCGCTTTTAGAAGCGGCGTTTTTTTGTCCGGGTTATTTATACGTTCGCAAAATAATGTCAGCCAGACACCTGCCAGACATCTGAATAAACATTACGAGCCAATCTGAATCAACTTCTCAGAGCCATCCGGCATTTGTTCCCACTCAGTCGGCTGAACAGCTTCCTGCTTAACGGCGGGCGGCGATCCTTCGCTAAGCAACGCCTGGTCAATCCCCACGATCACACCATCACCAGTTGAGGTGAGAACGACGCTCGCTTTTTCTTCCAGCGCTTCAATATCCATCGCTGGTTTATCCATCACTGGTTGGTTTCGAGCAGCTTTGTCGATGAAGAGATCTTCAGCCGGATCTTTGCTGTCTTTGTCTTCGCTGCTGAATAGTGATCCAAACGAAGATTTTTCCTGTTTAACCTGGTTAACGGCATCGGCAGCATCAATAACTCCACGGATATCCTGCAGGCTCACACGCTGAGGATCCATCAGAATATCGCGAGCAAGCTCCTGATATTCAGCAATAGACACACCCTTCTCAACGGCAGGTGTTTCCTTGACCTGATAGAGTCTGGTTTCTTTGTCTCGCTCAGGGATTGTGATATCCACAAGTTGCACCAACGCCCAACGAGGAGCAAATGCATAGGCGCCAGCATAGGCAATCTTCGCGTCAGATTCACTGGCACCTTCAGCACGCAGGCCGTTATAGAAAGTCTGCTGGACATCCTGCCACGACCTTTCACGCTTATCACTACCGACACTATGCAACGCTACCGTTTTTAAATAATCGCTAACGGGTAACAGACCGGAGTATTGCCACACAAACCTGGGCACCGTTTGTTTAACAACACTGCCCTTCGGTGCTACCAGTGTGCCGTTATTTTCACCAACGCTGAAAAATAAGTCACACCGCAACGTAGTTACTTTGTCACCAACAAACAAACGACTTTCTGCAACCCGGGTGGAATATGTACCGAACGAGTGTTGAGCAGCATAGGACGAACCAACATTCGCTGACACTGCTATTGCCAGCGCCGTAAAGCGAATAACTCTTTTCATTTCTTCCCCAACAATTAAAGATAGCAATTGAAGCCCTGTTATAGACTTCAGACTAATAATGCGGGCAAGTTATCAAAACTGATGAGGGATAACTGTGAAGGAGTCGACGGTAAAAAAATATCGCTAACTATTTAGTGCAATAAACCGGGATGCTATTGACACCCCCGCGGACATTGCCTGGCAGGAAAAACAAACGCTACTATTTCTTTACACCTGTGTATTCTATTGCTAACAAGGTGACATCATCATCGAATGGTTTATCGCCATTCCACTGGCTTAGGTCCTGATCAATTCGTGCACAAACACTAGCGACCGGTTGCTCTTTTAGTTCGATGATGCGTGCTTCCATTCGCGCCTGACCATACAGTTTTTCCTCAACATCGGTACACTCTATTGTCCCGTCTGAATAAACAAACAATCGATCACCTGGCTGCAGCTGACAAGAGACTGCTTCATAGGTAGCTTCTTCCAGTAAACCCACGGGCATTCCACCATCGCCAATTTCACTAACCACACCATTACTGCGCGACAAATGCAGCACCG
This sequence comes from uncultured Granulosicoccaceae bacterium, assembly GCA_937922015.1. Classification (GTDB taxonomy): domain Bacteria; phylum Pseudomonadota; class Gammaproteobacteria; order Granulosicoccales; family Granulosicoccaceae. The sequence goes on from CAKZVB010000048.1 coordinate 35,405, forward strand.
CCGGATGCCCTGCCTGTGTCATGGTGACCTTGCCTGTCTCCATATCAAGAACACCATAAATCATCGTAAAATAACGCCCACCCTGCACGCTCAGCGCATTAAGCTCTGAGACGGTACCTATACAGGCTTCTTCTACCGTATTGCAGTTATTTAGCATTCGTGCGCATAAGCCCGTTGCTGCGGGATTAAGCTGATTATTCACCGAAAATACAGTCAGGGCCGATGGTATACCATGACCTTCGACATCCATTACAAAGAAAATCCAATATCTGTCATCGAATTTAAAGTAGTCGAACATATCACCTGACACGTAATGAGCAGGCTTGAACAACCATGCAGTGTCGCATCCCTCATTCGGATAGGGTGCAGGCAACAAATTAGATTGAATGTTTCCGGCGATTAGCAAGTCTTCAGTTACCGTTGCATAAGCACGCTGTAACCGCGCATTTCGTTCTTCCAGTTGTCTTTCAAGATTAATGATTCTGAATGCGCTCTTTATTTTGACGGTGAGCTCATCAAGATCGACTGGCTTGCAGATAAAGTCATCGGCACCGGCCTCCAGCCCCGCGACAATAGAGTCCCGCTCGGTACGGCCAGACACAAGAATGAAATAGATATAACGGCCTTCACTTCTCTGCCGCAATTGCGTACAAAGATCCACACCGGAGATGCCCGGCATATCCCAGTCGCACAGAACGACAGAGATACCAGAACTGTCGACGGTGGCGAGCGCCTCGGTCCCGTCATTGGCCGCAATCGACTCACAGCCAATACGGTCAAGCATGCCAGTTAGTATTTCCCTCGCTGTGCTGTCGTCATCAACGATAAGCGCGGTGTTTTGAACCACTATAGAGTGTCCCTGAAATAGCGACGTGAATCACATCGCTACATTGCTTGTAAATTCAAAAAACTAATGCAGTGGTATCGGCTGAATCTGGCAAATTCTTGATTGCCCAATGATGGACAGGGATCAAACTATGCGTTTCTTTTACAAGAAAAACGGCAGGTAGTGATCGATCAGCAGGGCAGCAAAAAGGCCCATCAGGTACTGAATGGAGACGACAAACATACGCATGGGTTGCCTGGGGTGATCGGGATTCTGGATTTTAACGGCATGAAACAGAAACCAGCCACCGAAAGCCAGCGCTGCGACCAGATATATCAGTCCACTCATATGGATGAGATACGGTGCGATCGTGATGATTACCAGGAGAATAGTGTAGAGCAGTATTTGCAGTCGTGTATAACCCACACCATGAGTCACCGGCAACATAGGGATATTTACTTTTGCATAGTCGTCCCGACGGTGAATAGCCAACGCCCAGAAATGCGGCGGTGTCCAGATGAACACAATTAAAAACAACAGCAACGAATGCGCTGTGACTTCACCGGTTATTGCCGCCCAGCCCAATACCGGAGGCATGGCACCGGCAACACCGCCAATCACGATATTCTGCGGAGTAGCACGCTTTAAATACATGGTGTACACACAGGCGTATCCAATCAGCGAAAAGAACGTAAGGACAGCCGTTAAGGTATTGACAAACGCGATCAACACCAGCATTGACAGCACACCAATAGCCCCGGCAAACCATAGACATTGGGCCGTGCTCAGATTACCCTGCGGCAGCGGACGATTGCGCGTGCGATGCATTTGCGCATCAGCGTGTTGATCGACAACATGATTGATCGCAGCTGCAGATGCGGCTGCCAGACCGATACCGATAATGCCAAACACGGTTTCCTGCAACGGCAGCATACCCGGCACCGACAACACCATTCCGACGATAGCTGTAAACACCAACAACAGCACAACTTTGGGCTTGGTGATCTCTATATAGTCACGGACGGTACTGACAGATTGCCCGCCCAGTGAGTCACCCGATGCGAATTCTATCGGTGTGGTTTCTTTGTTTGTTTCTGTTGCCAATGTTTTTACCTTGCGCACATTAACCAATGCGAGAAACTTTTAACAAATGCATGACATCTTTCAGCATTTTTTTGGGGTCGAGATCCGGCGCAAAACGCATCATCACGTTTCCAAACGGATCAACCATGTAAGTGCAATTGATGCAGTCCGTCATGCCGGTTTGAGCCTGCTTGATCTGAAGTGCCAGCGTGTCGATTTGCTCACCCGTGCCGCCCACTACCGCCAGACCTTCTCCCGCCTCTTTTAGCAGTGCATCCATTTTCCGGACCTGTGGCGTAACCAGTACCCGCTGCAAACGATCCATGCGCCGCCCGGTAGATAATCGCACCTGGCGCATGTTATACAGCGACTTTTCACAAATCTCATCGCACTGCTCACCAGCAAAGTAGACCAGGCTCCACGTTTGTTTGACGTTATCCAGCCCCCACTCCCGGCCAGCAGCGTCCGCCAGGCTAAATGGCTCGATAGGCACCGCAGGCGTAATCAATTCGCCGTTAACACGGACGCCGGCACCTTCATTATTCTTGACGTAGGCGAACCATAACCAGGCCGCCACAAGCGGTGCAGCGTAAATACCCATCAATAAAAGCATTTTGCCGCGACTTACCGCGACAGAAGGGTTCTTTGTAGTTTCATTCATGTTTTTTTATGAAATTCAGATAGACGAAGAACACTAGCACGGCCAACAGCATGGCGAACCACTGAAAAGCATAACCATAGTGCTTTTCAGGGCCGTTGGCGACTGGCTGCCAATTGTAGTCATAATTCCACGGCTGGTTCGGCGATGAAATTATTACAGCGTTTAGTAAGTCCATTCTATCCAGTTTCGCAGCGATAGTCTCATAGTCTATGTATTGGAGCAGCACAGGCCACCTTTGCGTCCCCGGCTCGACAGCCTCTCCGAGCGTAAAACCCCTTGAAGGGGTAGCTACCAGACCGGAAAGAACCACCGTGGAAACACTCCTTTCTGCCTCTCCTGCAGATAACTGCTGAAGCGACGGCCTGGTGCGATCGAAACTCGCAGCCAACCAGCCACGGTTCACCAGAATCATTTGTCTTGCCGCGGTACTTGGCGAAACCACATAAAACGGCGTTAACACCTCATAGCCCGCCCGGCCGCTTAAAATTTTGTTATCCAGTAAAAATTGCCTTGAATAGTCAAACTCACCCTGTAAACGAACCTGACGATAGAGATCAGACTGGCTGAATCCACCATCAAGGTTATCCAACGGAGCAAGCTCTGCGGCTGTTTGCGACGCCGACAGCATCTCGACTTTCTCTTTGGCCCGCGCCAATTGCCAACTGCCAAGTTTTGCGAAAACCACTACCAGCACAACCATGAGAATAGATGAAGTTATCAATCCTGCAGAACGGCTTTTGTCGTTTGCTGTTTCCTTTGTCAAAGCGACAATCGTCCCATGCTACACTCAGGGTTTTGCGAGCTTGGCATGTTACTGGTTAAAGTGATCATTGTTGTATTGCTGCTGGCGGTTATCTGCAGCCTCTTTTCGGGCTTATTTTTTCTGGTCAAGGATGACAGTAGCGGTAAACGAACGGTTAAAGCGCTAACGTTTCGTATAGGTCTTTCTATCGTCGCCATCATCGTAATCATCATCGCAGGATTAACTGGCTTACTCCCCATGAAACAAGGGCCATTTTGAAGGATTAACCAAGACCGCTCAGTTAACTAGCGCCCATCCAGAAACAAGCGCTACTACGTACCACTCATGCACACAATCTTTCGCCGACCACATGTACTTATGAAAGACTAAGCGCCTAAATGTGGCAGGCAAAATCTCACGCACCTGAGTTATCCTCGCTACGCCCCTTTTCTGGACGCGCACCAGCCACGCAGCCAATCAACCATCAAAAAAAAGGCGCTTAACTAAAGCGCCCTTTATTTCACTACCAATCAGCTGTACTGATCAGAGTATATAGACAAAGATAAACAGGCCCAACCAAACCACATCAACAAAGTGCCAGTACCAGGCGGCAGCCTCGAAAGCAAAGTGATTGGTTGCAGAAAAATGCCCTTTACGGCCTCGGAGCATCACAAACAGTAATATGATCGCCCCCATTGTGACGTGAAATCCGTGAAAACCCGTCAGCATAAAGAAGGTAGACCCGTAAATACCGGTTCCCATTTTAAGATTTAAATGGGCATAAGCTTCGTAGTACTCAAAAGCCTGACATGCAACGAACAAGAAGCCCAGCGCCACTGTTGCCAGCAACCACTTAACCATTTTCTGGCGATTATCCTCTTTTATCGCATGGTGCGCTATCGTCACGGTGACACCACTGGCCAGAAGGATCATGGTATTCATAATAGGCAGCGGGAACCAACTCATTTTATTGTATTCACCACCGAGTTCAGCAGGACCATTGTTCGGCCACGCGTAATCCCAGCCAGACCAAAGCACGGCATTAGTCGCTGCCGCCCCACCTTCACCAGCGCCTGATAACCAGGGCCCGGAGAATTGACGTGCATAGAACAGCGCGCCGAAGAACGCTGCAAAGAACATCACTTCAGAAAAGATGAACCACATCATTGCCATGCGAAACGAGACGTCGACCTGTTTACTGTACATGCCACTTTCAGATTCTCTGATAACGTCACCGAACCACATAACCATCATGTAGATCAGCAACGCAGCGCCAAGCGCCATGGCAATCCAGCCGCCGCCATTCAGGAAGGACGCAAATCCCATGAAAAAGACAAACAGTGCTATGGAACCGACAATCGGCCATTTGGCCTCATGTGGAATGTAATAACTACTCGGAGAGCTCATAGGTTCGTTCCGTATTTTTTATTAACTGTCGGACAAGTCGGCGGGTTCTTCGCCGGTGTCAAAATAGGTGTAGGAAAGCGTCACAGTGTCAATGCTGCGCGGCAGGTCTTCTTCAATGAAAAAGACCAGCGGCATTACTTTTCGACCACCGGCTTCAAATTCCTGACGGGTAAAACAAAAACACTCGATTTTATTAAAGTACTTAGCGGCAGATGACGGTGCGACGCTAGGCACAGCCTGCCCGACAGCAGGGTGCCCGCTCAGATTCACCACTTCATAGGATGCATTGTAGGTTTGCCCGGGCACCACTTGCATGGTGCGCTGCACCGGTTTAAAGGTCCATGCTGCCGAGGAATTGACGACAGACACGAACTCAACGGTAACCAGTCTGTCCGACGCATTGGACTCTGTAGGCGCAGAAACAGCGACGGACGAGGTTTTACCGTTTAATCCGGTGATATCGCAAATGATGTCGTAAAGCGGCACCATCAGATAACCAAAACCAAACATGCCTACCACCAGCAAACTCAATTTGCCGGCAACAATTAAATGCGCTTTACGTATGGTATTCAAGAGACAGCTCCGTTGTTTAGAAACTGCATAACGATACTAAGTACATAAAAACCAACCGCAACGGCAGCCAGGATAATCGGTACTTTGTTATTGGATTTTTGTTCGCTCATTTGGGTTCTTAGCGGCAGGGATAGCCTCTGCCGCCAATCTCTCCTGTCTAGCGGATAGCCGGAGGTGTTTCGAAAGTATGGTATGGCGCTGGTGACGGTACAGTCCACTCAAGGCCGTCGGCCCCTTCCCATACCTCAGTTGTCGCTTTTTCTCCGCCCTTAATGCACTTATACACCACGTAGACAAAAATCAGCTGCGAGAATCCGAAACCAAAAGCACCGATCGTCGCGACCGCGTTCCAGTCGGCAAACTGCATACTGTAGTCAGGAATACGACGCGGCATTCCAGCCAGTCCTACAAAGTGCATCGGGAAGAACAATACATTCAGGAATACAGTGGACACCCAGAAATGTATCTTGCCCCACTTCTCGTCGTACATATTGCCAGTCCATTTAGGTATCCAGTAATAAGTAGCCGCCATGATCGAATAGATCGCGCCGGGAACAAGTACATAATGGAAGTGAGCTACGACAAAGTAGGTATCGTGGTACTGAATATCAGCAGGGGTGATGGCCAGCATCAGTCCTGACAATCCACCGATAGTGAACATGACTAGAAAACCGATCGCAAAAAGCATTGGCGTCTCAAACGTCATTGAGCCGCGCCACATGGTGGCAATCCAGTTAAAGACTTTTACACCCGTTGGCACCGAGATCATCATGGTGGCAAACATAAAGAACATTTCACCGGCCAGTGGCATACCGACGGTAAACATGTGGTGCGCCCATACAATGAAAGACAGGAACGCAATTGATGCCGTTGCGTAAACCATCGAGGCATAGCCAAACAGTGGCTTGCGCGCGAATGTAGGGATGATGCTCGAGATAATACCGAACGCCGGTAAAATCAGAATATAAACTTCGGGATGACCGAAAAACCAGAATATATGCTGGAACATCACCGGATCACCACCACCAGCCGCACTGAAAAAGCTGGTATCAAAATACCGGTCAGTCAACAGCATAGTCACCGCACCAGCCAGTACCGGAATCACCGCGATTAGAAGGTAAGCCGTGATCAACCAGGTCCAGACAAACAGAGGCATTTTCATCAGAGTCATGCCCGGGGCGCGCATGTTAAAGATGGTGGCTACAATGTTTATAGATCCCATCACTGACGAAATACCCATGAAGTGAATGGCAAAAATAACAAAGGCCAGGTTGTCGCCACCCTGCAATGACAGCGGTGCGTACAGAGTCCAGCCACCTGCCGGACCACCACCTTCCATAAACAACGTAGAAAGCAAAACGGCAAATGCGAATGGCATTATCCAGAAGCTCCAGTTGTTCAGGCGCGGCAGAGCCATATCCGGCCCCCCGATCATCATAGGGATCATCCAGTTAGCAAGGCCGACAAACGCCGGCATCACCACACCGAAAATCATCACCAGCGCGTGCATAGTGGTCATGGAATTGAAAAACAGCGGATCAACTATTTGCAACCCGGGTTGAAACAGTTCCGCTCTGATGATCAGAGCCATACCGCCGCCGATAAAAAACATCACCAGGGCAAACAGCAGGTAAAGCGTCCCGATGTCTTTGTGGTTAGTTGTGTAGACCCAGCGCATCAGGCCCGGTGCGGGGCCATGGTGATCATCGTGATCGTGATGGTCTGCTGTTGCAGTGCTCATAATGGACTCCAATAGAGGCTTATATTCAAGTTATTCTTTAGCATTAACGTAGCGCTTTAATGGCAGACGGCTGTACCAGGTCGCCAACGGTATTTCCGAATGCGTTGCGCTGATAAGTAATGACCGCAGCCATATCTGAATCGCTTAGCTGATTGGCGAAAGCTGCCATCGCTGTGCCAGAGACACCTGCGTAAATCACGTTGATATGCGCATCAACCGGACCAGTTGCCACGGGACTCCCGGCAATCGCAGGGAAAGCGCCTGGCAGCCCCTGGCCGTTCGCCTGGTGACAAGCAGCGCAAGAAGTGTTGTACACGCTTTCACCTTTTTCCATCAGCTCAGCCAATGCCCACTCACGCTCGGCGTCGCCGTCCGCAGCAGCTGGTGCACTATCTTCGGATGTCTCGGCAACCATTGGCGCTGGAGACATTTCAGCAACCCACTGCTCGTATTCTTCTTCAGGAACCGCCCTGACCACGATAGGCATGAAGCCATGATCGCGCCCGCAGAGCTCAGCACATTTACCACGGTAGACGCCGGGCTCTTCGATCAATGCCCAGTTTTCATTGATAAATCCCGGAATCGCATCTTTCTTCACAGCGAGGGCCGGTACCCACCAGGAATGGATAACGTCAGATGCTGTATGCAGGAATCGGATTTTTTTGCCAACTGGCAGCACCAGCTCGTTGTCCACTTCTTTCAGATAGTTGTCGAACTGACTGACATCTATGCCAGACCCGACTTGCCGTGCTGCGTTGTGATCAGCGTCTAGCGAGCTGAAAAAGCTTATCTCTGAATCAAGATATTCGTAGTGCCATTTCCACTGATACCCTGTCACTTTTATAGTGACATCTGCATCACTGGTGTCTTCCATGGCGATCAGAGTCTTTGCCGCTGGAATAGCCATTGCAATTAGAATAACCAATGGCACTGCAGTCCAGATTATCTCCACCACTGTGCTTTCATGAAAATCAGCGGCTTTCGCGCCCTTGGATTTTCTGTGCTTGAACATCGAGTAAAACATTACCGCGAAAACCAGCACTCCAATCACACAGCAGATCCAGAAGATCATCATGTGAAGCCCGTAGACTTCTTTGCTGATGGGTGTAACACCCACCGGCATGTTGATATCACCGATAGCAGCCAGACTCAGCGAACAGAACAAGAGCGCGTAAGCTGTCACTAACCAGCGCAAAACAATAGACATTGGGGACCTCATCGGGACCTTCTCCAATTTAAAATAGTAGGATTCTAGCCTGCCATACCCCTTTGAACAGGCATACAGCAATTAATCTTCGTACTCAGTTGACGGCTTTTAGACGACGGATCTTATGAAATCAACCTGAGCTTTGTTTGTTTCAACCCCAGACAACGCTGAAGCTCTTCGTATAAATCTCTTTTTTCGCTTTTGTTGAGCAAGCGCCCAACCTCTAAACAACGGCCGCTGGACTCAAGCTTCAACGTACCAACTTCAAACAGGCTGGCAGGATCATCGAACTCAATCTGCGTCCAGTGACGGGACAGCTCTATAACTGACTCCGGTTTGTCAAAGCCGGCTTCCACCACAAGCGTTGATTCTTGTATGGAGATGACTTCTGTATAGCCCATTTTTCGATAAACTTTACTTAAGCAAAACATAACGAACAGGAATTCGAGCCCTGCAAATGTCAATACCACCCAAAATCCGTACATCGCCATGCCACCACCGATCAACGCACTCACGGCGCCCAACGATGCTGCCAGAATTACATTGGCACGCCAGCTCACCGACCTGTTGCCCTTGACAATGATCTGGGTAGCCCCGGTCTCACTATTATTTTGCCTAACGACCATTCGGTTGAACCGTCTTCAAATGCAGCTACAGATGTTAACCCACCCTTACATCTCACTCAATCGAGAAACCGGGGATTTGACACCAATAGGATTACGGCTTAAAAGGAATCATTAAACCGAGTACGTGAGTTTATTCAATTCAGATCAGGATGATAATCACTATAGCTCTTATCGGCAAGCACCAGCACAACCTAGACAAAGTTAATCTGGTCAAAATACCTGCGCTTGTGACCACAGGTTCAATTTATGGACCAGATTTACGCAGCCGATCCAGGTTGATTACAAATTCTCCTGCCTGACCTCCCGCGACTTTCGGCTTACCTTTCCAGCCATGCGCATAGACCACTTCCAGTGTCGCGTCTATTGAGCTGCTGTCGCTATTGCCGTCAGAAGATCGATCCGGGTAGGCCGCCGCTAATTTGGAGGTAATATCTGACCCCATCAAACCACGCCTTCTGCCAGAAACTACCGCACAACAGCCCGTTTGTACCAATTCGCTCAGCAGCTTTGGTACAGACGGGTACTCTACGGTCAGACGCTCTGCATCCATCACTGGATCTGCTATGCCCGCGCGGTGCAGCAGATCACCTACATCGTGCATATCCAACAATACGTTTATATGCTCAGCGTCATCAATTTGCCGCCAGGCATAACGCAATTCCTGCAGCGTATCCGGACCCACTGAACTTAGAAAGAACGCGCCGTTGTCGGATAAGATCCGGTTCAACTCCGCGGCAAACACTTCAGCCGGTAATATCCACGGCAACATGAGGTTCGACACAACAAGATCAAAGCTGCCGTCACTAAAAGGCAACCCTGCGCTCGCGTCTAATGCGACCAATAACGGTGAGCGTTGCCAGAATCTGGTTTTAGGCGCACACCGCAGTGCCACTGTACTGATATCCGCCCCGACCACTACCGCGCGCGGAAACAGTTGTCGAAGCACCTTAAGATGACGCCCGTTGCCGGTGCCCACGTCCAGCACCCGCGCCGGCGGCTCCTTTAGCAGCTCCAGTCGTTCATACAGACGATCGGCAATAGTATCCGGCACTTCGCTGTGTGCTGAATATTCACTTTGCGCTCGATCGCTGGTTTTACGCACCAGCGAGTAGTCGATGCCAAAACTTGCATTATCGGGATTGGACAATTAATTTCTCGGCTCAAACAAGCATGGATACCTGTCGACGGCGATTAATAGGGATCGAGGTGGTTGGCTGTTATTCTAGCTGCCATTATAACTCGTGCACATAAGCAGGATTCCAATGCATTTTTTCTTACCCCTGATTGGCTATCTGATCGGCTCAATTTCAACGGCCATTATTGTCTGCAAGCTCATGCGTCTGCCGGACCCGAGATCAGAAGGTTCCGGCAACCCCGGGGCAACTAACGTGCTGCGTGTCGGTGGCAAACTGCCTGCGGCCATCACCCTGATTGGCGATGCATTAAAAGGATTCGCCCCGGTGTATGCGGCAACCGCGTTGCAAATCCCGCCGTTATGGATAGGTTTGACCGCCATTGCTTGCGTGTTGGGCCATCTGTACCCGCTATTTTTCCAGTTCAAGGGCGGCAAAGGCGTCGCCACTACGTTTGGTGCGGTGTTTGGATTATCGTGGCTTGCCGGGCTGTTGGTCATTGCAAGCTGGCTGGCACTCAGTCTGACGTTCCGCTATTCGTCTCTGGCGGCGTTAGGCAGCTTGCTTATATTGCCGTTATTTTTATGGATCACTACCGGCTCAATGGCTATCGTTATCTGCGGAGTGGCTATCGGGACGTTGGTATTCTGGCGACATCGAAGCAATATAGGGCGGCTGCTCCGAGGTGAAGAGCCAAAAATCGGCGACAAGAAAACCAGGGACTCGCAAGCTGACTAAATTCACTACTGCGGCGGAGACATTTCCGCCAAAGGCCAGCGCGGCCTGATATCCACTTGTTTACCACTGGTTTGTCCGGCTTGCAGCCGCAGGGCACCGGCATAGGCAATCATGGCTCCGTTATCAGTACAAAACTCGAGCCTGGGGCAACACAGCCTGCCATCCATTTTCTCAAGCATGGCAGCCAGTGCGCTACGCAGATTTTTATTTGATGCTACACCACCAGCCACCACCAATCGCGTCAGCTTCTCCTGACGCAGGGCGCGCTGGCATTTGATTGTCAGAGTATCGACTACAGCATCCTGAAATGCCGCGGCTATGTCTGCCACCGCGTGAGGATCTTTATCCACCGACAAAAACGCCGTCATCGCCGCTGTTTTTAATCCGCTGAAACTAAAATCAAGCCCCGGTCTGTTGGTCATGGGCCTGGCGAAAACGAATTTTTTATCTTCACCCTGCTCTGCAATAGCCGCCAGTTTTGGCCCGCCCGGATACCCGAGACCAAGCATTTTCGCGGTTTTATCAAACGCCTCACCTGCGGCATCGTCCAGGGTATCACCAAGCAATTTATACCTGCCAATACCATCCACCCTGACCAACTGGGTATGACCGCCAGACACTAACAGACAGACAAAGGGATATTGCGGCGGATCGTCTTCCAGCATCGGCGCCAGCAAATGAGCCTCCATATGGTGCACACCAAGCGCGCGCGCGCCCAGACTCCAGGCCAGCATTCGACCGGCAACTGCACCGGTAAACAGAGCTCCGGCCAGGCCTGGCCCTACGGTATAAGCCACCGCGTCGATCTGATCCAGCTGTTTACCAGCATCTCTGGCGCATTGGCGGGTCAGTGACACCCATTTACGGACATGATCCCGCGACGCAATTTCCGGAACCACGCCGCCGTAGACGGCGTGTTCATCCACCTGGCTGTGCAGCACATGCGCCAGCAGCCCACGCCCGCTATCGTAAAGTGCAATCCCGGTTTCATCGCAGGATGTCTCTATACCTAGTACTAACAAATGCTTTCTCGTTCTGTTTTAAGGTGTTTAAAGAGCTTAAGGCCAATAAAACAGCCCTTTAAGTTGTAACAACGCGGTCGATTACTTGCTTGTACAGCATAAACCCTTATAATTAGCGGGCTAAGCTGTGGAAAGCTCCGGTTTTCTACCGCCCTATACAAAATAATCCGCGCACTGCTTTAGCGCAAGCACTCAAGAGAATCAGCAAACCCATGCCATCTGTACGTGTAAAAGAAAACGAACCATTTGAAATCGCACTACGCCGTTTCAAAAGATCTTGCGAAAAAGCTGGCGTTCTGACTGAAACCCGTCGTCGCGAGTACTACGAAAAGCCAACCACTGAGCGTAAGCGCAAAGCCGCTGCAGCAGTGAAGCGTCACCAGAAAAAACTCTCCAAAGAAGTGTCACGCCGCGTGCGAATGTACTAACTACTACTGTGTCAGAGATCAAAGCCACATTGATGGCTGATATCAAGGCCTGCATGAAAAGCGGCGAAAAAGACCGCCTGGCCGTGCTGCGTCTTGTTTCTGCAGCAGTAAAACAGAAAGAAGTTGACGAAAGAATCGAACTGGACGATTCCGCCATGCTGGTCATTCTCGACAAAATGGCAAAACAGCGTCGTGAATCAATTGGCCTGTTCGAAAAAGGCGGTCGCGATGACCTGGCCGTCATTGAGCAAAAAGAATTGGAAATCATCCAAACCTACTTGCCTCAGGCCCTCTCCGAAGACGAAGTACAAGCCCTTATCGACGACGCGGTTACCCAAACCGGAGCGTCCGAAATTCGCGATATGGGTAAAGTGATGGGTATGTTAAAACCCAGACTTCAGGGTCGCGCAGACATGTCTGCTGTAAGCGCACTCATCAAGGCGAAACTAGGCGCTTAAGCGGCACTTGCCGGTTTGAGTGAAATTGGCCTGTAACTGGCAGCTTGATTCGCAGCCAGACTCTCTAAGCTACTGATGAGTCCACTGCACTAAATCCAGGCTTGCGACAATACAATGACAAATGCTTTTCAGTTTTTGGATGCCCCGCGGGAAGATCCGCAGAAGACTCCCGCCGACGAACGTGTCGTGCAATTCAAAGAAATCTACGGTCAATTCGACCCCGAAACGGCAGCCGTGCAATCGGAACGCTGCCTGGCCTGCGGCAACCCCTATTGCGAATGGAAATGCCCGGTTCACAACTATATTCCCAACTGGCTGAAACTTATTGCCGAAGGCAACCTGTTCCAGGCCGCCGAGATCAGCCATAGAACAAACTCGCTGCCGGAAATGTGTGGCAGGGTCTGTCCTCAGGACCGGCTATGTGAAGGTGCATGCACCCTTAATGAGGGTTTCGGTGCAGTAACCATAGGATCAATAGAAAAATACATTACCGATGAAGCCTTAAAACAAGGCTGGCGACCAGACATGTCTAAAGTAGTCGACACCGGTAAACGAGTAGCCATTGTCGGCGCAGGCCCCGCAGGCTTAGGTTGTGCAGACATACTGGTTCGCAACGGTGTCAAACCTGTTGTTTTCGATCGTTACAACGAAATTGGCGGACTACTGACTTTTGGCATACCACCTTTTAAGCTGGAAAAAGAGGTGGTGTTCACTCGCCGCGAGCTAATGGAAGAGATGGGCGTCGAGTTCAAATTAAACACCACCATCGGAGCGGATATCAGCATCGATGATCTGCTGGCAGACTTCGATGCCGTGTTCCTTGGCATGGGCACTTACACGTCCATGCGCGGCGGTTTCGAAGGCGAAGATCTGGATGGCGTCCATGACGCTCTGCCCTATCTGATTTCCAACGTCAACAATGTCCAGCATTGGCCAAACGATACCTTCATCGATCTGAAAGATAAAAAAGTGGTTGTTCTGGGTGGCGGTGATACCGCCATGGATTGCAACAGAACGGCCATTCGGCAGGGCGCCAGTTCCGTCACATGTGCATATCGTCGAGATGAGGCCAACATGCCCGGCTCCAGACGCGAGGTGAAAAACGCCAAAGAGGAAGGCGTGGAATTTCTGTGGAATCGCCAGCCACTCGAAATTATCGGTGAAGATAACAAAGTCGCCGGCGTCAAATGCGTAACAACCCGCCTGGGACCGCCCGATAAACGCGGCCGTCGTACGCCGGAAGTCGTACCCGGCACAGAAGAGATCATCGCCGCTGATGCTATTCTGGTAGCATTTGGCTTTAGGCCAAACCCTCCGCAGTGGTTCGACAAATGCGCGGTAGGTATCGATAATCGAGGCCGTGTCATCGCACCAGCAGAACGAACCAAAGACACTTTTGCCCACCAGACAGGTAACCCGAAAATATTTGCCGGCGGCGATATGGTACGCGGCTCGGACTTAGTGGTTACGGCGGTATTCGAAGGTCGCAACGCCGCTGAAGGAATCATTGATTTTCTGGGTGTATGATTCATAAGTATTTCAAATATAATCTTCGCACAGAATACTCATCTCACAACACGATAGCTCCCGGCCTGCACACGGCCGCGATACCATAGCCTTCGCGAAACAAACACTCAGGTCGGCGATGCACTCAATAAAAAACACCCGTTTTCTTAACGTTCTAAATAACGAGCCGGTAGATCGCACCCCTCTCTGGATAATGCGTCAGGCGGGCAGATACCTGCCCGAGTATCTGGAGACCAGAAAACGCGCCGGCGACTTCATGACACTGGCCGGCACTCCGGAACTGGCGTGCGAAGTGACTCTGCAACCGATCAAACGCTTCAACCTTGATGCAGCAATTCTCTTTTCAGATATTTTGACCGTACCCGATGCAATGGGGCTTGGACTCTATTTTGAAGCCGGTGAAGGCCCCCGCTTCAAACACCCGGTGCGCACGCCGAAAGACATTGAAAATCTTGCTACACCGGATCCGGAAACCGAACTGCGATACGTGATGGATGCGGTTCGACTAATACGCAGGGAACTGAACGACAGCGTGCCACTTATCGGTTTCAGCGGCAGCCCATGGACCGTTGCCACTTATATGGTAGAAGGCTCGGGCAGCAAAGACTACCATCACACCAAACGACTGATGTACGCCGATGAGTCGGCACTACATTCGTTGTTATCAAAAATCACCACCACGACAATTGCATACCTTCGGGCGCAGGCTGATGCCGGTGCACAGGCACTAATGGTCTTTGATACCTGGGGCGGCATTCTCACGCCGCGTACCTACCAATTATTTTCACTTGGCTACATGCAACAAATCGTCGATGCGATTCGCGAGTCCCACAGCAGCATACCAATCACTTTGTTTACCAAAAATGGCGGTATGTGGCTGCCTGCAATTGCCAGAACCGGTTGCCACGCGGTTGGCGTGGACTGGACACTGGATTTACGAGACGCGCGAGCGCTGACACAGGACACAGTCGCCTTGCAGGGCAATCTTGATCCGGGAGTGTTGTACGGAACACATGCAAAGATCAGAGAAGAAGTACAACGGGTGCTGGAGAGCTACGGAGCCGGACACCGGCATATTTTTAATCTCGGCCACGGCATTCACCAGTTTGTGGACCCCGAAAACGTCCAGTACATGATTGAAACCGTGCATGAACTGAGCCCGGCATTTCACAAATAGTATGGACGATTTAAGCGACGGCAATCAGCCAGCAGACCGCTGGCAACACGCTAGAAAAGCTGTTCAAGTTTCTTCTTTCGTGATTCTCTGCTTTGCGGTCTAACCGGAACCTTATTCGTCGGCACAGTGGTTTCACCGCCACCGGAGTCGGTAGTAAAAACTTCGACAGATTGCTGTAGCTGCTTACGTACCTGTACCGGCTCAATGATTTCAAGTGGCTCAGCATATTCCGTGGGCAGATATTCTTCCCTGAAAAACTCAAAGAAAGAGTTGTCAGCGCCCGGGGTTGCAAGCTTGCCGGTTTTGCGATCGATCTTCGCCGTTGCCACACCAGCCGGCTGATACTCCCTGTCTTCAGGAACACCATCAAGCCCTACCCGCATGTAATCAACCCACATTGGCAACGCCGCTACACCACCACTTTCCCTCGCACCCAGTGATCGTTGTTCGTCATAGCCTATCCATGCGGTAGCAACAATCTGGCTGTTAAACCCCGTGAACCATGCATCAAAAAGGTCATTAGTGGTGCCTGTTTTACCAGCGATGTCTTGTCGACCCAGAACTTTTGCCTTGGTCGCCGTACCTCGTTGAACCACCTCACGCATGATAGAACGCATAATAAACGCATTACGCTCCTCAACTACTCGTGATGCCACTATGACTTTCGCGGTATCGGGAATGCCTTTCGCGGTTGCAGCACTGAGCTCGGGCTCATCAAGTGGCTGGTCGCTATCATCAGTAATATCAGTGCTAACGGCAACATCCTCTATCGCTGTTTCCTCACCGTAGAGTCTGGTTAGTTCCTGACATTGCTCAGGTGTGTCACAGGTTTCTATCGCCGAGGCCTGATAAACCAGTCGCCCGTCGCCATCAAGAATTTTCTCTATAAATCTGGGGGGCACTGTATAGCCGCCGTTAGCAAATACCGTATATCCCATGGCCAGTTGCAGCGGCGTCATGTCACCACTGCCCAGCGCCAGAGATAAATTTCTGGGCAGGCTTTGCGGCAGAAAATTAAATCGCTTGCTGTAGCGAACCGCTTTTGGTATTCCCAGTTCCTGCAATATTCTAATCGATACAATGTTGCGGGATTTTACCAACGCCTCACGCAGTCGGGTCGGACCAAAGAAACGACCAGAGTAATTACGGGGCCGCCATTCGTCTTCCAGCACGTTATCTTCGAGTACTACAGGTGTATCGTTGTATATAGTCGCGGCGGTATCGCCGTGTTCCAGCGCTGCCGAGAAGATAAAGGGTTTGAAATTTGATCCCGGCTGACGATAAGCCTGAGTTACACGGTTAAATTTACTGCGATAGAAATCAAAACCACCAACCAGTGAGATAATCTTACCACTGGCCGGATTGACTGAAACAAAGGCCCCTTCGACCTCCGGCATTTGTGCCAGTGCATACCCCAACACCGGCTGCAGTGGCGCTGGTTTACCTTTCCTGACGGGCTCTTCAGGTGGAATTTCTGTCACTTGCGACACATAGATAAGATCAAGCGGCGCCAGTATCTCAGCCGGTTTACTAAATTTCAGTTTTTCCGGATCTTCTTCGCTGACCGGCGACGCCCAGGCCATATTAGCCCATGGAATCTCTATAAGCTCGCCACCCTGCAAACCCGCGACGGCATGGGTATCTGTGGTTTTAACAACCAAAGCGGCCTGCAGATCACCGTGACCAGGCATTGTGGCCAATATTTCGTCAATATTTTCCTGTGAGGTCACATCTTCCGGCGTCGCTTTACCTGGAATCCGCAATCCGTGGCGTTTCTCATAATTCTGCAAGGCAGAGCGCAGCGCCTTGTTCGCCGCCAGTTGGTGTTTGCTGTCGATAGTGGTGAAAACCTTGTAGCCACCAGTGTAGGCATCTTCACCCAGCCATTCGACCATCTGCGCGCGTGCCATTTCACTGACATAACCCGCCTCTATTTCACTGGCTGTCCGATGCAATTTGGCCGTGACCGGCTCTGCCTTTGCCTGCAGAAACTGCTCGTTGGTAATTTTTTCGAGTTCCAGCATTCTTCTCAAGACGTAGTTTCGACGCACCAATGCTCTCTCTGGGTTCACAATGGGGTTGTACAACGACGGCGCTTTAGGCAAGCCGGCAATCATCGCCGCCTCAGCTAAATTGAGGTCGGAAACCGATTTTCCGTAATAAACTTTGGCAGCAGACGCTGCACCATAGGCCCGATTCCCCAGATAGGGGATATTAAGATAAAGCTCGAGGATTGAATCTTTGCTTATTTGCCGTTCAATTTTCAGCGCCAGTAAAATCTCATTGAGCTTGCGCACATAGGTTTTCTCAGGCGACAAATACAGATTGCGCGCAACCTGCATGGTGATTGTGCTACCACCCTGGCCCTTTTTGCCGGTCTTGATCAAATTGATGCCAGCGCGTAAAAGTCCTTGATAATCAACGCCCGGGTGCTCATAAAAGCGATCATCTTCCGATGCAATCACCGCATCTATCAGGACCTGCGGGGCATCTTCTATAAAGAGCTGCTCACGGCGTTTCTCGCCGAACTCGGCTATCAGCCTGGCGTCGCTGGTGTACACAGACAGGGGAATACTCAGCTCTACGTCAGCCAGCGCGTCAATATCGGGCAGATTTGGCTCCAGCCTTTTATAAGTGATGACACCGGAGACGCCAATTATCACGCAAGCCAGCACAAATAGTCCCAGCAACACCTTAAATATCTTACCAATCAATACCTGACACTCGAAAAAGACCGGAGTTATTGTGCACAAACTCACAATTCCGGGGGGTGAATCCGCACATTGAGCCAGTTATCTCAACGTTTGTGGACCTCGTTAACGCTTTTAGCAAACCGAAGAAAAGAAATTGGAGTGCCTTTTGCAGTTTCATTATGGCAGTTGCAAAAGGTTTTGTGAAAAAACCTTGCAACTTATTAAAAATTCAAAACATCTTTTGGATTGAAACTTACGAGCAAATTGCCTGGGCCTTATCCCATACCATGAACTTTTCAATCGGAAACAAACAATCGAACCTGATTGGTATCGACATCAGCTCCACTTCGGTGAAGCTGCTTGAATTAAGTCGAACCAAGACGGCCTATCGAATCGAGAGCTACGCAGTCGAACCACTGCCCGCTAACGCCATGAACGACAAGAGTCTGCAAGATGTAGAAGCTGTCGGGGAGGCGATAAAGAGGGCATTGAAAAGATCGGGGTCGAAGAAGAAATTCGCCGCAGTAGCTGTGCCAAGTGCCATGGTTATTACCAAGGTTATCCAGATGCCGGCGGGTCTTAAGCCCACCGAACTCGAAGCCCAGATTCAGCTGGAGGCGGATCAGTATATCCCGTATTCACTGGATGAGGTAAACCTGGATCATCAGGTAATCGGTCCCACAGAGGATCAACCTGCAAGCAATGATGTCTTGCTGGTTGCTTCACGCAGCGAAAACGTTGAAGAACGTACCGCCGCTTGTGAGATTGGTGGACTGACAGCCAAGGTGGTCGACATTGAGCCTTACACCATCGAACACACTTGCAAGCTGATCCAGCAACAGTCCGATCTGGACTGGAAAGATAAAACCATCGCGGTGCTGGATATCGGTGCGACGATGACCAGTCTGAGTGTCTTTCGCGCTGACAACCTCGTTTACACAAGAGAGCAGCCATTCGGCGGCAAACAATTGACAGAAGAGATTATGCGTCGCTATGGGCTGTCTTATGAAGACGCTGGACGAGTGAAGCGTGTTGGCGGTTTGCCAGACAACTATGAACCAGAAATTCTCAGCCCGTTTAAAGACCAGATCGTTCAGCAGGCTAATCGATTTCTGCAGTTTTTCTTCTCAGCAGATCAGAACGACTACGTCGATCAGATTCTACTGGCTGGTGGCTGCGCTGAAATTGCCGGAATCAGTGATTTGATCGAAGCGCAGATTGGTACCCCGACCTCTATTGCCAACCCGTTTCAAAACATCGAATGCGCCGCTGGAGTTGCACAACAACGGCTTCAATCTGATGGTCCGGCGATGATGATTGCTTGTGGGCTTGCCACACGAGGATTCGACTAATGGCTAAAATTAATCTACTGCCCTGGCGCGAAGAAGAACGACGCGTCAAAGCCAAAGAGTTTGGTATCAGTGCTCTTGTCACAGCCTTGCTCGGTGCGGGAGTTGTTTTCGCAGGCACACGCATCGCCGCTGACAAAATAGAGTACCAGGAAGCACGCAACATATACATGCAACGTGAAGTAGACAAGCTTAAAGCAGAGTTGAAAGAGATCGAAGAACTCGAATCAACTAAAGCGAATCTGCTTGCCCGTATGGATATCATCCAGGAGCTGCAAACCAAACGACCACAGGTTGTGCATACTTTTCAGGAACTCGCCCAACGAATTCCAGACGGTGTCTACCTGCTGTCAATGAAACAGGACAAAGACCGGTTGGCATTTGAAGGTCGCGCCGACTCTAACGCACGGGTTTCAACACTGATGCGAAATCTTGATGCATCAGACTGGTTTAAGCAGCCTGGTCTTGAAGTGATTCAGTCTGCCAAAGACAGCGGCATAAGCACATTTAAACTGCGCTTGTCCCAGTCGGTCGCACCTGCTGATCAAAATCAACTCGCGACTATCGACGAATAGGGGGCTACTGTGGATATCGGACAAGCTTTTTCAGACCTGCAAGAACTTGATGCAGGTGACCTTAAGAAAATCGGCACCGCACCGCTTGCTGCACGCGCCTTCGTACTGGCATTGATGTTTACAGCCATTGTAGGCGCTGGAATCTGGTTTCTTGTGAAACCAAAATTCGAGCAGCTCGAAGTCGTTGCCGCCAAAGAGAATACTCTTAAAACTCTGTTTGACACAACTCAGGCTAAAGCCGCCAACCGTGAAGCCTATGTAGAACAGCTTAGCGAAATGAAGCGAACCTTTAACGTGATGTTGCGCCAACTACCGAATAAGACAGATATAGAAAGTCTTCTTATCGATCTGTCGCAAACAAGTGTCGCAGCCGGCCTTGAAGTGGAGTTTTTCAAACCCGGCAAAGAAATCGCCAGAGAATTCTACGTCGAGTATCCAATTAAGATCAGTGTTACAGGCAGCTACCACCAGTTTGGTAACTTTGTGAGCGGCCTGGCCTCATTGCCAAGAATTGTAACTCTGCATGACATTGCCATCACACCTTCAGGACAAGCCAAGAAAGCTAGAAAAGATGGCAAGTACCTGCAAAAACTGAAGATGGATTTGACTGCCACCACTTACCGCTACCTAGACGATGACGAGGGATAAGGCGTGAAACTAATTAAATCCTCATCCCGGTTTGGCTGGATGCGTACCGCAACAGTTGTACTGGCCGCTTCTGCAATGCTCACGGGCTGCGAAAACGACATGTCTGATCTTGAACAGTTTGTCGCGCAGACCAAATTGAAGCACCAGGGTCGTGTTGATCCTTTGCCAGACTTTGCTCAGTATGAATCGTTTGTCTATACCGAAACTGCTCTTAGAGATCCGTTTAAACCCAGCTCTGACCTGGCCGACGAATCTATTGTTCCCTCAACCAGCACCGGCCCGCGACCCAGTGACAATCGCAGACGCGAATCACTTGAAAGCTACCCGCTGGATGCGTTGAAAATGGTTGGCATCCTGAAACAACGCGCGTCAAGCTGGGCGCTGGTACAAGACCCTGAAGGCACTATTCACCGTGTACAACCCGGCAACTATGCTGGTCAGAATCACGGCAAGATTGTGCAAATCTCAGAAAATCAAATCAGTCTGGTCGAACTTATACCTGATGGTATTAGTGGCTGGATACAACGAGACGCCCAATTAGCGCTAGGTGAAGACGAATGATCGCTAATACTGGCAAGGCTATGAATAAAAGTAAAATGATGCGACGGAGAAAAACGGTGAATAAACCATCAGTCTGCGGCTCACCAGTAAGTGGCGGTACAACCCGGTGCAAGCACTTGGGAAAGCTGCGTCTGCTGGCTATGGCAATGGGTGCTCAGGCACTTGTTACACAGGGCATTGCTGCAACCCTTGATAACGTAAGTTACACAACGCTACCCGGCAACCAACAACAGATTGCTTTCAGGTTAAGCGACGCTGTCGTGGACCCTCAATCGTTCAAGATTGAGCAACCGGCCAGAATAGCTATCGATCTTATGGACACTACTAACGCGCTTGATAAACGCATAGTACCGGTAGGTGTCGGTAACATTGAAAGCGTCAATATTGTTGAAGCCAACGACCGCACTCGAGTGGTGGTGAACCTTAGCGAAATGTCTGACTACGAGACAGAGATCGACGGCAACGTCTTTCGCGTCACATTAGACAACGACGCTCAGGGCATGCCTTCAGAATCGGCCGAAATTCCTGACACCATCGACGATGATCTGATTGCCAGCGATCTTGCAGAAATTCTGGACAACGCCAATGCCGCTGTGGCTGAAGAAATGGCAGCAGATGTAATGGCAGACGACGGCGGTGTGATGCTGGAACTTCCTACAAGCCTGCCACTGGACTATCAAGCCGATCAGCCGGGCTCAGACAATTCCGAACTGATCCCCGATGAAACAACGATGCAACAAATGCCTGTCGATGAAACTATCGATGTGCAAAATGGCGCTGCCGTTGAAGAATACGTAGAGCCACAGGCGGCACCGACAAAAGTCGAAATGGCACCGATGCCTAAAATGGACGACGTTACCTACAACCCGCAAGACAGTGGTGTTGATTACTCGACCCCTGCCCCGGTATTTCAAACAGCACCCGTCCGATCAGAAGTGCGCTACACCGGCGAAGAGTTGTCCCTTAACTTTCAGGACATCGAAGTTCGCTCTGTATTGCAGTTACTGGCTGACTTTACCGATCTGAACATCGTTGTCAGTGACAGCGTTTCGGGTAAGTTAACGCTGCGTTTGAAAAACGTTCCATGGGATCAGGCGCTCGATATTATCCTGCGTACCAAGGGACTCGACAAAAGAAGATCAGGCAACGTCGTCATGGTTGCTCCTACCGGAGAAATCGCCGCGCAGGAAGCAGCAGAGAGAGACGCGGCACAGAAAGCTATTCAGCTCGAGCCACTACGCACTGAGTTTGTGCAGGTCAACTACGCAAAAGCCAACGAAGTAGCCGCCATTCTTAAATCAGAAACCGGTGGCGTTTTATCTGATCGTGGCAACGTGACTATCGATGATCGCACCAACACGATTCTCGTCAGTGACACCTCTGACGTACTCGGCAAAGTCCGGGCTCTGGTAACACGACTGGATGTTCCGGTGCGTCAGGTTCTGATCGAGTCACGTATTGTTATCGCCAGCGACGACTTCAACCGCGAGATGGGTGTTCGATTCGGCGTGAGTCGTGACACCACCGAAAATCCCGGTGAAGGCGCAGTAGTCAGCGGATCATCTTCAGCAGTTCAGACACTGATTGACGATGGTACGCCTGGCCTGGATCGTTTCAATGTTAACCTGCCAGCGATCAATCAGGCAGGATCACTGGGACTGGCACTGGCAAAACTCCCGTTCGGAACATTACTTGAACTCGAACTGTCGGCCATGCAGGCTGAAGGTCGCGGTGAAGTAATCTCAAGTCCTCGTGTCATTACCGCTAACCAGCGAGAAGCCTATATCGAACAGGGTGTGGAGATTCCGTATCTTGAAGCCTCTTCAAGTGGTGCAGCTTCAATCTCTTTCCGAAAGGCTGTACTCGGACTCAGGGTTAAGCCGCAGATCACTCCTGACGAGCGCATCATCATGGATCTGACCGTCAATAAAGACACGGTTGGCGAAGTGTTTGGTACTGGAGATCGTCGAGTCCCGAGCATAGACACCCGCGAGGTGAACACTCAGGTGTTGGTCGCCAACGGTGAAACAGTCGTGCTGGGTGGAATCTACGAGCAGACCATTATCCAGCAGAGAGACCAGGTACCATTTTTCGGTGACCTGCCACTGCTGGGCAAGTTGTTCCAGTACAACTCCAGCGAGGATGACAAAACCGAACTACTGGTTTTCGTGACACCAAAGATCGTCAACGACGGATCTTCATCACTGGGTAACTAAGTCGATAGTCGACTAACACCAGCTGAACTAAAAACCGCGGGCAACCGCGGTTTTTTTTGTCTGCAAAACACCCCTCTTTGCTGTATGTTCGTGGTAACTCCCGTACCCTAAACATTATGGCTAGCATTATTCTTATCGGACCAATGGGCGCTGGCAAGACCACAGTCGGCAAACAATTGGCTCGACGCCTATGCCGACCATTCTACGATAGCGACCGTGAAATCGAAGCCGCCTGCGGCGTTGATATACCGACCATCTTTGACTTTGAAGGTGAGGCGG
This sequence comes from uncultured Granulosicoccaceae bacterium, assembly GCA_937922015.1. Classification (GTDB taxonomy): domain Bacteria; phylum Pseudomonadota; class Gammaproteobacteria; order Granulosicoccales; family Granulosicoccaceae. The sequence continues at coordinate 59,075 of CAKZVB010000048.1, forward strand.
GCTTTAGACGGCGTGAAGCACGAATGATCGACTTCCTGACCCGCAAACAAAATATTATCCTCGCCACCGGTGGTGGCGCAGTATTGCGCGAAGAAAACCGCCAGCGGCTGAAAACTCGTGGTACGGTTATATTCCTCGACGTCAACATCGATGTGCAGGTCGAAAGAACGTCGCGCAATGACTCCAGGCCACTACTAAGAAATGGAGACGCGCGCGCCACACTGATGGAAATGAGCCGCCACAGGGACCCTATTTACCGGTCCGTGGCACATATTCACGTCAGTACAAACAGGCAAAGCCATCGGCGCGTCGTTGATCGCATCAGTCGCCTGGTTGAGAAACTTCATCGACACACCGGCCAGCGGAATAAAACCAACCCCAGAGTCAACTCTGACGAATCTCATAACCCTGATACTTAATCCATGAAATCTTTACACGTCGAACTCGGCGAGAGAAGTTATCCGATCTACATCGGCAGCGGCATTGTTCACCAGCCGGATCTCCTCAATCAGCACATCAGCGGCACAAACGTGCTGATTGTCGCCGACGAAAATACCGCCGGTCACTTTCTACAACCGCTGCTTGCAACCTTGAGTGCCTTTAACTGCCAGCACATCACATTGCCAGCGGGCGAAGCGCACAAAACACTCGACACCGTGTCGACCATCTTTGATGTACTCATGCGTGAACGCTTTGATCGCAACTGCACTCTGATAGCGTTGGGCGGCGGTGTGGTAGGTGATATCTGCGGCTTTGCCGCTGCTGCCTATCAACGCGGCGTCACTTTTATACAGATACCCACTACTCTGCTGGCTCAGGTCGACTCCTCTGTCGGTGGTAAAACAGGCGTTAACCACCCGCTGGGCAAAAACATGATCGGCGCATTCCACCAGCCAGCCTGCGTCATTGCCGACATGAGCACCCTGCAAACTCTGCCAGAGCGCGAGCTGAAAGCCGGCCTTGCAGAGGTCATCAAATACGGGCTCATCGACGATGCCGAATTTTTCCACTGGCTGGGCGACAACATGAGCGGGTTGCTGGCGCTTGCCGCTGACAAACTGTCCTATACCGTCAACCGATGCTGTGAAAATAAAGCGCGTATTGTCGCCGCAGATGAACGGGAAAACGGACAGCGTGCACTATTAAACCTTGGACATACCTTTGGGCACGCTATCGAGAATGCTTGTGGTTATGGAGTTTGGCTGCACGGTGAAGCCATTGCAGCAGGTATGTGTCTGGCAGCGCGATTCTCGGTGCGATCAGGCTGCCTCCAGGCAGATTCGGTTCGGCAAATAGAGCAAGTCTTAATCGCCACCGGTCTGCCAACAAAGCCACCTGAACAAATGACCGGCGAACAATGCCACGAACTCATGTATCGCGACAAAAAAATGCGCGATAACCTGCTCACACTGGTATTGCTGAATGGCATTGGAGAATCATTTTTAACCAACAAATTCGATCAGAATTTGTTGAAGGACTTCTTACGTACAGAATTTGATACACCTTAGTTGCAGATATTACTAATGTACTGACGATGTTAATCAAACTTTGCGAGTCCACCATCTATCATCGTTGCTGTCAGGACCAGTCTACTCTAAACTTGACGTACTTTACCTGACTGATCATTCGCTTAGAGCGTGCATTGCAATTTAGCATGAAGTGCAAACACTTGAGCGCTGTTACAGTCAACAACGATAGCATTGTCACCTCACACACAATAGACCGGGTAGAATTATGGCAATTGAAGAAGCGATTGGGGATGCGACCCTGCAAGATGAGACACTCGCAGAACTCGGCCTCAGCGCCCAGCCATTCGTCGACAATAAAAACAGCCGTTTTTCTGACTCGACCGCACAAAAAGTGCGTGCTGCGATGGAACAACATCTGCGCTTTGGCGAGTCCCTGCATCTGTTTATTGGTGAGCAGGGCGTCGGCAAAACCGTTTTTCTTTCGCAGCTGATCAAACACTGCAAAAGCAGTATTAAACCTTTTGTGGCTAAAGGCACAGACTCTTTCGAAACCGTGTCATTTTTGTCTGCAGTGCTTACCCAGCTGGGCGGTGATCAGGCAGATACCATTTCAGACCACGTAGACGCACTGATACCTCTCTTTGAAGAACTCGCAGACGACAAAATGAGTGTCGTTCTGGCAATTGACGATGCCCATCTGGCGCCTATCGAAGAAATCGCTGAACTCATCGATATCATGCCGTCCTTCTGCAAAGAAAACGGCGACAAAACCGCACGGTTGTTACTCACCGGTGAACCAAAACTTCAAGCCGAACTTACCGCAATCGCCGATGAATTCGAGGATGAGTTATCCTTCGAACATGCGACCACCACGCTGCAACCGCTGGATGAAAGCCGGGTTAGAGAATATTTAACCACAAAGCTAAACCAGGCCGGTCACACTGACGCCTTTCCTTTCACTGATAAATCGATCTCCAAGATACATCGTGAATCAAAGGGGCTGCCTGAGAATATCAATGCACTGGCTGGCAAATACCTAAACACAGTCTATTCCGGCGGCGCAGCCACTGCCGGCGGTAAGGGTTTTTTCGCCGCCCTGGGCTGGCCGCTTTTAGCCCTCGGGACTGCAGCGGTTGCTTTGATTGCGTGGGGAATGTCAATGTTCTTTGGCAACGACAAACCAGACGCAACCATTGCGCAAAATACAGCAGAAATTATTGAACCTGTTGCCGGCAATATAACAGAACAAGCCGACACCACTGTGATCAGCACAGACACCAGCGGCGTCGTACCCGGCGATGCGGTAAGCAATGACCTGGTCGTCGATAACAGCAATATTAATACGACAGTCAACACTGATTCTGACAACACGCAGCTAGTCACACCGACAATTAACGAAGCCAGCAATTCTCTGACGACCGCAACCGCCAATGGTGCCGATGATTTATTAAAGCCGGCTGATCGTGAAGTCGTTACACAACCAGAGGTAGTACAGCCAGAAATAGTACAGCCGGCTGCAACAGAGGCAGTCACAGCGATTGTTGAAAATACACCTGAAATTCCGGACACCGGCAATCTGGTTGATAGCGTCACTGATACCGCCACAGACGCAAGCAGCACGGTTACCGAGCAAATAATCGCCGTCGCACCTGCCACGCAACAAGTAACAGAACAAGTTACTGATAGCATAGAGCAAATTACCACCTCACCAACCACAGCCGTTCAGCCTGAGGTGCCCGGTTCAGTCGCAGTGACAGTGCCGAACAACACATCCGGCAACACCACCGCTTCCAACAATCCAGGCAGTGACGACAATCAGGCTGCCGCGATAACACTGGATGGATCGAACGACACAGATGCAACCTCTGTCGCCGCGACTGACGACAACGGCGGCATAGCAGTGGCAATTGACGATATCAATACCGGTGTTGCCAATCAGGCAGCCGGCGTACAAACCACCATCCAAAACGCTGGTTCAGCTGTTGTTGCCGGTTCCGGCGATCTGATCAACGGGGTTCAGGTTCCGGTGGACGCAGCACCAGCTATTAATCGCGCTATCGAAAACGAACGCTGGGTACTGTTCCAGGCACCGACCAAATTTACCGTGCAACTGGCAACCTCCAGAGAGCGTGGCTATATCATCGATCTGGCCCAGAAACTTGAAGCCGAAGACCCGGTGGCGATCTACCCCTTTCTGACAACCAACAGCCAGAACCCCGTTTTCGGATTGCTCAGTGGACTCTATGAGACGCGCTCCGAGGCAATTGCCGCCGTAGATCGTATGGCAACTGATACCAAACAATTCGGAGTCTGGATCAGACCCATCAGTGATCTGCAGGCCGCAATCAAAAAACAACGCTAATCGGTATTCAATTGTCCCGAGCATGATCGATGATTACCATCGCCCTTGGCACCGCCAGGGCGCACCGTCACAGCGCGTTCGCAGTAGCTGACGTTCTGCGGCGCAGACTCTGGACAAGGCTTCAATTCAAGGTATCCATCTCCTGGATTTCGTCAGCCCTTGCAACGGGTCCAGGACTTGCAATCAACCCCCAGAGGTAAGTGTCTGGCTGTAATCGGAATCAGACGTTGCGGTGGCAGTACTCGCCGCTATTGCCAACTGGCGAACAAGTACTCATCGACGATTTGCAGTACTGACCGTCATCTGCCCGACTCCTTACCCACCTGGCAATTCACCATCAGCGTGCCCATTGCGCCAGCCCGGGATATTACAGTGCGACGCGAGCTAACGGGTTACAAGAGATTTCAATGAACCAACTGGATAAACTGGCAGCCCACGGGCTCTACCACCCGGACTTTGAGCACGACAACTGCGGCTTTGGTTTGATTGCACAGATCGACGGTGAGGCCAGCCACAAGTTAGTCAAAACCGCCGTACAAGCGCTGGCACGAATGACCCATCGCGGCGCGGTTGCCGCTGATGGCAAATCAGGTGACGGATGCGGCCTGCTGTTAAAAAAGCCCGTCGCATTCTTGCGGGAAAAGGCGGCACTTGAAGGCTTTCCCGTTGGCCGCACTTTCGCCGCCGGAATGATTTTCCTGAATCCCGACAAAACCAAAGCCAGCCGCGCCCGTGAAATTCTCAGCCGTGAATTAAGTGACCGCAACCTGATTGTTAATGGCTGGCGAACCGTACCAACCAATGCCGACGCCTGCGGCAGCGAAGCCAAAGAGTCAATGCCACTTATAGAGCAATTGTTTGTCAGCGCGCCAGACTATATGGATGGCGCTGAAATGAATCGCAACCTCTATGTTGCCCGACGCAAGACAGAGCAACAGCTGCAAAAAGACGACAATGAATTCTACGTGTGTTCACTTTCATCTGATGTGATTTTGTATAAAGGCCTGATGATGCCCGATCGGCTACCGGCTTTTTACGAAGACTTAAACGACCCTGCTCTGACCTCACGCATAGCGGTATTTCATCAGAGATTTTCGACTAATACACTTCCACAGTGGCGACTGGCGCAACCGTTTCGCTACCTCGCTCATAACGGTGAGATCAATACCATACGCGGCAACCGCAACTGGGCAAACGCCAGAGCAACAAAGTTCCACAGTGAACTATTACCGGAACTGCGCGAACTGCTGCCCTTGGTATCGATGGGCGGCTCTGACTCAATGTCGCTGGACAACATGCTCGAAGTGTTGATCGCCGGCGGCATGGACATATTCCGTGCCATGCGATTATTGCTGCCGCCCGCGTGGCACAACATGAATTCAACAGATGCAGACATGCGGGCCTGGCTGGAATACACATCAATGCATATGGAACCCTGGGACGGACCCGCCGGTGTGGTACTTAGCGACGGTCGCTACGCATCATGCGTGCTTGATCGCAATGGCTTGCGACCGGCACGCTATGTCATCACTCGCGATCGACAAATCACACTGGCGTCAGAAATCGGTGTCTACGATTACGAGCCGGAAGATGTTATTGCCAAAGGCAGAGTCAAACCCGGTCAAATGTTTGCGGTAGACACTGAGACGGGGGAAGTACTGCAGCCTGAAAACATAGATGATCTACTGAAAACCCGCAGGCCCTATGCACGCTGGTTACAAAAGCATTCCAGACATTTGCGCTCTCGCCTGCGCGATGCTCCACCGACTACCCCACCCATGGATGATTTGCGTCTGCTCACTTATGAAAAGATGTTCGGCATCACCTTTGAAGAACGCGATCAGATACTCAGAGTACTGGCAGAAGAAGCACAGGAGGCCATTGGTTCAATGGGTGACGATACGCCGTTTCCAGTATTGTCGGCAAACGTTCGATCACTCTATGAAAATTTCAGACAACAATTTGCTCAGGTAACCAACCCGCCAATAGACCCGTTACGTGAATCTATTGTGATGTCACTTGAGACATGTCTGGGGGCTGAAAAAAACCTTTTTAACGAGACCGTAGATCATTCACGTCGCCTGTTGGTGAGATCACCAGTGCTATCGCGTGAAAAATTCGAAACGCTGTTGGCAATGAATGATGAACCCGAATACCATCATATCCGCCTGAACCTCAACTACGACCCGACCACCACCAGCCTCGAACAAGCGATTATCGATATCGCCGAAGCAGCCTACCAGGCCGTGGCCCTTGGCGCAGTCGTAGTTGTACTGAGTGACTATGATATTGCAGAAAATCAAATACCAGTCCACGCCCTGCTCGCAACCGGTGCGGTTCATCACCGTCTAATTGAAGGGGGATTGCGTTGCGATTCGAATATAGTTGTAGAAACAGCCACCGCGCGCGACCCACATCATATTGCTGTTCTGATCGGCTACGGTGCAACCTGCATCTACCCATACCTGGCGTATGAGTCAATTCAGGGCATGGTCAGGCGCGGAGAAATCGACAACAATGACGCGCTTATCCTTGAGCGAAACTATAGAAAAGGCGTTAACAAAGGTTTGTTGAAAGTGCTATCGAAAATGGGTATTTCAACAATCGCCAGCTATCGTGGCGCACAACTTTTTGAGATAGTCGGTCTGCATGACGAAGTAGTGAACAGATGTTTTAAAGGCACTGTCAGCCGTATCCAGGGCGCCGGTTATAATGACCTTGCAGAAGACAGCCAGGCACTTGCCGCCGACGCATTCAACCCCCGGAAAAAGACTAATCAAGGTGGCTTGCTGAAATATATAGACGGCGGCGAATACCATGCTTACAACCCGGATGTCGTCACCAGTCTGCAGCAGGCTGTCACCAGCGGCGACTACAAAGACTACCAGCTATACGCTGACCAGGTTAACAACAGAGCACCCGCCACCTTGCGGGATCTGCTCAAATTAAAACCCGCAAAAACATCTATCCCGCTGGAAGAAGTTGAACCCGCATCAGAAATTATCAAACGATTTGACTCCGCCGGTATGTCACTCGGTGCACTGTCACCAGAGGCGCATGAAACACTGGCAGAAGCGATGAACACCTTGGGGGCGAGGTCTAATTCAGGTGAAGGCGGAGAAGATCCCAAACGTTATGGCACGCTGAAAAATTCGAGGATAAAGCAGGTCGCCTCGGGACGTTTTGGTGTGACGCCACACTATCTGGTTAACGCAGAAGTTATTCAAATAAAAATAGCACAAGGTGCCAAACCCGGTGAAGGCGGTCAGTTACCCGGACACAAGGTCAACGAGATGATCGCATCACTGCGCTACTCAATGCCCGGTGTGTCTCTTATCTCTCCGCCACCACACCACGACATCTACTCTATTGAAGATCTGGCACAACTGATATTCGATTTAAAACAGGTCAATCCCGAAGCGCTGGTGTCCGTTAAGCTGGTCGCCGAAGCCGGTGTCGGCACCATTGCAGCGGGGGTAACAAAAGCGTATGCCGACCTCATAACCATTTCCGGCTATGACGGAGGCACCGGTGCCTCGCCATTAACCAGTGTTAAGTATGCCGGCTCTCCATGGGAGCTTGGTATGTCTGAAACACATCAGGTGTTGCGTGCAAACAACCTTCGCGACAAAGTCCGCGTGCAGACAGACGGTGGTTTAAAAACAGGGCTCGATGTCATTAAGGCCGCCTTGCTGGGTGCCGAGAGTTTTGGTTTCGGCACCGGCCCGATGATCGCAATGGGCTGCAAATTTCTGCGTATCTGTCACTTAAACAACTGTGCCACCGGTGTTGCCACCCAACACAAAATACTGCGCATGAAACACTTTAACGGCGATGTTGAGAAAGTGGTCAACTACATGAAATTCGTTGCCGAAGATGTCCGACATCAACTGGCCTACCTCGGTGCAAAATCTGTCGATGAAGTCATCGGCAGACCCGATCTCCTGGAAGCGATACCCGGAGCGACGGCCCGTCATGCAAAGCTCGATTTCAGTAAATTACTTTCAGACGGCGGTGTACCCCGGGAAGCTCCACGCTTTTGTACACAAAAGCGCAACCGGCCATTCGATAAGGCCGAACTCGCCAACAGAATGGTCGCTGACTGCATGCCTTCGATTACCGCAAAAAGCGGTGGCCGCTTTCACTACAGGATCAAGAATATCAATCGCTCTATCGGCGCCAGGCTCTCCGGCGAGATCGCCAAACTGCACGGTAATCTCGGCATGCAGGATTCACCGATTGAGATTCATCTCAGTGGTACCGCAGGCCAGAGCTTCGGCGTCTGGAATGCCGGCGGACTTAACCTGCACCTGGAAGGCGATGCAAACGACTATGTAGGAAAAGGCATGGCTGGCGGAAAAATCGTCATACAGCCCCATTCAGCTTCCCGCTTCGTCAGTAATGAAACCACCATCATCGGCAACACCTGTCTATACGGTGCAACCGGCGGCGAATTATACGCGGCAGGTCTCGCCGGCGAGCGATTCGCGGTACGAAATTCCGGTGCAACCGCTGTGGTAGAAGGAACCGGGGACCACGCCTGTGAGTACATGACCGGCGGGTGCATAGCGGTGCTCGGTGAAACCGGGGTGAACTTCGGCGCCGGAATGACGGGCGGTTTCGCGTATGTCTTTGATCGTCACAATCTTTTTGTTGATCGCTATAACCACGAACTGATCGATATCCAGCGCATTCACTCAGAGTCCATGGAGGCCTATCGCCATGTGCTGCAGGGGATGCTGGAAACACATATCCACGAAACCGGCAGCGAATGGGGACAGGAAATTCTCGAAAATTTCTACAGCCTCAGTTCCCGTTTCTGGTTAATCACCCCGAAGGCGGCAGAGTTGTCTGCACTGCTATCAACACTCAAGCGCGCTGCCTGATCAGACTCGCCGCCGAGTTACCATGGCGAGTAAAATCGCATTCCCTGCGGATGCGATTTACGGTCGAATTTTTATACTAACGTCTGGGACAACAGCCCCTATCTACGGTAGTCTGTAGCTATGGCCGGGCGAATTCCACAATCCTTTATTGATGACCTGTTGGCGCGGGTCGATATTGTCGACATAATCGACCGCTATGTGCCGCTTAAAAAAGCCGGCGCCAACCATAAGGCGTGCTGTCCGTTTCACGGCGAAAAAACGCCCTCGTTCAACGTTAGCCAGACCAAACAGTTTTACCACTGCTTCGGTTGCGGTGTCAGCGGCAGCGCCATCAGTTTTTTGATGGAATTCGACAATATGCATTTCATTGATGCAGTGGAATACCTGGCAGACAGCGTTGGTCTTCAAGTCCCCAAAGACGCCATTACCAAAATCACTCCCTCACAGCAGGGACTGTTTGATGCGCTTAAAAACTGCGCGGCGTTTTATCAGCAGGAACTTAAAAAAAATACCCCGGCTATCGAGTATCTGAAAAATCGTAAGATCTCCGGCGAAACCGCCCTGGAATATCAGATCGGTTATTCACCGGCTAACTGGCATGCCCTGAATGGTGCACTTCAGGATCCGGAGGCAATGCTGTTAACCACCGGTATGCTTATCCGCAGTGACAGCGGTAAAACACACGATCGCTTTCGGGACCGAGTCATGTTTCCGATCCGGGATCGGCGCGGCAGAACCATCGGTTTCGGCGGCAGAGTCATGGACAACACCGAACCCAAATACTTAAACTCTCCGGAAACACCACTGTTCCAGAAAGGCCGGGAGCTGTACGGTCTGTACGAGCTACGCAAGCACAAAAAATCGACCTCTGAACGGATCATCGTCGTTGAAGGCTATATGGATGTAATCGCACTGGCAGAGGCAGGAATAAAGAATGCGGTCGCCACACTGGGAACCGCGACTTCAAGTGAACAGGTTGCCACCCTGTTCAGGGAAACCGATGAGATAGTGTTTTGTTTCGACGGTGACAGTGCCGGCAGGAAAGCCGCCTGGAGAGCATTGAATTCTGCCCTGTCCTCTCTCAAGTCCGGCCGGGATGCACGGTTTTTGTTTCTGCCCGATGGTGAAGACCCGGATAGCGTCGTCAACAAACAGGGGAGTGAACATTTTCTGCACCTGATCACCAACACTGCCATAGAAGCGTCGGCGTTTATGTTTCAAACGCTCGAAAGACAGGCACACAAAGGGTCCGACAACACCGGCACAGGGCATAAAGCTCGACTCGCAGAGCTGGTAAAACCTCTGATCAGTCAAATACCATCCGGGATATACCGGGATCTGCTAAGCACACAACTGGAAGAAAAGGTCGGGGTACCGGTGAACATTTCAACTACACCAAAAGCCGGCAGTCCTGCGCCACGGTTAAAACCATCTCAGACAAGCGCAATGAAACCATCGCCGGTGCGCAGAGCCCTTTCAGGAATACTGGCAGAACCCGCTGTGGTTTTAGAAATCGACCCTGAAGCGTACGATTTCTCGATTAAAATACCCGGTACCGGTTTACTAATGCAGGTGGTGGCGCTGGTCGAGACTAATCCGCAGATCACCACCAGCGGCATCATTGAGCATTTTCGCGACAAACCCGAATGGAACAGTCTTAACAAGCTTGCTATGGCAACCCTTGATGACTCATCAGAAACCGGTATCGACTCACCTCTGAGTATCGTCAAACACGCTATCCAGAAGCTTAATGACGAATCGCGAATGATCGACCTCAAAGGTGAAACCAACGAACTTAGCAAGCCTCCATCAGCTATGAGTGATCAGGAAAAAGATGCCTTGAGAAAAAAACTGGAAGAACTCAAAAAGCCTTGAAAATCCCCAGACTCTTCATAGATCAGCCACTGCAGATTGATCAGCGTGTGATATTAGATCGCGATGCTTCAAAATATATTATCCGTGTTTTACGTCGTACCACTGGCGATAAGCTCATCGCCTTTAACGGTGACGGATCAGACTACCCGGCCACCATCAAAGCAGTTTCGAAAGACACTGAAGTTCAGATCACCGACGCTAAAAAAAACATCTCTGAGTCCCCCTTAAAAATCACATTGGTCCAGTCACTGGCAAAAGGAACAAAACTCGATCTGGTCATCCAGAAAGCAACAGAGTTAGGTGTAAGCCGGATTACCCCGGTCTCAAATGACCGGTCGGTATTGCAGATCGACAACTCCAGAATAGCCAAACGCATGAGTCACTGGCGAGGTATTGCCATCAGCGCATGCACTCAGTGCCAGAGAAGCACACTACCGATCATCGATGAGCCCGGAAGCTTTACCAGCTGGCTGGAATCAGGCGCACATGAAAACACCTTTATGCTACATCCGGTCAGTGAAAGCACTATAGGGTCAGTAGCACTGGATAAACCTGACTGCAGCATCGTCGTAGGTCCGGAGGGCGGCTTCACAGAAGAGGAAATACAACTGGCAAAATCCCGTCAAATAAAAACAATAAGCTGCGGCCCAAGAATCATGAGAACAGAAACCGCAGGATTCACCACCATAGCAGTGCTCCAATCGCGCTTTGGCGACCTGACCTAAACCAGCTCACCCACCCTGCTTTTGCTTATTAGAACAAAGCCAACCCCCTGACAGTTTTCCCTTTCAATAGCGTCTGCCTTGTTTTTT
>CAKZVB010000049.1 GCA_937922015.1 uncultured Granulosicoccaceae bacterium
ATTTCCCAGCGACCCGGAACTATCGTATTGCGTTCCTCCGGCGGTACTTCCAAGATAGGCCCAGTACTCACAGTTGGTGTTGTTCCAGCTTGCAGTTTCGCTGGCGCCGGATAAGGTGCTGCCGCCAGCCGGCGATAATCCGGTAGGTGCGCTACACGCTGCTGACGGGGCACTGTAGGTCAAGATAGTATTGGCCCAGGTTCCGCCGGTCAGTGGTCGGTACCACAGTGTCAGGTACACACTGGAACCGTCTGAAGGATAGCCACTCATCGTATAGGAGGTTGCATTTCCCAGCGACCCGGAACTATCGTATTGCGTTCCTCCTGCGGTACTTCCCAGATAAGCCCAGTACTCACAGTTGGTGTTGTTCCAGCTTGCGGTCGCGCTGGTGCCGGACAAAGTGCTGCCGTCCGCTGGCGTGATGCCGGTAGGCACTGTACAGCTGCTGCCTCCTGAAACCGAGAACGACATACTGGAGCTCCAATCAGAGATTGGTGGGTCACTACCATCGTAAACACGGGCCCAATAGGTGTATGTCCCTGTCTGCGCAGACGCAGGAATGGCCCAATCGGTTGAAAACCAACCCGAGACGCCTGGCGCCAATGCCCCGACGTCTGCGAAGCCCACCCAATTGCTGCCGCTCCAACCGGGCCCATTGACATAGAACCAGACTCTGGCGGTTGCCGGGAGAGTCGAGGTGCCGGTATTCTCTACTTGCGCGTAAAGTGTACTGGTCGCGCCGGTGGTGGCACCGTTGACCGGCCACAAGTTGCTGACTGTGGCTTCGACACTACCATTGCCCAGGTCTATCGCACTCAACAGATCCGGCCGCGGGCCGATGTTCTCCGAGACGGGGAACCCGGTGTGCGCCTGTTGCGCGCTGCCGGTCGCCGCCAGTCTGGATCGGACCCAGGCAGGTGTCTTTATGTCTCCCTGTTGCTCATGAACACTGCTCAGAAGCGCAGCGGCACCAGCGACAATAGGAGACGCTGAGGAGGTACCGCTAAAAGTACCGGTATACCACTGGTTCGTGCCCGTGCCCGAGTATAGATCCCCGTATCCGGTAGTAACCACTTGTCGTCCCCAGCCTTGTACATCCACGCGACTGCCGTAGCTTGAAAAGCCCAGTCGCGAACGATCGGTCTGGGTATAGTTTGGTGGAGCTCCGGCGCCCACGATGATAGCGCCCGAGTCACGCGTGCTTCGATCGAACAGATCGTTGCAGCCAGCGCCATCCAGATTCACATTGCCATTGCCGGCTGCCGCTACCACGTGCCGGCCCGCTGCGGTTGCGACCAAAGTAGCATCATAAGTGGACTGCACCCATTCACTGGGACCGTAATCGCTGGTACCGCAAACGGGCGTCTGCTGCTCGATAAGGATTACATCGCCTGCAACCGTGTTGGTGCGGGCCATGTTAATCGCATTGGCGACGCTAAAGGTACTGCAGTTGCTGTTGCTGCAAGGTGAAGAGAACTTCGCGTTCGAGCCATAAGCGATACCGGTGACGCCGTAGCTGTTGTTTATGGCAACCAGCTGCCCCAAAACGGCCGTGCCGTGATTGTCGCCAAAAAAGTTATACATCGCGCCGCCGACAACAGGAACGGTCGGGAGGTCTTCGTGTGTGCTGTTGAAGCTGTATTCAATATCGACAATCTCGACATTGTTGCCGGTGCCGCCAGTCAGGGTCCAGGCGTGTTCAGCATCGATACCATCTGTTGCCGGATCCAGATATCCCTGTTGGCCGATATAACTCGGCGTGTTTGGTGGATTATAGATATCCTGCGCGGCACTGGAGGACTGTGCCGGTGGCGGTGCAGGCAGAGGGGCAGGATAGGCGATCTCAACTTCCGGCAGCGCATTCAACGCATTGATGAGCGCCTCCGGGTCAGTACCTTCGTCCACCCACATGCGATACCAGAGGTTCAGTTCGGGGAGCTGTTTTCCGCTAGCCGATTCAAGTGTCGCTTTTTCATTCTCAATATCTTCTTCCGGTTGCGTGAAAAGCCGCTCCATCCTGTCCACTGAATAGGTTTGCAGCACAAACTGCACCGCGTCGGCGCTATTCTGTGATGCCGCGGTCAACGCGCCATTCCTCAGCCTGAATGCAGAGCCCTCGACAAACTTGATCTCGATAATCTCGCGAGATTGCCACTCCTCAACTTTAGTACGTGCAAGCTTATTGGGCACCCAACGTGGCGATAACTGGCTTGTTGATAACTGGCTCGGTATCGTGGGCGGCCGGTCGGTATCCAGAGGTGCCGATTGATTGGCTTCTATCTGAATCACCGCTGGTGCATCGATCGGCGGGCTCTGGGGCCTTGAATCCTGAGCGGACACCGCAGAAGCAACGAGAATTGACGTGAATGCGGACGAGAGAATAAGTGTTGATCTCATATTTTTACCAATCACGAAAACACTCCTTGTCAATAAAACCACAGAAAAAATCGTTAATTGTCATAACTACCAAGTCCTCTTTGGAAATAAAACCGCTTACTGAGTGAGAGATTAACCCGCGGATGGAATTCTGTGAATACACTATACCCTGAATAGGTTATATGTCCGAGATGCTGTCGGTCAAATTTCAGGGCATCTGTCACAGTTGGACATCACACCAATCAACGTTCTGACCAGTTCAAGCAGCTATCCGTAAAGTTTATGCAACGTTTCCATTGGCAGGTCGTCCTGCTGTAGCAATGACTACCAAAACATCTTCATTTGCATGCACTGGCGGAAGTACGGATGACACTGTGTTAACTTCATTTTTGAGTGCCACTCAATTGTTTCAAGCTAATGGTTCAACCAGTCATCACTGATAAACATCCAGCGCCAGCCCCACCGTCTGTTCATCACTTGATAAAACGCGCTTCCGTGCTGATACGCGTCTGAACCCGATGGGCGAGTGTCAGCGCTACGACGAAAACACTGTATGGCTGCAGTTGTACAAAATAAAGCTAAATGTCGATTCAATAGCGATTGCCTTTAAATCGCTTTTGTACTCAGCCAGTACGGCAATCAACTTTACGTTGCTGTCGTTAGGTAGTTTTACTTGATCTGACCCCCTTATTCCTTTACTTCCTCACCGAAACTAAAATGGAGCATATGTGATTGGTCTATATTTTAACCAATAGCGATTTCATCTCATTCTTCCCGCAACGCATTAGTTTTTTAGAGGCACTTTAACTGCCTATTGATTTTTAGATAAGCCGCACATTTTCTTTATCGAATATATTTTCAATTCACTTTTCAAGAAGTAGTTCGTCAATAAACGCTGACCAAAACCCACGCGCCTCACATCTGGCATGTTTCGCTGTTCTGGCTATGATCTAAATTAACAAATGTTTGCCGTTATCATAAAAAAGGAGCTGTGCCTGCTCAGGGATTGAGTAAGTGGAGTGTTAATAAATACAATTAAAAAAGGGATGAAATGAATAATAACTCACTTTTGAGCATTGCGGTGGCTGGCACTTTAATGCTCTCTGCATGCGGCGGAAATTCAAACAACGAACCAGCCATCGGCCAGGCGCAGGCGCAAGCCACAGAGAATGTTGACTTCGATTTTGACCTTAGTGCACTGCTCGAAACCGTTGTGCCTGGAGCACCATTAAACGACGCAATTCTTTTTGACGATGCCTCACTGATGAGCGGCACAATGCTTGTGGAAGATCTCAACTCTAACGAGATTGAGACCCACAGCTGGACCGTAAATCTTGACGAGAATAATCTTTCAAACGTGACATCGTTCAAATCACTGGTGCTGGAGCCATCGAGCTACAGTTTCTCACTGGTGCTTGATCGCGGTGAACACCAGTACGTCGGCACATCTGTCCACACAGTCGAAGATGGCAGTCAGGAACTGGTACCGATGACGATACGTCCGGTAATCGGGGACAGCCAGGTAAGCACCGAAGTGATTAGCGAGCTGGTTGATTTTCGTTTTAACTACAATGTCGAGCAACTGGGTGATGCAGGTCTTATCGGCCCTTCAATTGGCATTACAATAGATCAGGGATCTGAACTGGTATTTGAGCTTGACCCGGCTACGGGACTCTCAGAGCACATGTTTCTGAATCTTGTTCCAGGAACTTACGACATAGACCTTAGACTGTTCGACGCCGGCCGCCAGGTAGGTAAATCTGTCCCCAATCAAGGGATAGGTGCTTCAGTTTCACCGGGCACAAATGTCACACTCGATATTGTCCCGCTATACGGAGAAGTCGGGCTTGGTCTAGCTGTAAATGGTGGAAACGCCAACATAACCATACAGGTACCTGCAGAAATCGTAGAGGAAGCCGGTGACCTCAGTAACCTGCAAACGATACTTTCGGTGGTAGGGCCGGAAAATCCATTGCAGGAAGTGGCGCTGGCACTGGTGCCAGTGGGTGCAAACTACGAAGCATCGGTTAATTTACTGGAAATGTACTACGGAAACCTCGACTTTGAACTCGCCTTTAGCGATATCGCAGAGGATGAGCCTCTCGGAACTTGCCTGGACAGTGCTACGCTGACCCGCAACCAAACCATAGTTGAGTGCGAATTAACGTTGAGAACACGTTCTGCAATCGGCGGAAATTTACTTTCGACAGTTGGATTAAATGTATTTGACGTCGATGGCGCTCCGGTTCCCGGTGCGGTTGTCAGTGTCGATGGTGAAGATATTGCCATTACCAACAGCGCCACCTTTTCTACGCCTGGTTATAGCAAAATCTACCTCAACCCCGGTGTACGCGATATTGTTGTACGCAATGGCGGAAGCTTCGCTGAATTGACGTATGACTCGATACCGCTATCGGTTGATAACCTCGATATAACACTCGATCAGATCGAACAACAAACGCCGCTATTGCTCGCGGACAGCTTTGATGAAACTCAAAGCGGAATCGTTACACCAATGGACTACTGGTTTGGATGTCAGGCAGGCGGGGATGTTCAAGGGGTTATCGCCGGAGGCAGTCTATTGCTTGGTACTCAGGTTTACCTGACAGGAAGCCTGTGTCCGAGAACCAGTGCCGTGACGCAGCACAGTTTTGTAGACTCACCGATTGCCGATGCTGGTGGATTTGTCGTATCCGTTGACGTTCTCGCGGGAGGGTCTACCGGCAGCGTAATTGAAATCGCTATAGGCTCAGAAATTGGAAACAACCCTAATCACTACACCCCCGCACTGGATTCGGATTTCCTGTTTTTCGTTGTGGACAATTCCATTCTGCTTGATACCTACAACAACGGCAATCACGTGCGTAACACAGTGTCAACCGGCCTGCCGGTTTCAGAAATTAACAATATAAAGCTGATTGTCAGGACCGACTCATTCGCTGCAGGTGCGCCAGGTACAGTCAATGTCCTTATCAATGATGATACCTCGTTGAGTATCCCGACAACATCCTTTAACTGGGATGGAGGAAACAATCACATCGAACTGGGAGGCAGCACAAGTACAGGGGCTATTATGTTCATTGAATACGGCGCTTTGGAGGTTAGCCTACTGGATCCGTCGATTGCGTCGACGTTGCCACTTACCTCCTTTACCGAATGTGCGATTGAAGGCGGTATATGCAACCTGACAGAACCTTCGATTGTTCGCTATGGTGCCAATGGAATCTTTGTTGAACAGCCCTTTGCTGCGGGTAGTGTCCCCTGCACCAACATCGTGTTTGGCGATCCGGTTCCCGGAGTAACGAAGTCTTGCGCTTACTCACCAACAGAGGTGCAATAACCGGTACACCAGCAAACATAGTCTATTAAGACAAGTCGGAGGGCACGCTTAAGAGTAACCGGGCGCGTTCTCCGACTCAACAAAAGCACCAGCACTGATCCATCCGATCATTTTTTTAGATACTACAGATAGATAAACTGCATACCACTGGCATTGAAGCAATGATTTGATTCTTAAAAATGGCTGTGCCGTTAGTACAGCATTACTTCAACCTCAATACTTCTTCAGATTACTAATGGGCCGCTTGATAAATAGGGTGGCTAACTTTTCACAGTTGCAGCCGTCAGTGCAAGGCGGAAAAGCGCAGGCATATAGATCATACGTCGAGTTTTTCCAACGCAGTAATGGCGGCTGTAACGAAGACAAAGTGTTACCTTATTTGTCAAACGGCCCACTAGCACTAATCGCAGCACTACATTTACTCAGACCCTCAGATGACCAGATTTTCACCAGAACATTGAAAATCGGCCGCCCCTTTTGTTTTTTCACCCGAATCTACTCGTCTTTGAGGCAATGCAGTAACTGTGCTTCCCAGTCATCATCAATGGCAGGAGCAATAATCTCAACGCAACTTTGCCCGCCACCGAATAGCTGCAGCTCGGTCAAAGATCCGGACGCGACATTGTAGCCATACACCCCGCTTTCTGTATTCATCACCGCCTTGACCCGCTCTGCATCAATGCCCGATAGAAAACTGAACAGGCGCGCACGCAAGAAAAGCATATCTTCCCTGAAACGCCAGCCAACACTGCAATACCCGTCCCCTTCGTTTTCCTTTTTTATAAAGCCACATTCAGGCAAGCTGCCAGTCTCCAGCGCCTGAGATTCCAAGTGATGATGATGTGTTGCTTCATCCTGAGCAGTGGCGTCGGTATATCCGGTTTCGCCCTCAAGCATCGACCAGTCAAGCGCACCATTGGTTGTGAATTCGAGTTTTACGCCTGCGCCGCTGACCTTCTTAATATGAGCGCGAAGCTGATCCTTGTCGTTTGGCTGATACAGATCTGTTTTATTTCCAACAATGATATCGGCAACTTCAATTTGCTGATTGAAATTTTCATCGCCTGTATACCTAGCATCCGCAAGATGACGCGCGTTTACCAGAGTCACGATCTGTTGGACGTTGAGTACATTGCGATACGCGCCACGCTGCAACACCTGTAATACTTCTTTCGGATGGCCCAGACCGGTGGGCTCAATTAACAGGCGGTCCGGCCTGGCACTGGTTAACAACTGATTAAGCGCCACCTGCATCGGCAGCCCCGCTGCACAGCACATACACCCACCCGGCACCTCACGCACGAACACGCCCTGCTCTTCACTGCCGCCGCCTTGCACAAGCCTGCCATCGATACCTACCTCACCAAACTCGTTAACCAGCACTGCCCAGCGTTCGTTCGATGGCTTGCTTTTCAGCAAATGAAGGATAGCGGTCGTCTTACCCACACCAAGAAAGCCGGTAATAATATTGGTGGGAACAGATGTTATTGTTGTTTTATTCGCTTTCATTGTCTAGTTGTTGGTGGCGGCAAGGCGTTCTACAATTTACTTAGGGTTATTCCGATTCATCTGTTTAGTATATAGCTAATTTCGCACAATGACTTATATAGTACTCCCTCTTTTATGAAAAACAGAGGGCGTTCCCTGATTGCCTGTCGGTCCAATCGACTAACCCCGGATAGTCTGTCAGCCTGAATATTAGAACCTCTGGCATGTCGGCTCGTAGATAACCGACAAAAGCTCACCACCAACTGCCTGCGTTTACCCTGAGTTAACCGGTGCAGATGTATCCTTACATCTCACTCGCTTCTTACTCAAGGATGAATAGCATGAATACATACCTTCGATTTACCCGCGCACTCACGTTGTCAATCTCAATCATTCTACTGGGTGCCTGTTCTTCTGACTCCAGTAAAACACCACCGGCTGACCCGAGTCTTTCGTTACGGGAGCAGCTGCAGAACGCTGCAGATGACGCGGTTCGGGATGGGCTGCCGGGCGTGTCACTACATGTACAGAGAAACGGCGAACACATCAGTGTTGTCTCAGGGGTTTTGAATCAGGAATCACTGGAACCCGTCACACCGTCGAGCCTGTTTCACGCCAACAGTATCGGCAAGACTTTTACAGCAACGATGGTTTTGCGTCTTATTAGTTCGGGGTTTCTCCAACTCGATGATCCCATTAATCTGTGGCTTGACCCTTCAATGAGTGTAATGATTACGAATTCCGACAGAATTACGATAAGGCACCTGCTTTCACATACCAGTGGAATTCCGGACTATGTAACCGATGCGGCCTTTACAATTGATTTTTATGAAGCACCCGGAAAAACCTGGTCACCGACTGAGATCCTGGCGTACACCGAAAATCTCCAGTCTACATTTGAGCCTGGTGCTGACTATGAATACTCCAACACTAACACAGTGTTACTGGGGATTATTGCAGAGCGAATAACCGGTGTTCCGATTGGCATGGCCTTGAGGCAGTGGGTGTTCGAACCGGCCGGTCTGCTGCGTACAGTTGGCGTTTTTGAAAACCACGGTCAAACGGAATTATCCCGCGGCTATGTCCCCTATAGCGTCGTTGCAAATAGTGGCCTCAATATAACCTTGCCCGCAGAAGGAAATGACCTGGATACTAGCGAGTGGCTTTATTCAGAGGGGCACGGAGACGCATCGGTTATTTCGACGCCGACTGACTTGAATTCATTCATTCGAAGTTTGGTTGATACCGAAATACTCGTTGCCGGTGATTTAAAAACACAAATGTTGTCTGAGGCCCTGCCGGGATCAGAGCACGGCCTGGGCATATTCATCAACAATGAAGACGCGTTAGCTTTCGAGCACTCAGGCGGAGGCTTTGGACAGATTTCGATGATGTCGTATACACCGTCTGAAGACTTGAGTTTTGCAACCACCGTAAATGGATCTGCAGGAGATTATGAAGATATTTTCTTCTCATACATGACGCAGCTGTATAGGATCTTTGAACAAGCCGCGCTAAACGAATCGTGACACACGGTTCGACGCCGTTCGCGGGTTGCATATTGTCGAGGGTCAGGTCAGTTTTCGAAGCACTCTATTCGAGGCATGTAGCTATCTGCTTGTTTTGAATTTTGCATAACTGACCTGACCCCTCACTCTTTACCTATCGCAAATGGAAACCCTGTTAAAAATTTTCTTGGCAAGGTCTTGCAATGCGATTTTAAAATTTAATCGCATCGACTAAATCCTGATGTTCAAAAGCACTATTAGTGTCCCGGTAGTAAGCTTTCTCCCGGTGAGCTGATCCGGTAAGCTGGATTGGAGCGGTAGAGTCATCAGAGAGGGCAAGCG
>CAKZVB010000050.1 GCA_937922015.1 uncultured Granulosicoccaceae bacterium
GTCGTCAGAGCAAGGCGGAAAAATGCAGGCATAGCAGGGTCTACGTCGAATTTTTTTACGCAGCTATGGCGGTTACCTATTTTCCCGCACAGCCCACCACGTATTAACCCGGTTACGGTACCCCGGCACTCACTTGCTTTAGCACCTGCTGAAAAGGTATTGATTCAGCAACACCAAACAGTTTGCTCTTATGTAAACCGGCCTTGGTGATCTGCGGCGACGACAAACCACACAACACCCTGGACAGGGTTTTAGCAGAAGACAGTAAATCTTCATGTTCAAGTCGCAACGCCGTTGCCTGCTGCAAAACGCCAACGGATATTGATTTAGCTGAACGTGCCGCCGGTATTACCGGCTTTTGTTCGATACACCAGCCGCAGTGACCACAGTCCGCGTTCAGCGGGCTATCAAAGCGCGCACACAGCGCTGAAGTTTGACATTCATTGAGACAGATCCAGTCAAGCACACTTTGCAGCCGCGCAATTTCGCGTTCTTCGCGTTTATCTGCTTCGTCTGACAGCGCTGCGGCAAGATCGTCAACGGACTTCGGACGCCGATCTATCGTGTAGCGATTTCGTACACCAGCCACCTTCACCTCCAACAGATTTTGCTCTGCAAGATAGTCAAGCGCTGCTACCAATCGGTGTCGCTGACAATTCAGCGTTTGGGCTGTGGTGTCGAGATCAACCTGAAACCAGGTTCTGCTTTTTGTCGCGCAACGAAATATATTACCAATAAACTGCGCACGTTCTTCATTGAACCGCCCGAGGATCTCTGCTGATGTCTGCAACGGCTTGAACTGATAATTTGCATAGAACGGTGTACCGCCACTGATGTACCCTTTTAATTCAAGCTGGGTTAGCAGAGTTCTTAGCACTAGTGGCCTGATGTCACATTGTCGGGAGAGATCATAGAGCGAGATGTCAAAATCGGTATCCTGCGAGAACACAAAATTAACCAGACTGTCGACAGATGATCGGTTAGGTGTATCGCCATAGATAAAGTTTTCAAGCGGTATCAAATCATCGGCACAGGCAAGCAAGTGACACTGGGATAGTTTACCGTCACGCCCAGCACGGCCAATTTCCTGCGAATAGTTTTCAAGGCTTTTAGGCAGGTTATAGTGATAGACATAACGGATATTTGATTTATCTATGCCCATTCCAAAGGCAATTGTGGCCACAACGATCCCCTCGTCAGAAGCGATAAACCAGTCCTGCACTGCTGTTCGCTGTTCTTCTTTAAGTCCCGCGTGATAATGCCTGGCCGGTATCCCGTTATCAGCCAGTAAGGCGGCTACTTTTTCCGCTGTTTTCTGCAGGGTCACATAGACGATGGCAGAGCCTGATGCTGACGTTTTAATTTTATTCAACAACAATGCATCGCGCGAATCCGCACCAACCGCTGTGGCATGCAACTGCAGATTTGATCTATAAAACCCTGTATTCACGGCACAGTCCGGCTCAATGTCGAAGGCGGTACAGATATCCACCATCACTTCCTTAGTGGCGGTGGCCGTGAGTGCCAGGACTCGTTGCGCGCCGCACGCTTTGGCAAACTGCACAAGCTTCAGGTAGTCGGGTCTGAAATTGTGCCCCCATTCCGAAATACAGTGCGCCTCGTCTACGGCAAACAGCGCAATATCAATATCGCTAATGGATTGCCGGAAACGTTCGTTGTTAAATCGTTCCGGCGCGACATACAACAGGCGTAAACTGCCATCACGCAATTCAAGCATGATCTGTCGATAGGCATCGGCATCGAGTGTCGAGTCCAGTCTGGCGGCCTTGATTCCGTTGGCGGTTAATGCATCAATTTGGTCCTTCATCAATGCAATCAAAGGAGACACCACCAGAGTTAGACCATCCAGCATTAACGATGGCAACTGATAACAAAGTGACTTACCACCGCCGGTGGGAAAAACGGCAGCTGCA
Source organism: uncultured Granulosicoccaceae bacterium (assembly GCA_937922015.1). Classification (GTDB taxonomy): domain Bacteria; phylum Pseudomonadota; class Gammaproteobacteria; order Granulosicoccales; family Granulosicoccaceae. The sequence continues at coordinate 1,935 of CAKZVB010000050.1, forward strand.
CTTTTCCCCGCGAGCAAGCGACTTATCACCCGTTGCTGCCCTTCCCTGAAGTCAGCATGACCAAAGTGGTTTTTCAATGCCGTGCGAATGTCATTGGCAGAGTATTTTTCAGGGTGCGATGAGTCAGCAGACACTGTCTGGACCGTTGTCCGGGTTTTGGTCTGGACTGCTGGCGAGGGGTTCGACATATTTTACTTCCACTGCAAACTTCAACGTTACAACCGTGACCGGCCCGAGCAATGGCCGGTCAGTTAATTTCTCCCTGATAGCATGCCTTAGCACAAGGTTGTTTTTTGTGATCGAATCCACACCTTGCACGGTAAATGCTGGCTACGCTTCGGGCCGCATGTGCGGAAATAAAATCACATCCCGTATCGACGGGGCGCCGGTGAACATCATCACCAGCCGGTCAATACCGATTCCCTCACCGGCTGTGGGTGGCAGTCCAAATTCCAGCGCACGAACGTAATCAGCGTCGTAGTGCATGGCTTCATCGTCACCGGCATCAAGGTGTGCAACCTGTTCACGAAAACGTGCTGCCTGATCTTCCGAGTCATTTAACTCGGAGAATCCATTGGCAATTTCCCGTCCGCCGACAAAAAACTCAAACCGGTCAGTGACGTGCGGGTCTTTGTCGTTTCGACGGGCCAGTGGTGAAACTTCGGCGGGATAAGCAGTGATGAAAGTGGGATCAAGCAACCGGTGCTCCACAGTTGCCTCAAACACTTCTGTCTGCAGTTTGCCAACACCCCAATTGTCCTGAACCTTGGCACCCTTGCGTTCAGCGATTGATCGCAGGGCTTCCAGGTTGTTAAGGTCGTCGGCATAGATGTCTGCATTGAACTGTGCAATAGATTCGGCCATTGTCATTCTGGCAAATGGCTTGGAAAAATCGTAGGTGGTCTCACCGTCTGCCGACTTAATACTGGTACTGCCTATAACGTTCTCTGCGATCTCCCGAAGCAACTCTTCAGTCAGGTTCATAAAATCGTTGTAATCAGCGTAGGCCTGATAAAATTCCAACATGGTAAATTCCGGGTTATGCCTGGTTGATAACCCTTCATTACGAAAATTCCGGTTAATTTCAAACACGCGATCAAAGCCGCCAACCACCAGCCTTTTTAAATATAGCTCTGGCGCAATTCGCAAAAACAAATCCATATCCAGAGCATTATGATGAGTCACAAAAGGCCTGGCTGTGGCACCACCGGGGATCACCTGCATCATTGGGGTTTCAACTTCCAGATAGCTACGCGAATTAAAAAATTCACGAATATATTTAACTATCGCCACACGGGTTTTAAATACCTCCCGCGCCTCATTGTTTATGATGAGATCGACATACCGCTGCCGATAACGTTGTTCGGTATCGGTCAGACCATGAAATTTTTCAGGCAACGGTCGCAGTGATTTTGTCAGCAGTCTGAACGACGATGCCTTTATTGTCAGCTCACCTTTATTGGTCTGAAATAGCTTGCCTTTAACACCAATGATGTCGCCTACATCCAGATGTTTGAATTCATCATAAGACTCATCTCCCACCGCACCTTGCTGCAGGAAAATTTGAATCTTGCCGCTGCCATCCTGCACGTGGGCAAAGCTGGCCTTACCCATCACGCGCTTTCCCAACATACGACCGGCGATAGACACCGGTATTTCTGTTGATTCAAAATACTCTTTGGCGCGGTTTTCGTGTTCGTCCAGCAGGTCCCGAGCTATATCAGCAGGTCGGAAATCATTGGGATATGCCTGCCCCTTTTCTCGCAGAGCGGTCAATTTTTCACGTCGCTGCGCAATTAGCTTGTTGTCGTCATCTTCAGACATATTTTTCCTGCGGTTTTACCGCACCTGTAATTCTCATACTTAAAATCAAAGAGTTGCAGCATAAAAAAACCAGCTGCATTTTTACTTATAATCCACTCTTGAGGCTTGCTTCAATAAACTGATCGAGGTCACCGTCGAGCACAGCCTGAGTGTTACCTGTTTCTACGTTGGTGCGCAGATCTTTAATCCGCGACTGATCCAGCACGTAGGAACGGATCTGGCTACCCCACCCTATATCAGACTTACTGTCTTCGAGTTCCTGCTGATCGCCGCGGCGCTTCTGCATTTCCAATTCATAAAGCTTGGCCTTCAATTGCTTCATGGCCTGATCTTTGTTCTTGTGCTGCGATCTGTCGTTCTGGCACTGGACGACAACGTTGGTTGGCTCATGAGTAATTCGCACAGCAGATTCGGTTCTGTTGACGTGCTGCCCACCGGCACCGGATGCGCGGTAGACGTCAATCCGTAAATCAGCCGGGTTGATGTCAATCTCTACCGTGTCGTCTACCTCGGGGGCTACGAACACCGCCGCAAAAGAGGTATGCCGGCGACTGCCTGAATCAAATGGAGATTTACGAACCAGACGATGCACGCCGGATTCTGTGCGCAACCAACCATAGGCGTACTCACCTTCAAAGCGGATTGTCGCCGACTTTATACCGGCCACATCACCCGGTGAGGCTTCCATCAGTTCAGTTTTGAAACCATGTGCCTCACCCCAGCGCAGGTACATTCGAAGCAGCATTTCCGCCCAGTCCTGAGCTTCGGTACCACCAGAGCCGGATTGTATATCGACAAAAGCGCTGTTTTGATCTTGCTCACCGCTGAACATACGACGAAATTCGAGCTCGGCAATTTGAGTTTCCAGCGCCTGCAGGTCATCGTTGACTGACTGCACAGTAGCTTCATCTTCTTCTTCACTGGCCAGCTGCAGGAGTTCTTCAGCGTCGTCCAAACCGCTACCTAGTGAGCTGAGCAGATTAACAACGGATTCGAGTTGCGCCCGCTCTTTGCCTAAGGCCTGTGCACGCTCGGGCTGATTCCAGATTTCCGGATCTTCAAGCTCGCGCATGACTTCTTCAAGTTGTTCTTTTTTATTGTCGAAGTCAAAGGTACCCCCTCAACGCGTTACCGCGCTCACGGAGATCTTCAATTTTGCTGACAGTAGGATTAATTTCCATCGTACGGGTCTTAAATACGCTTAACACTCAAGTTTACACCAGCCAGATGATTGTTATCGGTGTTTATACACATCTGTCGCAATGCTACTGTAAATCGAGCTCGATATGTTCAACCACCAATTGCAGCGATTCGCGATCACGATAGTGATTGATATCCAGCCGGTAGACCACCCGCCACCTCTCACCCGGAACTGCCTTCAACCGTCTGTTGAAAGCCACCGCAGGAATATCCCGACTACCGTTGACGCGGCGCAGTGTCAGGCGACTGTGACCAGTTCCCACCTCTTTTGCCATCACAATCTCAAACAAATCATCAAACAATGGCGCTGGAAATGATTGCCCCCAGGGTTGCAGAAATTTTATTACACCGGCGTTTTGAAGGCTCATCTCTGATTCTTCCAGCGCGCCGTCCGTCAGCCATTCGCGGGTCGGTGTTTCCCCGTTCAGCACGCTGTTCACCTGCATTTCAAAAGCTGCGCTGAACTTTGGCAAATCGTCTTCAGACAAGCTGACTCCTGCCGCCATCGCATGCCCGCCAAACTTTGACAACAACCCCGGCTCTGTGGCCACCATAGAAACCAGCACATCGCGAATATGCACGCCGGCGATAGAACGACCGGAGCCTTTCAGGGTTCCGTCTGCAGATTTGGCGAACGCAAACACCGGGCGATGACAGTGTTCCTTAATGCGTCCTGCTACAATACCAATCACACCTTCATGCCATTCCGGCTTGTAGACCGCCAGCGCACAGGGCAGATTCCCGGCGTGTTCGGCGATTAGAGATTCTACCTGCTCAAAACCTTCGGCACGCATGCCCGACTCGATCTGTCGTCGCTTGCGATTGAAAGCATCGAGACTGCGCGCTAGCGGCAGAGCCGTCTCCATATCTTCAGCCAGCAGACATTCAATACCGACACTGATGTCATCCAGGCGGCCGGCTGCATTGAGTCGTGGCCCCACCACAAAACCCAAATCATCCGACGTTGCACGCTGGTGACCTCGCGCGGCGACAGTGAATAACGCCAGAATTCCCGGCCTGGCTGCGCCGGCCCGGATTCGACGCAGACCCTGCTCTACCAGGATGCGGTTATTTTGATCCAGAGGTACCACATCAGCGACAGTACCCACTGCCACCAGATCCAGATAATCCGCCATGCGCGGCATTTCGACATCACGTTGTTCAAACCAGCCATCTGCCTGCAAACGCCGACACAAGCCGGCCATCACATAAAAAGCGACGCCCACACCACACAGGTTCTTACTGGCAAATTTACAGTCGGCACGATTCGGATTAACGATCGCATTGGCATCCGGCAGTTGCTCAGGCGGCAAATGATGGTCAGTCACCAGCACTGAGACGCCTGCGTCTTTAGCCGCTTTCACACCGCTGTTTGACGCCACACCGTTGTCGACAGTCAGAATCAGATCCGGTTTTCTCTGCAGCGCCACCTCAACAATTGCCGGTGACAGGCCATAGCCATACTCAAATCGATTAGGCACCAGATACGATACCTGCGCCCCGACACGCCGCAATACATCACAGACCAGCGCGGTGCTGGTAGCGCCATCAGCATCGTAGTCGCCCACCACTAATATTTTCTGGTCACTGGCTAAAGCGCTGACAAGTAAGTCAATTGCGGGATTAAAATCTTTAAGAGCAGCGGGTTGTAACAGATGCCTGAGCCTTAGCTCCAGTTCATCGGCGGACGAAACGCCCCGCCCAGCCAATATACGACCGATCAGTGCATGCGGGTGCAGTTCACCGACCAGGGATTCATCAAACTTACGACGACGAATAGATTCAGGCGTTAGATTCATTCAGACCCGCCACGATCATAGGTGCCATCAGTGTCGATGAAATGTTGCAACGGCCTTTGTTTGCGCCAAAACCGGAAACGGGCACCGGCATTGACCTGTAACCACTGATCACCTCCCAGCCAGATTCGCACTGATTCGACCCCACTACCCAGGCAACGCCACAACGGCTGAAAGATCTGCTGCTCCAGATCCTGCAGTGCCTCAGTACGCAGCGACTGATCTGCGGTGACTGCTGCACGGGCTAGCCGATCATCCACCACTAACACGCCGCAATCCGTATGGTTGAAGTCAGCAAAGGAGCTTAGTTCACTGACCGGTACACCGGCGTGGTGCGCAACACTGTCGCAATAGAAATTATTGCTGAACACTGCGACATCGGCGGCTTCAACAATCAATTTTGGTGGAAGATCTCCCTCACCCCATAGCCATAAAGAATTTACTACCGCGCTACCGGTCGCCTGTCGCTGCACATTGACCGGGTGTGAATACAACAACATTTCGATTTCAGCAAGCCAGCTTCGCCAGGTTGAAGCGTCGGCGCCGCTTACGCTTTCACTGGCGACATCCCGTCCAACGGACTTGCTAAGCGAATTGCTGTGAATATCCAGTGGTTGCCTCAGGCTGCAGTACCATCGGCAGGGGTCTGCCATTTTAAATTCGACACCATCTGCCGCAAAATGGATATTGATAGTCTCGGCTAATGCACAGGCTTCTGCCAGCTCAAGATCAAGCACAGACTGATCTGCGAGCACGGCGTGATTGATGTCCATCTGCTGGAAGACCGGATCTGCACGTAGAATAAACTCGGCGGATGCAGAATTATTTAATTCAAACTCATAGCCCAAACGCGCAGCACAATTTTGATCCGAATTGTCAATGTCGTGGAACCAATTGAACACCAGTGACTCCAAACCTTCAATATTCCCGTGCGATCGGGTTGCATGAGATAGAAGCCTGCATAGTGCGGGTGTGTGAAGTGTTTGTGCTCCCACCGCCTCTGCTGCAAGCAAGCCTGGTAGTACCAGACTGATATGGCGTTTATCCAAACAGGTAGTATATGATGATTGCATTAGTTGTTTCTAATAGAACTGACGAATTATGAAGAACTTAAAGGTTTGGCTAGCATTGGCAGTGTTAGCTCTGATTGCGGCTTTTTTCATACTCGATCTGGGTCAGTACCTGTCGCTTGATTATCTTAAACAAAAACATCAGACCATACTTGACTACTATGCCGCCAACAAAGTACTAACCATAGCGGTATTTTTTAGCGGGTATGTCTTGGCAACAGCGTTATCATTACCGGGAGCCGTCATCCTAACGCTTGCCGCCGGTGCTATTTTCGGACTCGTGACCGGACTGATTATTGTCTCTTTTGCCTCCACACTTGGCGCTACCCTGGCGTTTCTGTTATCCCGTTTTTTGTTTCGTGACACGGTGCAAAACAAATTCGGCAATCAGCTGGAAACAATTAATCGCGGCGTCAGGGAAGAAGGTGCTTTCTATCTGTTCACTTTGCGACTGATCCCTGCGTTCCCGTTTTTTGCAGTGAACCTGCTGATGGGATTAACCCCGATTAAAACCACAGTGTACGCGATTGCCAGCCAATTAGGTATGTTGCCCGGCACAGCAGTATTTGTTAATGCAGGCAATCAACTATCGAAAATTGATTCACTCAGTGACATTTTGTCACCGTCACTGATCGCGGCTTTTGCACTGTTAGGAATATTCCCCATTGTCGCAAAGAAACTCGTCGATCTTTACAAGAAAAGGAATGCAGTTACGTGAACACCGAAACCGCCGCCGCAAACACATCAGATGTCACCCATGAAAGACCTTCGTACTTCGATACCAATATTATTGTCATCGGAGCGGGATCCGGCGGACTTATCTCGGCACTGATCGCCGCCGCTGTCAAAGCACGCGTCACCCTGATCGAAAAACACAAAATGGGAGGCGACTGTCTAAACACCGGCTGCGTTCCTTCAAAAGCCCTGATAAAAACTGCACGTTTTTTAAGCGACGTCAATAACTCGCAGAAATACGGTGTCAAATCCGCCAGCGCTGAATTCGATTTCAGCGATGTGATGGAGCGAGTGCAAGACGCCATAAAAAAGATCGAACCCCATGATTCCATCGAGCGATTCACCGAGCTCGGGGTGGACTGCATCACTGGCGAGGCGCGCGTTGTCAGTCCGTGGGCTGTCGAAGTAAACGGCCAGACCATCACCGCGCGCAATATTATTCTCGCCGCCGGCGCCCGACCATTTGTACCACCGATCAAAGGCCTGGAAGCGGTTAAGTGGTACAACTCCGATACCCTTTGGGAACTTCGTCAACAGCCCAAAAGAATGATCATTCTCGGCGGCGGCCCTATTGGCTGCGAGATGGCACAGGCCTTCGGCCGCCTGGGAAGCGAAGTCTCTCTGGTTGAAATGGCCCCTCGGATCATGATTAGGGAAGACGAAGAAATATCGGCGATGGTACAGGACAAATTCGTGGCCGAAAAAATGAACGTACTTTGCGGCACCCGCGCCGTTGAATGTCGGACCAAAGGTAACGAGCAATTTTTAATTTGCGATCAGGACGGTCGCGAGCTGGAAATACCGTTTGATGGACTGCTGGTGGCGATCGGCAGACGACCGAACGTCGAAGGTTATGGCCTTGAAGAACTTGGCGTTACCCTGCGAGCCAACAACACCATAGAGACCGATGAATTCCTGCGCACAAACTTCGACAACATTTACGCTGTCGGCGACATTACCGGACCGTTTCAGTTTACCCACACCGCCTCTCATCAGGCCTGGTTTGCCACCGTAAACAGTTTGTTTGGTCAGTTTAAAAAATTCAAAGCCGACTATTCAGTCATACCATGGGCTACTTTTACCGACCCCGAAGTTGCCAGAGTCGGACTAAACGAAACGGACGCCAAACAACAGAACATTGCCTACGAAGTCACCACATATGGCATCGATGACCTGGATCGGGCAATTGCCGATAGTGAGGATCACGGAGTGGTGAAAATCCTGACCGTGCCCGGCAAAGACAAGATACTTGGCGTGACCATTGTCGGTGCACACGCAGGAGATTTAATTGCAGAGTTTGTGATGGCGATGAAATATAAGCTTGGATTAAAAAAGATACTGGGTACCATCCATATTTATCCGACCATGACAGAGGCCAACAAGATGGCGGCCGGTGTCTGGCAGAAGGCCCACGCGCCACAAAAAATACTTGGTTTGTTAAAGCGCTATCACCGCTGGCGCCTCGGTAAAAAGCCGAAAAACGCTTAAAATAAATAGTGCGCTAGGAGTCTGCGCGGTAGAAGTCTGCGTAGCGAGAACGTGCCATGGCGAGGGCCCTTGTCTTAGTAGATGATGGTACGATCATTTGAGGCGCATAGTTGTTCATACGTAACGAAAATGATCGATAATTACTATCGCCTTGGGCGCACCGTCAGGGCGCGTTCGCAGTAGCAGAGGTTCTGCCGCGCAGACTCCTAGCGCACTATTTATTTTAAGCGTTTTTCGGCTTTTTACCGAGGCGCCAGCGGTGATAGCGCTTTAACAAACCAAGTATTT
>CAKZVB010000051.1 GCA_937922015.1 uncultured Granulosicoccaceae bacterium
AAAATAAAAACAACCCCACCAAAAACATCGATAAACCCGCACTCCCGATGTTTCTGCTATCTACGCCTCGCGTTGCTGCCAGTGAAGGCACCTCACCGCTTTCTATAAGAACCTCTGTGGTCACATCATTGTTGATGACAGCAGAGGTTGAATCAGGATTTAATAACATTCTTACCGCGCGGTTGGTGTTCAGCTTGCCGTATCCGCAGTTGTTCTTCTGACATCGTGAATCGTCGGTTGTTGTGGTTGCTGAATTACTTAGCAGGCCTTCAAGTGCCGGGTTGTCCAGCGACGGATCTATCGACAGCAGGGTTGCCAGTGCGGCACTGACATGTGCTGCGGCCAGACTGGTGCCAAAGTGATATCCATAGTCACCTGTATCTACAGCGTGTTCATCGCCTGCGTTATCGGTACTGACTATTCCGTCAATGGCACTTCCACCCGGGCCTAGTAGAAAGACATTGTTGCCACTGGCACTGTAATGTGCGAGCAGGCCGTTGCGTAGTGCTGCAGCAATTGGCAGAACATTTTTACAAGAGGCTGGAGAGTAGGGTGTCTGATCCAGTGAGACCGGGTTGTTTGTGGCGGCAGTAACCAGTATGGCGCCGGCTTTGACTGCATCGTCGATGGCCGATTGCAATCTAGCGCTACAGTTACCTGGAAAGCCGACACTTAAGTTAATGATACGTGCGGGGGTTTGGTTTTGAGGTGTGTCTGCTACAAACAAACCGGCAGCCCATCGGATACCGTCGATAAGATCGGTGACGTAGCCACCGCATTTGCCGGTAACACGCACAGGTAACAGGGATACATTACTAGCGCCACCGGCAATACCAATCTGGTTTCCAGAGTGTGCACCTATAATTCCGGCAATCGCTGTTCCGTGCCACTTACTGTTTGTAATCTGGCAATTGGATGAAGTCAGATTTGAACTGATATCAGTTTCATTGACCCAGTCACCCGGATCGGTGGGATCATTGTCCCGGCCGTCACCGTCATTGCCTGTCACGGGATCGTGAACAAAATCGTAGCCATCAAGTGTGGTGTAATCTTCGTGATTGAGCAAAAGACCAGAGTCTACGATTGCCACAACGACTTGTGACTGATTGCCATTGTGTGTCGGTGTGTTAAAAAAATTTGCGGCACCAGCATATTGATCCGGCGCCATAAAACTCCACTGCACGGTGGCATAAGGGTCGTTTGGCAAGGGTTCAGCAAGTGCTGTCATCCTGTCATAGTCGAATAGTGATTGCGGCAGTATTGTTTTATAAGCGGTGGTTTTGACTGATCGTCGGGTTAGTCGTAAGGGCGATGGACTTGTAGCCCTTGATCCCATGACGGCAGTAACCGTACCGTGTTGCGAAATCGCCTGTTGTGCTGAAATCCGGGATGTAAAGGTTTCCGCTTCGACGTTGTTCCATGGAACAGTCTGGCCTAGTAAAATTGCCGTGGCAGAGCCAATTAGAAGGTGTCGCTTGTTCTGCAATAACCACCGGTAACCGGATGCTGGTTTGGATTTTAGGGAGTGGCTGGGCATTCCAAAGCGGCTGCAAATTGTATGCCCTGACAAATCCCTGTATCGTGCCTCCTGAAGGCGATATGAAAATGAACAAAATCCTGCAAAATCTATTGGTTGTGAACATACGCAATTTGCCCGGCCCTGCCTGTATTTTGCTGCTTTTGGTGTTGTTTTTCAGTGGCTTTGCGTCGGCTGCCAGTGAATCCCCATTGCGGCTGTCACTTGAATCCCTGGGACAGGGGCAGTTTCAGGTCAGCCTGCATAACATCAGTGATGAAGACTTGTCAGTGTTGAGTTGGGGCACGCCTTTTGAGCAGACCATATCTGCTGATCTTTTTGACATTCGTGCGGCCAATAAACTGGCATCCGGCCGACTGATCTATAGGGGGCGAAGAGTTAAGCGGGCAAGCCCGTTGCCGGAAGATTATATGCAGATTGCTGCTGGCGAAATGATTCAGCGCGTGGTGTCTTTAACTGAACATTACCTCATTCCAGAATACGCAGAATATCAGCTGACGTTTAATAACACTGTGGAGTACCGCAGTGCAGAGTCAGCTTTCCGGAGTGTTGGTGAAAATTCAGCTAACGTAGAATCGGCAAATAATAAAATTCACAAAAGCTCGCAAGCAAATTCACTTCGATCTGCCGCGTTAACCACCGCGCCATTAACTGCGTTGCTGGTGCCGGTACCGGAAACAGCGGCAGCACAGGTGGGTGGATATTTATCCTGTTCTGTTGCTTTGCAATCTGAATTGAATCAGGCATTGCAGGCGTCAGAAGAAATCACTAACGCGGCAAGAGACGGCCTGGCTTCTCTGACAGGGGATGCGCAGCTAAACTCTCCGCGTTATCGCTATTGGTTTGGTCAGTTTTCGCAAGCGCGATTCGACAAAGTTTATGCTACCTACGAAGCGGCATCAAACGTAATGGCCGATGGCTTAATTGAATTCGATTGTTCCTGCGATGAAGCGGGATTGTACGCGTATGTCATTCCCATAGACCCTTACAGAATTTACCTTTGTCCGAACTTCTGGCGGGCATCATTGATCGGTACGGACTCTCGTGCTGGTACAATACTTCATGAGCTCACACACTTTCCTGAAGTCAGTGGTACAACGGATCACGCTTATGGTCAGCGTCTTGTTGCCAATCTCGCCAGTGAAAATCCGGAGCGTGCCGTAGAGAATGCGGATAGCTACGAATATTTTGCCGAGAACACTCCTGCGATAGCAATATCAAATCTGGTTGTTTTTACTGAAATTGCCGTTGGCAATGCCGTCAGTAGTGATCTCAGGCAGGGTGAGAGTACGTTTTATAAAGTAACCGGGGCGGAACTGATAGAGTTGACGTCGACTACGGGTGACGCCGATCTTTACGTTTATGATTCAGCTGAAAGCAATAATCTGCTTTGCAGGTCACGTTCCCAGACCGCACTGGATAGTTGTGAACTCAATCCTGATGCGGTGGCGTATATTGAAGTCAAAGGGTACATCGATTCACAATATAGTTTACTGGCGCAGGCAGCGGACGATCCAACAGACGTGTCCGAACCTGAATTGCCTGTTGTGGACCCGCAGGGTGGTAACAGCGGTGAGCAGAATAGCGGGGGTGCTGTTAGCATTTGGTTGCTATTACTGATCGTCCTCAGGCGAGGTGTGGCGAGGGTGATTCAAACTTGAATTCGAATGTGCAGATGTCTCCCTTGCTATTGTCTTCCCGGTCATTGTCTGGCCGTCGTCTGTTTACCACTACCGCTGTCAGGATCTGTGCTGTTGGACTTTTGCTATTTTATCTGACAGGAACTGTAACGGGCTGTGAAGCTCAGACCCGGACTGATAGCCAGATGGTAAATACCGACAAAGACAAACAAGCTGATACATCAATAGGGTCTGATGATACACCACTGGTTGATGAGATGATGGGTCACGCGCTGGTGGCGAGTCTTGTGGCTACGGATACCTGGCTTCAGCAGGGGGCAGATCTCAAGCTCACTTTTTCGGTTAAGAACCTCAGTGATGACTCTGTCATGGTTCTTCCCTGGGGCACCCCGCTCGAGGCGGTGTTGTCGGCTGATATTTTTGAGGTGTTGTATAAAGATGAAATTCTTCCGTATCGCGGCCGGGTGGTAAAAAGAGCGCCGCCGGTTGATACCGACTATCTTGAAATTCCATCGGGTGGGACGACACAATCCATAGTGAATTTATCGCAGGCCTACGACACACGAACCGCAGGTACCTACACAGTGCAGCTCAAAACAGTTGACGGTCTGCTTCGACTGTACGATCAAGACGCATGGATTGAGACTGATCCACTGGTCATTGAACGACAGTAATCACTGGCCGGTAAGTCTTCGCTGTCGTGTCCAGGGCCGGACCATCCTATTAAGATTCTGCTGTAAGCGTTAATCCCGGACTCAACACGCATGGTTGCATCGATAGAAAACTGGTCAGTAAACAAAGCGGCGGTGTCTTCGCAACAGGGGGTGGTGGCGGCGCAACATACAGCAGCTGCTGCAGCCGGTGCCACAATGCTGGCTGCAGGGGGTAACGCTGTTGATGCAGCGGTGGCGGCAGCGTTTGCTCTGTCCTGCGTTGAGCCATGGATGTGCGGCCCGGGGGGAAGCGGCTATATGGTGGTTTGGAACGCAGCTGAAAAACGTTCGCGGGTGTATGACTTTCAGGGGGTGCTTGCCAATAATATAAGCAACAGTGACTATCCCCTTGATGCCGATGTACCGATGAGCATCATGGGCTTTCCCGGCGTTGTAGATAACCTTAATACTGTCGGTTATAAGTCCATTACCGTGCCGGGTGCGGTGAAAGGGTTGTCTGCGGCATTGGCAAACAGCGGCAAGCTTGCATTTGATCGCGTGTTGCAACCGGCTATCGATCTTGCAGAGGCCGGACTTGCAGGTAACTGGTTTACGACGCTGCAAATCGCACTGGCTGCCAAAGACCTGCAGGTCGATGCGGGTGCCAGTCGAATTTACCTGCCGGACGGCGCACCGCCTCAACCGGAACAACTGTTGTCACTTGGTGCATTGGCGAATACGCTGAAAATACTGGCGGAGGAAGGTCCGGACTCGATGTACGGCGGAACGCTTTGCGAAACTATGGTTGCCGATTTAAAAGCCGGTGGCAGCCAACTGGATGTGCAGGACTTTGCTCGATATAAAGTGATTGAAAGTGAATCACTGCAGGGGCTTCATCGCGGAGTAACACTACATACAGCGGGTCCGACCAGTGGCGGACCGCGGTTAATTGAAGCGCTGCAGGAGATAGCAGAAAATCTGCAACCGGGTGTTGCACCTGATCCGGCAAGCTGGCTGGTATACGCACAGGCACTAGACAAGGCCTGGCAGAGCCACAACGCGCGTATAGGGCGCACAACAGAGACCGGTGGTTGCACCAGTCATTTATCCGCTGTAGACGGTGACGGTAACATGGTTGCTTTAACTTATACCCTGTTAAATCGATTTGGCTCATGTGTGGTATTGCCACAGAGCGGGATATTGATGAACAATTCAGTTGCCTACTTTGACCCGCGTCCCGGCTATCCCACAAGTATGGCGCCAGGCAGGCGTATCAACGCCAGTAATATGTGTCCGACTATTGCAACCCGCAATGGTGAATCACTTTTTGCTGTGGGTGCCTCCGGTGCTAATTATATTGTCCCGTGTACCACGGTAATAGCAGCGTTGATGGTCGACTACGGGTTGACTCTGGAAGAGGCATTAAATCATCCTCGAATTGATGTGTCCGGGAATGGTGTGGTTACCGTTGACCCTCGATTGGGAGGTGAGGCTATTGATGTGCTTGCAGCAGATTTTCCGGTCGAGGTTGCACAGCTACTGGTTTTTCCCAAGTTGTATGCCTGTCCTTCCGGAGTCAGCCGCGATTCTGAGACGGGGCTACTGTGCGGGGGCAACGATCCATCGCAGCCCGTCGGTGGCGGGGTTTCTGTCGAAATGGTGGAGAATGATTGTGGCTAAACCAGACAACACAATACGATGATTGTATTGGCAGCCGAGTCATTGGTTCTATAGCAAAGTGGCAATAGCCGGGTATCAATAGCCAAGCCCGGGATCAGTCAGATCCTCAATTGTTTCGCCGTTGATAAACGCCTTTAAATTATTCGCTATTTCTCTACCGCCGGCCTCAGGATCTATCATTGACGCTATATGCGGTGTCACCAGAATTTTTGGATGAGTCCAGAAAGGGTGGGTTGCGGGCAGGGGTTCTTCTCTGAACACGTCCAGTGTTGCATGACCAATCCGGCCTGTGTCCAGTGCCTCCAGCAAGTCTTCTTCAACCAGATGCTCACCTCTTGCGGCATTAATGATACAGGCAGCTGCGGGAAGCTTTGCGAACAGTTCTTTATTGAGCAGGTTTCTGGTAGACGCTGTTAGTGGTAATAGACACACCAGTATTTCACAGCCTTGCAAAAATTCGTCTAGTTGGTTTTTGCTGTAGGTTGTTACCCCTGTTATCCGGTGTTCTTTAATTGCCCAGCCGGTGACATTGAACCCTATTACAGAGAGACAGCGAGCGGCGTCTGCACCAAGTTTGCCTAGTCCCATGATGCCTACCTGTCGCTGGTGTGCGGGGGGAGTGACCAGGTTTTCCCATTGTTGTTTTGTCTGTGCGGATTGCGTATCAGCCAGTCGCCGGTGATGTCGCAATACATGCAGGCATATATACTCGCGCATGCGCAATGTCAGGTCTGAACCGGTGGTGCGTATGACGGGTACGTTTGGACGCTGTCTGTCCTGCAGTATGTGATCAATGCCAGCCCCAATCGAGATGACGCACTTCAGGTTGGGGAAGGTGGCAAGCCATCCGTCAGGAGGCGCCCATGCAACGACATATAAAACATCGTCGGGGTCTTCGATGTCGTCCCATAACCGGCACCTGAGTTCAGGTAGCAACGTTTGCAGATGTTCAAGCCACAACTGTTTGCGCTTGGTAGTTAAGTACAGGGCCAGAGTCATATCGGGTTCCGGAAGCTGCAAGCAGGCGTTTACCGCTGATGGCAAGTGAAGATATTTTATATGGTTTTGTGTGTAGCGCTGTTACCGGCGCAAATGTAAACACATTGGCAGGATATTGCGCGTTATTTTTTCCGGCTTGCAGGGCAAACATGAGCCCATGACCGCCGTAGGAACAACCAGACAGAGATCTGCTGCTGAGTTCGCGCCTGCCATTGGATTTTTACAAAAATCAGCTGGGAACCGTGTCGGCGTGTCCGTTAGATCTGTCAGTATGATGAATGCGCGGCAGTTAATGGCAACAATTTCTTACATTGCTTGCGTTGTTTACGCTGCTCGGTCACCATATCTCAGTGCAGAGGGAAAATTCCCTGTTATTAGTTCATTCGAGGACAAAAAATATGAGTTTGGTTGGAACTTTGGCGAAAGTCGCTGTAGGCGCAATGGTCGCAAAGGGTGTTAGTGGTGCCATGAAAGGCGGCGGTGCCGGTGCTGGCGGCGGATTGGGTGGACTGTTGGGTGGGCTGCTTGGCCAGGCCGGTGGTGCTGGCGGACTCGGCGGCATGCTGGGTGGCCAGGGTCAGCAACAGGGACAGCAGGGCCAGGCCGGTGGAGGTCTGGGTGGAATGCTTGGTGGACTACTGAGTGGTCAGCAAGGTGGGCAACCCGGCGCTCAGCAAGGACAAGCCGGTGGAGGTCTTGGCGGATTGCTCGAATCGCTTGGTGGTGGAGGTCAGGCCGGTGGACAAGCGGGTGGTGGTCTGGGTGATTTGCTTAACTCTGCATTGGCAGGTAACGAGCAGCCTCCTACACCCACAGCAGAGCAACAGGCAGAAATCTGTTTGCGTGCCATGTTGAACGCCGCCAAGTGCGACGGTCAGATCGACGCGGCAGAACAACAAAAAATTACCAGCCAGATTGGCGATATCTCGCCGGAAGAAGCCGAATTCATTCGCAACGAAATGGCCGCGCCGCCAAACTTTGATGCCTTTGTTCAGAGCGTGCCGGCAGGGATGGAGCAGCAGGTATATCTGATGTCAATTCTGGCGATTGATCTGGACAGTCAGGTTGAAGCGCAATACCTGGACAAGCTGGCCAAAGGCTTGAACATTGATCAGCAGACCAGTAACGCGATCCACCAGAAGCTTGGTGTACCAGCACTCTACAGCTAGTTGTAGGTCGGTCATGGTAGCGCCTGCCGGTTTGTGGCAGCCGCTATCGGTGGTAGAAGGCGATGCTTTGTATCGCCTTTTCCATAGGTGGTGTGAAGTTCTGGCGCTGTAGGCAACATCGGTTTCCGCGGTCTGGTTGCGTACTGACCGCTAGCCGCCGGACATATCAAACGCATCGTCTATTGGTGGTTTTATTGCGTTCAACAGATGGTTTGTCCGTGCTGCGGTAGACACAATTCTAAGCAGTTCGGCGTGCTCTGCATCAGTCATTCCACGTGCCCTGGCGGCAGCCGTGTGTGAGTGGACACAATAGTTACACGAATTCGCGATAGACACTGCAGCGTAAATCATCTCCTTGGTTTTGAAGTCGATCAGTGTAGGCCGGGCCATCACGTCTCTGACATCTGTCCAGACCTCTTCCAGAAGTTGTGGATCAAACGCAAGGTGACGCCACACGTTGTTTATAAAATCATTGCCTCGAACTTCTCTTATATCATCGAATACGGCCTTTACCCGGGGGTTGGATTCGGGATTGACCGGTGGAGTTATCGTTGACATGGTTTTGACCTGTGATTGATGTGGAGCGATTTATCATAGGGCTGTCAAATCGGCATGTAAATTATTTCAGAAACGATCCGCGACAGGGCTATTTTGCGATGCTGAATCACACGGAGTATTAAATATCGGTAGTGTGTGAGTGAGGCATTGCTTGATTCAGTGGCTGTTGCACACGTTATGTCCATTTATCTCATGTTGAGCCTTACTGGCGTTAGAATAAGCCCCTACTACGTTAAAAAAGAAGCGAAACCAACATGCATGAATTACATGGACAAGCGGCCATTATCACCGGAGCCAGTCGAGGCATCGGGGCAGCGACCGCAGCGGAACTGGCTAATGCGGGTGTGTCTGTAATTCTGGCTGCCAGATCAGAGTCCGATATCCGTCACAATGCGCAGATGATCCGGGAAAGCGGCGGGCAGGCAGAAGCGGTCACGTGTGACGTTAGCAAATACAAAGACGTGCAGGCACTTATATCCCATTGTGAGTCCACATTTGGTCGCATGGATATATTGATCAATAACGCCGGTGTGATTGAGCCAATCGGGCATCTGGCCACTTCGGACCCGGATGTCTGGTCACATGCTGCCGATATAAATTTCAAAGGGGTATATTTTGGATTGAGAGCCGCTTTGCCTCTCATGCAATCGCAACAAAAAGGCACCATCATCAATATCGGTTCAGGTGCTGCGCACAGTCCACTGGAAGGCTGGAGCCACTACTGCGCTTCAAAGGCAGCTACTGCTATGTTGACGAAGTGTGCTCACAAAGAAGTGTCAGGCACCGGTGTTCGTATATTTAGTTTAAGTCCGGGTACTGTCGCTACGGAAATGCAAGTGCTTATTAAAGCCTCAGGCATAAACCCGGTGAGCCAGATGGATGAGTCTGATCATATTGATCCACGCTGGCCGGCTAAGGCGATACTGTGGTTATGTTCGGAAGATGCGGTTGAGTTTAGTGGGGAGGAGGTTTCGCTTCGCGATGAGCTTATTCGTAAGCGGGCAGGAATTGAGATTTAAGCCTGCCTTGATATCTGTTCCGGCACTGCAAGGGCGTGCCACCATGGCGTTTGACGAGGTCAGAGCTCGAGGCCGTGTTCAAATAGAGACGAAATCTAAGCAAGACCCTATTGAAATCCACGCAGGTTTGCGTCCGGGATCTGAGCGGAATTTTTTAACTTCAACCGGCTGTGACGGGCCGTGGCAGTCGCGCCTGCCGGGATCCTGTGGGTAGTGCGTACGTTCACCGTGGACGCCAGTGGTTGGTCGGTCATGTGCCTGAACTGCCGGTATTTACCAGAAATCGGGCAAATGACCTGTCAATTGTCTTTTTTATCCGAAATTTCTGTTACAACCCTCGCTTAATCATGTAGCAGTGATTGGATCAGGGCTGGAAAAAGCGTATGCTGGCGGGCTTATTCACGTGAAAAATACTTAATGCGACAAAAGGTTTTTGTCAAAACGCACGGTTGTCAGATGAACGAGTACGACTCGGACAAAATGATAGGCGTGCTTGACGAGCGATTCGGCGTTGATGTGACCGACGATCCGGCCGAGGCCGATATTCTGCTGGTCAATACTTGCTCCATTCGGGAAAAAGCACAGGAAAAGGTATTTTCCCAGCTTGGTCGATGGCGTCCATACAAGGAAAAGCGCAAGGATGTGCTGATTGCGGTGGCTGGCTGTGTGGCCAGTCAGGAAGGCGCTGCATTACAGGAAAGGGCCCCCTACGTTGATCTGGTGGTCGGTCCGCAGACTATTCATCGCCTTGCAGATATGGTTGAGACCACCCGCCTGGAAAAACGGCCGCTGGTTGACGTCAGTTTCCCCGAAATAGAAAAATTCGATAACCTGCCCGAGCCGAAAATGGATGGCCCGACGGCGTTTGTATCGATCATGGAAGGGTGCAGCAAATACTGTAGTTTCTGTGTTGTCCCGTACACCCGCGGCGAAGAGATCAGCCGCCCGTTTGACGATGTAATAGTAGAGGTCGCCTCACTGGCAGAGCAGGGCGTGCGCGAAGTCAATCTGCTTGGTCAGAATGTGAATGGCTATCGTGGTGAAATGCACGATGGTGAAGTTGCTGACCTGGCCATGTTAATTTCGGTCGTGGCATCGATAGACGGTATTGAGCGCATACGCTTCACCACGTCACACCCGATTGAATTTGGTGATCGACTTATACAGGCCTATGCCGAGGTGCCGGAGCTGGCAAGCTTCCTTCATTTGCCTGTGCAGTCCGGGTCAGACCGTATCCTGGCTGCTATGAAGCGTGGTCATACGGCTATCGAATACAAATCAAAAATCAGACAATTAATGAAGGCACGCCCCGGTATGTCATTGTCTTCTGATTTTATCATCGGCTTCCCCGGTGAAACCGACAGTGACTTTGAACAAACTATGTCACTGATAACCCAGCTGGGTTTTGATCAGTCGTTTAGCTTTATCTATAGCGCCAGACCCGGTACACCAGCCGCGTCACTCGAAGATCCTGTCCCTATGGATGTAAAAAAACAGCGACTGGCAACCTTGCAAAAAACCATCAATGCACAAGCCTATGCCATTAGTGAATCTATGGTGGGTACCACACAAAGAATATTGGTAGAGCGACCTTCAACTCGCGATGCATCAGAAATGGCCGGACGCACGGAGAATAATCGTGTGGTTAATTTTGCCGGTGAACAAACTCTGGTGGGGAAATTTGTAGATGTTGAAATAACAGATGCCAGACCCAACTCACTGCGTGGAAAGTTTCTTCAGATAAATGACCCGGCTTTTTAAAACCAACACTGGGACTACACTTCAGTATGCAGGATATGCAATAACTTGGCATCACTAGAATTTTATCTTCGGCCGGATGATAACAAGCGTCTGGCAAATCTTTGCGGTCAGTTTGACGAGCATTTAAAACAAATCGAAGGGCGCCTTGGTGTCGAACTACAAAACCGCGGTGGCGACTTTAGAGTTTCCGGTTCGGACAAAGTGGTGCGCAGTGCCCGCAGTGTGGTGCAAAGTTTATACGATGCCACAAAACGTGAAACACTAACCCCTGAAAAAATACACTTGTACCTGCAGGAGGCTGATTTGGACGAGGTTGACATGCAATCAAGTCCCGCACAAACAAATCGTGGGCAATCGAAACGAGGCCAGTCAGATCAGGATCAATCGACTGATTTCGCACAAGACAACGATCAATCTGCCGGCGCTGATATTTCCACGCGTCGCGTAAAAATACGTTGTCGTGGCAAAAACCAGATCCAATATGTGGAAAACATCCGCGACTATGACCTGAGCTTTGGTGTGGGGCCTGCGGGTACCGGCAAAACTTACCTTGCAGTTGCCTGTGCTGTCGAAGCGCTGGAGCGCGAGCAGGTGCGGCGTCTTGTGCTGGTGCGTCCGGCTGTGGAGGCTGGTGAACGACTTGGTTTTCTGCCCGGTGATCTCACTCAGAAAGTAGATCCTTACCTGCGCCCTATATATGATGCGCTTTACGAGTTCCTGGGTTTTGAGCGAGTGGCCAAGCTGATCGAAAAAAATGTCATTGAAATTGCCCCGCTGGCCTACATGCGTGGTCGTACCTTAAACCATGCCTGCGTGATTATGGACGAAGCGCAAAATACCACGGTCGAGCAAATGAAAATGTTTCTTACCCGTATCGGTTTCGGATCAAATGCGATTGTCACCGGTGATGTCACTCAGGTCGATTTACCGAAGCATGTACTTTCAGGTCTTAAACATGTGCGTGGCGTGTTGGATGGCGTGGAAGGGATAGGCTTCTGCGACTTTCAGGCTCGCGATGTGGTCCGTCATCCATTGGTGCAAAAAATAGTGGGTGCCTATGATGCTGCAGACAAACGTGAGGAAAAGAAAAGCCGTGCCGGCAACAGCGACTGATGCGCCCCATGATCCAATGAATGCTCGGCAGCATGGGGAAATATTAAACGTAGATCTGCAATGGGAATGTGCAGATGTGCAAAACTGCCCGAGCGCCGAAAAAATACGCCTGTGGGCCGTAGCCGCGTGTCAGCAACAACCGGATAAGTCGGCACTGCCAGCTGAGGTCACCATCCGTATTGTCGACTCCGCGGAAATGCAAAGTGCCAATGCGCAGTGGCGAGGGCAGGATAAAACAACCAATGTACTGTCGTTTCCGGCCGACTTTCCAGCCGAGGCTGGATTGAATTATTTTGGTGATATTCTAGTGTGTGCAGAGGTGTTACGCACTGAAAGCGACCAGCAGGGTAAGCTTGCGGAAGCTCACTGGGCACATATCGTGGTTCACGGTATGCTGCATCTGCAAGGTTATGATCACATTGAAGATAGCGAGGCGACAGTAATGGAGCGGTGCGAAGTAGAAATTCTCAGAACACTGGGATATTCAAATCCCTATCTGGTAAATTCCGGTGGCATTGAGTCGGGACCAGCAGGGATGCGTGATATCACCGATGTAGAAAAAAACTGATGGCACAAGACTCTGCCGAACAAGGTAAATCTTTTGTCGATCGAATTCGCCATGCATTTAATGGCGATGACGAGCCGCGCGATCTGAATGATCTGAAAACCGTATTGCGCGAAGCCGCAGACAGAGACATCGTCAGTGACGACACCCTAACCATGCTCGATGGAGTCTTTGATGTAGCGGCCATGAGAGTTCGCGACATCATGATTCCGCGTGCACAGATGGTGGTGGTAGAAATTGACGAAGATCTCGACGAGATTCTGCCTACCATCATTGAGTCCGGTCACTCCCGCTTTCCCGTCATTGGCGACAGCCGTGATGAGATAAAAGGGGTGTTACTGGCGAAAGACCTGTTGCGATTTTCATTGCCGGGTAAGAAAGAAGCCTTTGATGTTAAATCACTCATCAGAGAGCCTGTGTTTACCCCTGAAAGTAAGCAGCTCAATATTCTGCTGACCGAATTCCGCTCCAACCATAATCACATGGCTATTGTGGTTGACGAATACGGTGGTGTTGCGGGTCTGGTCACTATTGAAGATGTATTAGAAGAAATCGTCGGTGAAATTGACGACGAACACGACACCGAAGAAGACGCCAACATCCGCAAGCACGATGACTACGGGTACACGATAAAAGCCTTAACACCGATTGAAGAATTTAATGAAGAGCTGGTAGCCCTGTTGCCCGATGATGAATTTGATACCATCGGCGGACTGGTCATGCATCAGATCGGTCATATGCCCACACCCGGCGAAGAGACCAAAATTGATCGTTTCAAAATAAAAGTGTTGTCTGCCGAATCAAGGCGTATTCATTTGCTTGAAGTCACTGTTGACGATGACGCCGCCGAAGAGTAGCGCAGGCGCTTTCGTTTATTTTCCGAATAACTAAGGATATGTTCGGAAAAATGCTCTACGGTGCAGGTGCTATTTTGGCCAGCTATTTTGATCAACTTCGTAAAATTATGAATATCCCTTATTCACAGTCAGGGCCTCAATTGATCAATGTATCTGACGCTGTTCGCCACTCTCAAAAATGTCTCTGCCTCGCTACGACCCTCATTCCCGGAAAGGCTCCCGGACGCCTGTGACTGTCTCCGAACTTAAGCGACAGCAGCATACTGTTACGGGTGTTCCAGGCTCACGTGCTATCGCACTATTCATCAGTTTACTATGTGGCGGCACCAGTGTGCTGGCGTTCGCCCCCTTTGCATTCTGGCCGGTGCTGCTGCCCTGCGTGGGCACGTTGTTTGTTCTGGTGTTCTATGCGGGCAGTGCGCGGTACAGTTTTACCATCGGTTATGTGTTCGGACTGGGTCTGTTCGGCGCCGGTGTCTATTGGGTCTACTATAGTTTGCATCTGTTCGGTGCGGCCATCGCGCCACTTGCTGCCGTAGGTACGCTTTTATGTGTGATGGTTCTATCCTTGTATCCGGCCCTGTTTGCAGTTATTGCCTGGCGCTTTAGGGTGCGTGGCTCCGGTCTGGTTCATCGTAGCAGCTGGTTTTTAGTTGCAGCACCGGCGCTGTGGTTACTGGTAGAGTGGTTTCGCAGCTGGTTTTTAACCGGCTTTCCCTGGCTCAGTATCGGCTACTCAACTATTAATACACCGCTGGCAGGCTACGCTCCGATAGGTGGTGTATTTCTCAACTCACTGCTTATGGCCTTCTGTGGTGGAGCACTGGCACTGATCTATGTGCAAAGAAGCATAGCGTCAGCCTGTATCGCATTGCTTGGTATTGTTGTGGTCGCGGGGGGCGGCCAGATGCTGCGTTCTGTTAGCTGGACACAGCCCGCCGGAGACCCGGTGCAAGTGACCATGGTGCAGGGAAATATTTCTCAGGAACTGAAATTCCAGCCCAGGCTGCTGGAGGATTCCTTGCGGATCTATTCAGACCTAAGTCTGACTGGCGCTGATCTGATCATCTGGCCGGAAAGTGCAATCCCCACGTTATTTACCGACGTCGAAGCGTGGCAGACTGAATTCGTAGAAGAAATGGCTGCACGTGGCAGCACCGTGCTTAGCGGTGGCTTTCATGCAAACGAAGATTACACAGAATATTATAACGCGATCAAAGTGCTGGGTGGAACCGATGATCAGCTGTATACCAAGCGACACCTGGTACCGTTTGGTGAGTTTATCCCGTTGAGGGATATCATTAAGCTACTGGCGCAAGTCATTACCATTCCCATGTCAGATTTAACTCCTGGCACGGGACCGATAATGCCTATAAACATTGACGGTGTTAACTATGGCATGTCGATTTGCTACGAAGATGCCTTTGGCAATGAAATGATTGCACAGATGCCGCAAACCAACGTGCTGGTTAATATTAGTAACGATGCCTGGTTTGGTGATTCCACCGCCCCTCATCAGCATCAGGAGATCGCCGCGATGCGATCGTTAGAGTTTGATCGACCCATGTTGAGGGTGACCAATACAGGAATCACGTCGTTAATTTCAAGACATGGTCAGGTGCTGGAGCAGGGCGAGCAGTTTGAGGCGATGGCGATGGACGTTGAAGTTGTTCCACGGCACGGGAGTACGCCGTATGTTTTGGTTGGGAATTGGTTGGTGGTGTCAGTTGGGTTTTTCCTGGTTTTTGTTTATTTTGTTTGTTTCTTGCGGGCTGAGTAGACTGCCGCTCTTTGCCTTCCTTTGTTCTGCCACTGTTAAGTAATATCCCTGTTATTTATTGGCATGAGCGGCAGGTTATTCTCCAGCTTTTGCTTGATCTATCAGGCGCTGACCTGGCATATTCTGGATTGGTTCACGTGAATTGAAAAATTTGCAGATGCTGAGGACCCGTTCACGAATGTTGACGCCTAAGACGAACTAACCATCGAAACTTGTTAGCATATCTTATTGTTGCAATTTGCCTCTGTTAAGAATAAAACTACGACCCTGGCAAAAAAAAATGCCACAAATCTGCCTGGAATGTGAATCGCAATCAGCGACACCTTTTATCGACGGAATGAATCCCCAAAGGTAGGCCAATAGGTAGTTTTATTGTTGGTCCGGACTTAGCCCAGATGGAATTTTTCTATGGCCAGCCCCTTGCAATTTAACAGACTGAATAGCGCCACAATGATGAACATATATCGATTCACTGTTTGTGTGATGATACTCGCTGCACAATCTTTATTTTTTTCCCCCGCGGCTCTTGCCCAGACCACTCCGGAATTTGTGAATACTGGTCCGATCACAGGGTCTGCCTATACATTTACCTGGGCGGAAAACAGTACATCGGTTAACAAATGGTGGCTGTATGTTGGTACTACACAGGGAGGGCGGAATCTGCACGACAGTGGCAGCCTCGCCGCAGGGACACTGCAGCAAAGCGTTTCCGATTTGCCGCTGGATGGCAGCGTACTGCACCTACGCCTCTGGTACCTGGTCTCAGGAGCAGCATGGAATTCCATAGATATGACCGTGTCTGCTTCCGGTACACCCCTGGATATCACAAGCCACGCCAACGGGGATCAATTGCTCGATGCTTTTGAAGTCGTATCGTGGAACCCGGGAGCCGATACTTATTGGTTATACGCAGGGTCTACCCCGGGTGCCAGGGACTACTTTGATAGCGGGAATCTGGGAACTGACGTCAGTGCTCTGGTTGGCGTGTTGCCAGTGGACGGTGTGAGTGACGTCTATTTACGTCTTTGGTATCGCTTTAATGGTGGTTCATGGCTGTTTTTGGACCGGCAGGTTCTGGCGTCGGATGGTAGTGGTGATCAACTGCCGGTGATCAGTCCGGACAGCGGCACACTATTGACCAGCGGAAATCAGGAGTTTAGTTGGCAGGTTGGATCGATCTCTATCGATAAATGGTGGCTTTATGTCGGCACAAGTGTTGGCGGGCTTGATGTCGCCAACAGTGGAAACCTTAATCAAGCTACATCCTATACCGTAAGCAATATTCCTCAGAATGGTGAGGCATTGTATGTACGACTTTGGTTTTTAATAACCGGATCTTCCAGGTGGGAGTTTATTGATACGATTTATGATACCGAGGAAGATATTATCGTAAGCGCACTTACCGCAACCCACAGAGACGGTCAAACCTTCCTGACCTGGCCGGAAATAGATAGCGATGCGGAATACCATGTGTACCGACATAATGCGCCAATAACAGAGGCCAATCTGGCCGATGCTGAGCAACTGACAAGTCAATGGGGGCCCATTGGTCCGGACAGCTCAAAGAATATCCATGCGAATCAATTCACACCGACTTTCTTTGTCATTGAAGATCTCGGTACTCCCTTGGCTGATGATGTCGGTCTTTTTGTGCATACCACACAAGACGGTCAGGACGGAAACGCGTATTACGCTGTTACAGCGGTAGTCAATGGAGTAGAGATCCCGAGCGTCATCACCGGTCAAAACAGCCTCACTTCGCCAGTGAGTGAAACTGAATCTACCCCTAAGCCGGTTCTTACACTGTCGAAGAACAGCGGGAAAGGGCGAATCTACACCCAATATATGGACTACGCGAAGTGGAATCCAACATTTAATGGTTACGCCTATAACTATAGTGTTGCGCTCCCGCCAAATTATAATCCCGCACAATCCTACCCGTTACAGGTGGTTCTACATTCACACGGAGACTCTTTTCCCTACCTGGACAATACCGAATACAACTACCAGGTTATTCAGGTTTTTCCTTCAGACCCCGGCTTGAATCAAAGTGCTACCCATAGCTGGTGGTATGGATACGCAAAGGATCACGACTACAGGGACGGGTCAATTCCTACTGCTGGTACGGTGGAGAACTTAACGGAGCAGCGTGTCTTAATGGCGATTGATGCGATGATTGCGGATGCTGCGTTTAATGCTGACCCACAGTTAGTCCATGTGTGGGGGCATTCAATGGGAGGATCAGGTGCGTTGGCGCTGGGTATGAGATATAGCGATATCATCTCAGGAATATATGGAAACCAGCCAATGACTGATTATGAAAGTAGTCCTGCCTTTCAGTCCGAGTTCGAAAAGCTCTGGGGAACCCCCACTAGCGCTCTATTGACAGTCAACAATGGACCGTACTCTCAAAAGCTACAGCAGTTTAACGGTATTAACGTGTGGGACTGGATGGATCATCAATATCAACTTGAAAACGAACGCGAGTTCACACGGGGGTATTTAATGACCAGCCATGGCAAGCTAGATAATATAATCGACTGGGACAGCCAGGGGGCAAATTTTGTTGGCGCACTGACCAATGGTAACGCAGGTTTTTCTGCCAAATTTGATGGAAATGCCGGTCATGGATGGCTGGGCTTTGTAGCGACGGTAACGGCAATGTTTGGCTTGGGTGAAGACGGCGTGCTCGATCATCCATGGCGTTATCCGTTAGATTTGAGCTTTCCTGCAATAACTAACGCCACCGGGTCGGCAGACGTTATTCCGGATAATGTATCGACCGATGAATACAATTTAAATATAGAGTGGCATACCGCTAACAATGTTTTTGACGAATCGATCGAGGATAACTTAACCACATATGGAATTTCATTGCGATCAACCAGCGGTTTAAATCAGCAGGCTGGTATTACCCCGCGACGGACTCAGGCATTTGTGCTTATTCCGGGTGAATCGTGTAGTTATCAGGTAGAACGAAACTCAGATGACGCCATTCTCGCAAGTGGCAGTGCTACCGTAAGTGTTGACGGTCTGATCACGATACCAAATGTTGATATTCTGACTGGCTTGGGATCAAGACTGATAATAGACAATTGCAATTGATAGGGTAGCTTTGTAAATCTCAAACAAGCCGGGTCCGGCTAGTCTTAAAGGCCGGTTTGTTTTCAAGGAGTTTGGTAATCCCGGGCACGATTGACGGCCCGGGATCGTAAGTGGTTAGTTGAACATACTTTTTATTGAGCCCCAAATGCTGCTTTTACCCTCTGCTTTGGTTTGCAGGTCGGCGATAGCAGTTGGAACAGACACCTTATCTTCCGGTGCTGCCTTTTCTGCAAGTGCTGCCGGCACCGCGGGTTCCTGGTAGTCAGGAGGCAGAATCGATTTCGCTACCACCGACTCATCTACTTCTGAAAAAAGGTCCATTTTTGCCATGGTTGCCGGACCGACAATACCATCGGCATCAAGGCCGTTTGCGGTCTGGAATTTTTTGACAGCCGCTTCGGTTCCGCCACCAAAAATGCCATCGGCATCCAGGCTGAGTTGCTGTTGAACCTTTTTGACGCACTCGCCGCGAGAGCCCTTATGAACGATCACCAGTTCATACAAGCCCATGCTCGCAAATGTATCCGGCCCGGCGATACCGTCGACAACAAGTCCGTTACTCGATTGATAATCGCGCAAGGCCTTATCGGTTCCCGCGCCAAAAATTCCGTCTGCGGCAACACCGAGTTTTTCCTGTAACAGACGAACAGGCTCGCCGCGTAATCCTCGTTGTAGTAGGGGCATACGTATACTCCGAATAAATAGTCGATATTGACCCTGAGGCAATATACCTGACGGGTGGGTTGTTGTCTTAGCCCTTGCCGGATTTAAATCAACATGCGCTATTAGATGGTAACGGTGTTCATAGAGCAGTTCCCGATACATGAGCCTGCCTTCGCAGTTTCCAGTGGTGACATCATCCCGGTGAGAGCCAGACGTGCTACGTTTTCATTTAGTACGTCCCGATAGAGAAGAAAAATGGAATCTGAAATAACGCTGGAAATTACTCTAAAGAATCCACCTGAAGGAGTTGGATTCTGCCTGCAGAAAGGTAAATCCGAAAAAGTCGATTATCTAATTTCGAATGGCAGGAATATGACTTTTTCTTTTTGTTGTCAGAGCCAGACAGGGAAAAAACGGGTCACTGAATATGCTGGGAGAATTTACGCAAGGTACGCCAAAAGAGAGGTTTGTATATATTTGCGTCGGGCAATATGCGGGTCAGGAAAAAACTCAATGGGCCAGGCGTGTGAAAATTCACTTATCAGGTATTAGCTGGACGCAGGTAAATCAAGTACTGGCAAATAAAAAAGCTAAGCTTGTAGCAAGTTATGAGGCAACGGACAAAGATGGGGGGCCACGTTGTGCTGGCGTACCTCTCATCGGCAAAGGCGGGTCGGTCTCAAAGTCTGGAGCAAACTAACTCACGTAAGTGAATGCAACGGCTGGATCATATTTACTAAATACTCGTTGTAAAAAAGACCGGAATGAAAGAGCAGGTATCTAGAACAGAAACATCCAGCAACGCACGCCAGAGCCCGCGCTAAATCAACCAGCCCCAAAGTGACAATCCCGGCTGTCCACTGGGAGTCTGGTCGCCTCATGAATCTAGATCTTAAGGGCCGTTGTCGTCTTAA
The DNA here is from genome assembly GCA_937922015.1 of uncultured Granulosicoccaceae bacterium. Taxonomy (GTDB): domain Bacteria; phylum Pseudomonadota; class Gammaproteobacteria; order Granulosicoccales; family Granulosicoccaceae. The sequence goes on from CAKZVB010000051.1 coordinate 20,014, forward strand.
GACATTCCATTGACAAGCTGGATGTCACATTGTGCAGCTTTACCTGTTTGATCAGCTCTTTATAGAAACGATCGAAATCCGAGGGGCTTTGCACCTGTACTTTGAGCAGGTAGTCGATATCCCCGGTTAGTCGGTGGGCTTCGAGTATTTCCGGCATTGTGATCACCGCACTGGCGAATTTCTCCAGCCATTCCGGTTCGTGCTGGTCGGTTTTTACGGCCACGAAGAATGTTTCCTCAAGGCCGATGGCTTGCGGGTTTACCAACACTACCTGTCGTTCAATGATGCCGGTCTTGCGCAGTTTTTGAACTCTCGACCACACCGGGGTCTTGGATGAGCCTAGTTTTTTAGCTAAAGCGTCCATGGATATGGTTGCATCGATCTGCAACTCGCGGAGAATTTTCCGATCCAGTTCATCTAGTTTTGACATTGTTCTATTTTAAGTTCCCTGAATGGAATAATGTTCCATTGGGTGTGGATTTATAATCAATGCTACCTTATTTTTGACTGCCAATTGTAGATATGTTGGAAAAATGTTCTTATGGCCTTAAGTAAACAGGTTACCGGAAGCCTGTGTCTGCATGAGAGTAGGAGCGAGAAAAATATGAGCAATTTTCAAGTCATGGCGGGTAATGATCTGCGCAGCGGCAGGGTGGTGTACCTGACGGCTGATGGCAATTGGACAGCCCGGTTTCTGCTGGCCAGTCAGTTGACTAACGATGAGGCTGTTGCCGCTGCAGAGGAGCATGCCTCCCAGGCAGTTGCCTCAGATCATGTAGTTGATCCGTATCTGGTTAACGTAGTCGATGATGGTAAGCCCGCCCATATACGTGAGCGTATCCGTCGTACTGGTCCGACCTGCCTGCCACCACCTACTGTTGATCACGATTCCCTGGCGGCAGCAGCTTCTATGGCGGCTGGATAGAGAGAACCACTAATGTATCAATATGACCAATACGACCAGTCGCTGGTAGAAGCCAGATCGGCGGAATTCAGAGCACAGGTTAACCGCCGCCTGGCAGGTACGTTAAGCGAAGAAGAATTTAAACCACTGCGCTTAATGAATGGGCTCTATCTGCAGCTGCACGCGTATATGTTACGTGTTGCTGTGCCGTATGGCGTGATGTCTTCGCGGCAGATGAATCAGCTGGCGATGATCGCCGACAAATTCGACCGCGGATACGGACACTTTACTACGCGCCAGAATATTCAGTTTAACTGGCCGCAGCTGGTCGACACTCCAGACATTCTCGACGCACTGGCTGAGGTGCAGATGCATGCAATTCAAACCAGTGGTAACTGTATTCGCAATGTCACTACCGATCCGTTCGCCGGAGTTGCTGCAGACGAGACTGTCGATCCGCGTCCTGTCTGTGAACTGCTGAGGCAATGGTCGACTTTCATGCCCGAGTTTTCGTTTTTACCGCGCAAGTTCAAGTTTGCCTTAACCGGGGCCAGTACAGATCGTGCGGCAATAAAATTTCATGATATCGGTATTCACTTGAAGCGTGGTGATGCCGGTCAGACACTGGCAGATATCTGGGTCGGTGGCGGGCAGGGACGTACTCCCCGAATAGCGCAGTTATTGAAGACTGATGTGACGGTTGCCGATCTGTTGCCCTATCTCGATGCTGCTATGCGGGTCTATAACCTGTACGGTAACCGCGATAACAAATACAAAGCGCGGATAAAGATTCTAGTAGCATCCCTTGGGCTGGATGCATTTGCCGCCAAGGTCGAAAAAGAATATCTGTCTGCAGACAGGAGCAGATTTGAAGGGGTAGCAGAAGAACTGCAACGACTTGAAGCGGCAATTCTAAAGCCCGTCTATAAGCCGCAGACTGCTAGTGCAGAATTACCTGACGATGCAGAGTTTCAGTGTTGGCTTAAGACCAATGTATTTGCCCACCAGCAACAGGGTTACAGCATCGCGGTCATCTCGCTCAAGCCGATTGGTGGAATCCCGGGTGATGCTACATCAGATCAGATGCGACTAATGGCAGAGCTTTGTGATGCCTATTCTGCCAGTGAACTGCGCGTCACGCATCGGCAGAATATTGTGTTGCCACACGTCGAAACAAAAAATCTTTACGAGATCTGGAATCAGCTGAAAGCCGCAAATCTGGCTGAACACAATATTGATCAACCCAGTGACATTATCGCCTGTCCGGGGCTTGATTATTGTGCGCTCGCTAAAGCGCGCTCTATTCCCATTGCACAGGAAGTGTCAGCGAAGATTTGCGAGAGAGAGCAGGCCAAAGATCTAAATGGTTTGAGTATTAATATTTCCGGTTGCATCAATGCCTGTGGTCATCATCATGTTGCCAGTATCGGGATTCTGGGGCTCGAGAAAAACGGCGCAGAGACCTATCAGGTGACACTGGGTGGACGAAACGGTCTGGACGCATCGGTTGGAAAAGTACTGGGACCCGGTTTCAGTGCAGAACAAGTACCGGATACCGTTAATACTCTGGTTGATGTCTGGCTGCAGCATCGCGAATCGAACGAGAGCTTCTCCGATACTTATGATCGACTAGGCAAACAAGTATTCTCGGAGGCTGTTTATGCTTCTGCTTAAAATGGATCAGCTTGCAGTTGTTATATCGCATGCGCAAAGACAAGCTCAGTTTGAAAGTGCTGCGGTCGTCGAGGCCGATACTGACATCGAAGTTATAGATGACCAGTTGTTGTCCAGTGATTCGATCGAAATAAGCCTGCCGGCATTTAGTGACGGGCGGGGTTTATCTGTAGCCAGACACCTGCGCATGAATAAAAAATATAAAGGGGTGTTGCGGGCTACAGGCAATGTTTTACCCGATCAGCTTCAATCGCTGTTTCAGTTAGGCTTTGATGAGGTACTGGTCGGAGATGTAAACCTGGCAAAGCATAGTGAACAGGATTGGCTGGATGTCAGTGAATCTATCCGAAAGCAAAACGCTCTATTGCCTTCGTATCTGGAATCTGTCGCCACTGGCCATGGCCATGATTCTATCTGGAGCGCACGAAGGCAGTAGTTTGATCGTCAGGCCTATACCGGATGGCGTATAGGCCGGTTGAGATTGTATCTGCTCAGAGTTAAAACAAGTGTGCCGATTGCGGATCAAAGCGGAACGCGACCAGCTGGCCGACTAATACCTCGACGTTCTCGGGAGAGGCGAAGCGAAACGGTGTGCCGTGGTCGGTGACCAGTTCAAGTACTGTTTCTGTCCCCAGTTGTTCGACAAGCGTGATCGTGCCTTTTAGCGGTCCATCGGGATCGAATGCCAGGTGCTGCGGGCGAATTCCCAGTCGTATCTGATCTCCATTGTTCTTTGTTGTCGAAACCAGTCGAACTCCCTCAATATCCAGTCCCTCGCCATTAAAATGTCCGCTGTTATCGCTGGCACTTGCAAGAACGCCGTCGAAAAAGTTCATTTTTGGTGAGCCCAGAAAGCCCGCGACAAATTCGTTAGCCGGAGTGTGAAACAGCTCCATTGGTGTGCCGACCTGCATGACTTCACCGTCTTTCAGTACCACGATCTTATCGGCCAGGGTCATCGCTTCGACCTGGTCGTGCGTGACATAGATGGTGGTTGCTTCGAGTTGTCTGTGCAGTTTTGCAATCTCTACGCGAGTATCGTGGCGAAGCGCTGCATCGAGGTTGGATAAGGGTTCGTCAAACAAAAAGACATCCGGGTTTCTTACAATCGCGCGACCGATGGCAACGCGCTGACGTTGACCGCCTGAAAGCGCAGCCGGCCGGCGATCAAGCAGGTGTTCCATTTGCAGAATTTTTGCGGCGGCTTCTACGCGCTCGCGAATTTCTTTTTTGCTTTTGCCTTCAAGGTCCAGGGAAAAGGCCATGTTGTGAAATACGGTCATGTGTGGGTACAAGGCGTAAGATTGAAACACCATGGCAATGCCGCGCTTGGAAGGTGGCAAGTCTGTGACTGGTCGATCGGCGATAAATATTTCACCGCTGCTTAAATTCTCCAGCCCGGAAATCAATCGCAACAAGGTAGACTTACCACAACCGGAGGGCCCGACAAACACGACAAATTCTCCATTGTCGATTTCCAGATCCACGTCACGGATAACCTCAACCTTACCGAATGACTTATTTACCCCTTTTAAGGTGACTCGGGCCATTTATAATTCCTCAAAGGTTGCCGTCAGTGATTCAAAGTCAAAGCTGCAACGAAGAGTCTGATGTTCAGAGATTCGATCAAACACAATCTGTGTTGCGCCACCCGTTACTTCACTCATTGTGTTAGCAGTCATAATCGCCGGTTGTTCTTTGCGCCATTTGAGAAACTTTGCAAATTCGTTGTAGATAGAATCGGTCCTTGCTGCTTCATCAAGGGCTGCTCGCGCCAGGTGGCGCTGGTCAATTGGCAGCCATGTGCTATTGGCTTTGGAAAAGCCACCATTGGGCGCATCGCCTTTCCATACCATTGGCGTGCGGCATGTGTCACGCCCGAGAAACACAGGTGCGAATTCTATACCCCATGGATCCTGCATTTGTTCGACAGGGATGTCCTGCACATCCTGCAATGCCAGTTCTTCGCCCTGATAGATGCAGGTCGAACCAATTAAGCAGGTCTCCAGCTTCAGCAACAGTAGTTGTAGCGCCTGTTGTTGATGCGCCTCTAATCCCAATGGCGCAAGCTGCCGGCTGGCGCTGCGTGGCACATCATGGTTTGAGAATGCAAAACTTAAACGACCCGTTCCATTAAATGCTTCAATCGCTTTTGTGATTGCGGCTTTAAGCCCGTCGACATCCAGACCTTCCCAATGCAACAGGTTGAAGTTATAGGTTGCATGCAATCGCCCGGCGGCTGTAAAAGTCCGGCTTGCCAAAATTGGATCATCACCGTGAAGCTCTCCCATCAGGAAGCGATCACCATACTGATCAGCTACGGTTCTGAACGATTCGCTAAAGGACTGAATGCCCGGTTGATTTAATTGCGCGGTATCATGTAGCTGACGAAAAAACGGTTGCTGTTGTTGCGGTAATGGCCCCGGAACAAAGCCAGGGTTAGCTTTGTTGTTTTCATACGGTGGTGTGTCTGCGTTTATTGTGTGTACTGCATCCAGTCGAAAACCATCTACACCACGATCAAACCAGAATCGTGCAACATCCATAAAGGCCTCACGAACAGCCGGGTTAGCGTGATTCAGGTTCGGCTGGCTGGTGAGGAAGTTGTGCAGATAATACTGTTGTCGACGCGGCTCCCAACTCCATGCCGGGCCGCCAAAGAAAGAAAGCCAGTTAGTCGGCGGGCTGCCATCAGGCATTGGTTCAACCCAGTGGAACCAATCGGCCTTGTCGTTCTCTCTGGACTGGCGGCTTTCTATAAACCAGGCGTGTTGATCGGAGCAATGCGCCGGCACAATATCTACCATGACCTTAAGACCATGCTGATGTGCTTTGGCGAGCATGTGGTCAAAGTCTTCCAGCGTTCCGTACTCCGGGTTCACATCGCAGTAGTCTGAAACGTCGTAGCCAAAATCTTTTTGCGGGCTTTTGAAAAAAGGGCTTATCCAGATTGCATCTACGCCCAGATTGGCGATGTATTCCAGCCGTGTGGTTATACCGGGCAGATCACCGATACCATCATCGTTGGAGTCTTGATATGAGCGCGGATAGATCTGATAGATAACCGCGGTTTCCCACCAGGTCAGGGAGTCAGTCTTCATTGATCTATCCGCCCTTGACCGAGCCTGCTAACAGACCGCGTACAAAGTAGCGTTGCATCGACAGGAACACAATAACCGGTACGATCATGGATATCACCGCAGAGGCGTTAAGTAAATGCAGCTGATCTTTAAACGTTCCCAGTTGTTTTTGCAGGCGTATAGGAAATACCAGATCAGCGGCATCTGCGGGTCCGATATACAGTGCCACGATAAGATCGTTCCACACCCATAGAAATTGGAAGATACTAAATGAAGCCAGTGCCGGAACCGACAGCGGAATAATAAGACGGGTGAAAATTTTCAGGTGGCTGGCGCCGTCAATCCGTGCGCTTTCCAGTAGCTCTTTGGGCAGGCCGACGATGTAGTTGCGCAACAGGTAAATAGCCAGTGGCAAGCCGAAGGCGGTATGCGTGACCCAGAGGCTGGCGAACGACTTAGAGGCGACCTGGCAGGTTTTTGTGATCTCGCAATCGGTCATCCATGCATTGAGAGAGGTTGCCCACGACGCGATTCCGCTAAAGCCCTGTAGTACCGGCAGGAACGCGAGTTGCGTTGGTACAACCATCAATGACACCACAATGACAAATAACCAGTCACGTCCCGGAAACCGCATCCATGCAAATGCGTACGCGGCAAAGGCAGCTATTGTGATCGGTATGATAGTGGCCGGTATGGTGACGATGAAGGATGAGATAAGTGCATTGGGGACATTTTTATTTTCAAACAACACCTCTATGTAGGCATCGGTGCCGAACACCGGGCTCTGGTTAATGAAGGCATCCAGGTTCTTGGGCTTTGGTGCGGTGGCTTCGGGGAATGTCCAGGTGAAATCACCGGAGGATTGAAATACAAATTCACCTCCTCGCACGTCCATTACTTCGCCTGCAAAAATCAATTTCCGTATCAATTTGGTTTTACCAGGTTTGTCAGGATCGGGCAGTCGGCCTTTAAACAGGATTGATGTCACATCGCCTGCGACTTCATAGCTCTCGCGATCGTGATTGAGCCGCTCGAAAATATTGCCGCTCATGGTGACAAACGGTTCTGTTTTTCCCTTGTCATGCGTGCCGAAACGGTGTCCTAATTCGGTCGGTGTGAAAGCGGTCCAGAAACCCGACGTTTTAGAGGCAGTCTCTGAGCGCAGCGACGTGGTTACCAGCGCTATGAAAGGAAGTACCCAGATAACGACGATTAAAGCCAGAACAACATTTCTAAAGGTGCGAGTCATCGTGGTAACGCCTCAGGAATTTGTCGCAGTGGTGTGTTTATCAATGTCCGAGCTCTTTTTGTTCACGCCGGATGCGCCGTGCGTTATAAATCATGTTGGGTATGACTGTGACCATTAGCATGACGGCGATGGCTGCAAACAGATTTTCAACGTTGTCGCCGCCGACTGACCAGTTGTTGCGCGCGTTTTCCATCATGGTAGCCAGTAGCAGTTTGTCGTCATCATTGGCTGATAGTGCGTAGGGGATATCGAACATCTTCAGCACCAGAATCACCAGTGTGGTCCAGACCACCACCACGGTTGAAAAAATCTGCGGAAGCTTGATGCGGAAAAACATCTGTATCGGATTAGCACCGTCAATCTTGGCGGCCTCGATAGTGTCTTCCGGGACGCCGCGAAGGGCGGCGGAGAAGATCACCATGGCAAAGCCCGTTTGCACCCAGACCAGAATCCACATTAAAAAGAAATTACCCCAGAATTTCAGGCTGTATAAAGGTTCGTTGTAGGCTGCGGTATGTCCCAGCATCGCTTTTAGAAGACCAATCTGGTAAGACGGTGTGACACCATTGATTACCTCCTGAGCCTGAATGCCGCCACCGGCAAATATATTGCGCCAAATGACTGCAGCGCCGACGAAGGAAATTGCCATGGGTACAAAAACCAGTGTTTTTGCCACAATTCCCCAGCGCGTTGAATCTGCCAGTACTGCAATTAACAGCCCGAGAGATATGCACACAGTGGGCACGAGTACCAGCCACATGATGCTGTTGCGCATAGCGTAGCGAAACTGTTCATAGCCCAGTGCTGACTGATCCCAGATAAATGCGTAGTTGCGAACGGTGCGTGTGCCATCGGCTTCCTGAAACGAAAGGCTCAGGGTTGAGAACGCCGGAATAAACAAGAAGAGTAACAGCAGAACAAGGGCCGGACCGACAAAAATCCACGGTTGGATCGCTTCGATTATGGATGCCTCACGCCCTGAGGATCCATTAGAAGAAACTCGCGCCAAACCCTGATTGAGCCAGTTTGTCAGCCAGAAATAAAGAAAGGAAAGACCGACCGCAATGAAAATCGAACGAATCGCGAAGCCGATTTTTGCAAACCGCTCCTGCGTATCGAACGTTGAAAACGACCAGTTGTAAGTCTCGTGCAGCCAGGTGCCGAATTGCACCATCAAGCCGTCAAGCGGAGTAGTAACCGCGTAAGCCAGGACACCGGTGATTGGTAATACAAAGATAACGATGAGTGCAATGGCCAGACCGTTGCCGGCAATAATTGGTCTGTTTGATCGCATGTGTTTTAGGTAGCCGAAGAGATCGAGTTACGGTGAGGGCGCGCAAAATCTGCACGCCTTTTGTGTGGTGCAGGGAACTCAATATAGTTGAGTCCCCCGGGTGTTGCCATAGGTAGCTCTACTTGATTGCATCCCATGCTGACTGAATGTTGTCGGCAGTGGTTTTTGCATCCTGACCGTTTGCAAATGCTGTCATTTCTGACCAGAAAGCACCGGCGCCGATAGCACCAGGCATCAAGTCAGAGGCATCGAAGCGGAAGGTTGTCGCGTTGGACAGAATTTCACCTTGCTTACGCAGCGCAGGTGTCGCGTAAGCACTCAGATCAGCACCCTTGTGTGCAGTCAGGAACGTGCCTTGTGCCATCCAGGCTTCATGCGCAGATGCTTCTTTCATGTATTCAAAGAAGGCGCGTGTGGCAGGACTGTCTTTAGTCATGGTCCAAAGCGTGCCAGCACCCAGTACCGGATTACCCAAATCTGCAGCTTCATACGGAGGGAAGTAGAAGAAGTCTGCTTCACCGTTAGCTACTTCTTCACCTTTGTTCGGAAAGAAGGCAGGTATAAAAGAGGCCTGACGATGCATCAGGCAGGATGCCGGACTGGAGAACAAACCTTTGGGTGCATCTCCAAAGAATGTGGTTGCCACCGAAGAGGCACCGCCGGCAACGTAGTCGTCATTGCGTGAGAACTGACCATAAACTTCCATTGCCTTTAGTACTTCAGGGCTGTTGAATGGCAGGTCGTTGGATACCCAGCGGTCATAGTTTTCAGGTGTCGTGGTACGAAGCATCAGATCTTCCATCCAGTCTGTTGCTGTCCAGCCAGTGGCGTTACCGGATTCAACACCGATGCACCATGGGGTATTGCCGTCTTCGACCATTTGATCAGATAGTGCGATCAGCCCTTCCATGGTGGTAGGTATTTCATAGCCGTTGTCTTCAAACTGCTCGGGGGAGTACCAGACAAGCGATTTCAGATCCATTTTGTAGGCGAAGCCGTAGAAGTCTTCTTTGCCGTCTTTGTCTGCATAAGTACCCAGTGCCACCCATGACGGGCCCGCACCGTAGTTTTCTGCCATCCAGTCAGCAGACTCCTGACCCAGTGGTACCAAATGACCTTCTTTTGCCATATCGCCAGCGAGTCCCGGCTGGGGAAAGATCGCAATGTTTGGTGAGTTGTTTGAGCGAAGATCGGCCACGATAAGTGCCGCAAAGTCACGTGACCCTGAGTATTTGACGACAGCACCCGTTGCCGCTTCGAAGCAGCTGGCGGTGTTGGTGAGCATTTCTTCGTCTTTGCCCTCCATAGAACCCATGATGGTAATCACTTCGCCTTCGAACTTGCCGAGATCGCCAAGCTTTGTGGGGGTGTCGCAGACATCCGCGAAGGATGGTCCTGCGAACAAGGTTGCAGCAGCTAACACGCTGGCTGCTGTTCCTAGGTACGATTTCATATTGCTTTCTCCGGAGCGTGAAATTGGCGCCAAAGCGCCTTGAATGTTGAGTATTCACTAGCAATTAACACCTGTCAACGCAGACGGCTGGTATCCCCCTTATGAGTCGTTTTTAGAGATCTATTCGTTTGGTATATGGATTCTTAGGGTTTAAGATGCATCTCCAAAGCGCTTTAAATATTCCTGGTTCAGATATGGATCTAAAACAGCTTTCAAGTCAGCTAGGACTGTCGCAGACCACCGTCAGCCGTGCGCTGAACGATTACCCGGAGGTAAATGAGAATACGCGCCAGCGAGTCAAGCGTGCTGCCGTGAAATTCAATTATCGCCCTAATGCACGGGCCACCGGTCTGGCGACCGGCCGGGCCAAAGCCATTGGTCATGTAATCCCGATGAATTCCACCGAGGTGTTCAATCCGATATTCGCTGAGTTCATCGCCGGTGCCAGTCAAACGTATTCAAAAAGGGGCTATGAACTGCTGCTGACAATGGCACCTTCGGGTACCGAAGATTCAATCTACCGGCAGATCGCGTCGCGAAAATCGGTAGACGGTATTATCGTACACGCCCCCCGTATAAACGATTCCCGAATTACCCTGCTGCAGGAACTCGCTTTACCTTTTGTGATTCACGGACGCGATACGGCAAACAAAAGCGAGTACGCATGGATAGATATCAACAATCGAAGTGCATTTTTTCAGGCGACAAAATTATTAATTGATCTGGGCCACACGGATATCGCATTGATCAACGGCAGTGAAGCGCTAAGCTTCGCCTGTCGAAGACGCAGCGGATACCTCGATGCCCTTCAGCAGGCGGATCTTGCCATTGATGGCGATCTAATGTTTGAAGGCGATCTTACCGAAGGCAATGGTTATAGTGCTGCCACGGAGCTTTTAACACGACCCCGGCAGCCCACCGCATTCCTTGTGTCATCTTACACCGGCGCGCTTGGTGTCAGGCGGGCAATACACAATGCCGGTTTGAAAATGGGGGCCGACGTATCTGTTGTTATTCATGATGATGACTTATCGTACTTTCATAACAGCGGAGATGTTCCCCAATTCACGTCAACCCGCTCCTCAGTAAAGCAAGCCGGTACCCTGGCTGCCGAAATGTTGCTGTCAATAATTGAAAATCCGACGGCACAGTTGCCCACACGACTGCTGGAGGCCAACCTGATCATTGGTGCATCGACTGGTCGTCGACATCATCGATAGTTTACGGGCGCAGTAGCGACAGCGCCCGCTCCGCGCATTCCCTTCTCAGCAGAGTATTGGTACTGTATAAGACAAATTAAACTTGCAGGGTCAACCGTTATGTCTCTCAGACAAGAGATTCGATCTATCAGCACCGAGTTAGACACCGCAGACCTGCTGCGTCATCTAATTGTTGAAAGATTTCCCGGTGATGTTGTGGTGACCGCGTCTCTGCGGGCGCAGAGTATCTGTGTGTTGAAGATGATCGCTGATATTGATGCGGCGACCCCTGTCATTTTTTGTCAGCGTCCACCTGTCTTTGAAGAGAGTGCCGAGTATCGGGCGCTCATTGTAGACAAGCTGGGGTTGTCTAATGTGTCTTTAAATGACGGGCGCGAAACAACCGTTGCCGCCGGTGATCGTGATCATTGCGAGCGGATGTGGGTCCACTATCGCGATATGCCCGGTCGCTCATCGCATCTGTTACACATTAATGAATGTCTTTCGAATTATAGTTGCTGGATCAGTGCGGTTTATCATGCAGATCCTGCCGAAGTCGCGCACAATCGCGTTGATGTTGAAGGTCGTTTAATTAAAGTTGATCCGCTTGCGCGCTGGACTAAAAAAGATGTGCAGCAGTTTATGAGTGATCAAAACCTCCCGTACCACAAAATGGCAAAGCGCGAATTCAGCTACGACGATACCCGTGAAAGAGGTACTTACCCGATGTATCATTTTTAGCGCATCCTGTTAGCATAGTTTCTTTTTGCGCTGATCAGCGTTGCAGCACTGCTGTGTACTGGCAATAAATCAAGGCAAACAAATGGCAAATCTTATTCAACCCCACGGCTCTGACAGGCTCAATCCTCTCTATGTGCAGGATACTGCTGAGCGACAGAAGCTCAGTCAGGAGGCGCCGTCTCTGAACTCAGTCCTGGTGAGCTCGGCAACTGCCGGCAACGCGGTGATGTTGGGTGCCGGATATTTCACGCCATTGAATGGTTTTATGAACAAGGCAGACGCGCTGTCAGTTGGCAGTCGCATGCATACCGTCGACGGGTTGTTCTGGCCCACACCTGTGATGAACCTGGTTGCCGAAGCACCGGACGTGAAGGTGGGTGATCGAATTGCCCTCAGGGACCCGAATGTTGATGGCTCACCGGTACTGGCTATTCAGCAGGTTGATGCAATAGAGACGTTTACCTCGTCAGAGCTTGAACAACTGGCGCAACAGGTATATGGCACAACTGACGCTCAGCACCCGGGTGTTGCGGAATTTTTAGCACAAGGTAGCGTGGCGATCTCAGGCGCGGTGCAGGTACTCAACTACAGCTACTTCGAAACCGAATTTCCGGATACCTTTCGTACCGCCACTGATATCAGGGATTCTATTTCGAAAATGGGCTGGAATCGCGTGGTGGCTTTTCAAACACGAAACCCGATGCATCGAGCCCATGAAGAACTCTGTCGCATGGCGATGGAACGGCTCGATGCAGATGGCCTTGTGATACATATGCTGCTGGGCAAGCTGAAGCCCGGTGATATTCCTGCGCCGGTCAGAGATGCTTCTATCAGAAAAATGATAGAACTCTATTTTCCTGCGAACTCGGCGCTAATCACCGGCTATGGTTTTGACATGTTATACGCAGGCCCGCGTGAAGCATTGTTGCACGCCGTGTTTCGACAGAACATGGGAGCCACACATTTTATAATCGGCCGTGATCATGCAGGTGTCGGCGACTACTACGAACCTTTTGAAGCGCAGGAAATATTCGATCAAATACCCGCAGGCGCATTGAAAATAGAAATGTTTATGGCTGACCACACGGCGTATTCAAAGAAGCTGGATAAGGTGGTGATGATGCGGGAAGCCCCGGACCATACTAAAGAGGACTTTATCCTGTTATCCGGTACCGCAGTGAGAGAAATGTTAGGAAAAGGGGAGGCGCCTCCACCGGAATTCTCCCGACCCGAAGTGGCAGAGATTCTGATGAAGTACTATCAGGCACAGGGGTGAAACATTTGCCCGGAGGTTAGATGGCTGCGTCGTCAGTATTGCCAGCCGTCACAACTCCGTATATTTGGTCGAGGTGCCGCGGGATTTTTCAACCGGGTACTTTAAATGGTTAGCGGCTATTTTGTTAGCAGCGGCTGATTGCAGATCAATACCGGTGCGTTCGGCTATCAAGAGCAGGTACAGCAGAACATCAGCGCATTCTTCCTGCAGTCGTTGGTGCATCGGGTCTGCTGTGGCTTCTTCTTCAAAGCGTTGCTCAGGCTTCCACTGACTTAGTTCCAGAAGTTCGCCTGCTTCAAGGTTGAGTGACAGAATCAGATCTTTAAGGGAGTGAAACTGCCGCCAGTCACGCGCATCGCGAAACTCGAGTAGCTGCCGGGTGAGTTCTTCAAGGCCCGGGTTATTGTGTTGCATTGTCAGAGGTGTCCTTCTGTTGCTGGCTGGTTGACACTTTGTCTGTCGTGTTAAGCTTATAGGTTCGGGCAATTTCAGGCTACCCTACATATGCGTATCATTCAAATCACTGATAGTCACATTTCTATCGACGCACCACAAAGAACGGCAGATCTCCAGAGTTGCGTTCAATACGTCAACAACGTGCGGCCATCCGCGGATCTGGTTATTCACACCGGTGATGTTGTGCATGCGGGCTTGCGTGAAGAATATGAAACCGCAAAGGGTTTGCTGGATACTCTTAATGCACCCTATATTGTGTTGGCGGGTAACAAAGATGACCGGCGGCAACTGTCTGCAGTTTTTCCTGATAACAGTACACTGCAGAAAAAAACGGAAAAACACAGTACTGTGGCCCGGGGGCAGGGTGAGTTTATTCAGTTTAGTCTAGAGCAGTTTGCGTTCAGGCTGATCGTGCTCGATACCGTGGGTCATTCCAGCAAAGGTGAGTTTTGTGATAAGCGACTGCAGCATTTAGATACCATGCTGTCTGCTGATGTCGAGCGGCCTGCTTTAGTGTTTATGCATCATGCGCCCGTTGAGATCCGTGAAATACCCGATCCGTTTCAGTTTGATGACTGGTCACAAGTTGATGCGCTTGGTGCGACCTTTAGTAAGTATGCAAATATTCAAACGATCTATTGCGGGCATATTCATCGCAACATTAACTCGCAGATTGGTGAGCTGCCAGTGAGTGTGCTTAGCTGTACGGCGTGCGATTTACGTAAGGGTCAGTTGAGTGATGACGACAAACAAAGACCAATGCTTAACATCATTGATCTGCCAACAGTCTAGTGTTTCAGGGAGCGGCTGGCACCGGCTTGTATGTTCATGCCATGTGTTCGTGTCTTGCCGTAAGAAGGTCCGGACCACATGGGCGGTCGTCGGGGCCTGTATGACAGTTGGAGCAGCGGGGGTGGCTGGCGACTTCATGGATTCGTAACCAGGCGTCGAGGCCCTGCGACTTTGCAACCGGGCCTTCCTGCGGTAGATCGACGACGATCTTACCCGAAGCAGTAACCGCTGGTGCAATGAGCACGAGGGCTGTTGCAAAAATAAAAGGTATTTTCAAGGGCAGTTTTTCATTTATATAAAATCGATATGTTTATTAAACGGCATTTCTCGCAACCGTTGTCCGGTGGCGGCAAAGATGGCGTTGCCAAGAGATGGTGCAGCCGGTGGCAGGCCGGGTTCACCAATACCGCGAATCTTGCTGGCATTGGTTAAGGCTACTACTTCGATCTTCGGCGTTTGATATAAGCGCATACCTTCAAACGCATGGAAATTGTTCTGCTGCGCAGCGTGGTTCTCGTAAGTGGTTTCGCAGTTCATGGCGTGTGCCATCCCGAATAACAAGCCGCCGGACACTTGTGCTTCCAGGTTGACCGGATCCAATACTTCGCCAACATCGACAACCGCGAATACACTATCAATACGAATGCCATGATCGGTATGTGTTACTTCCGTGACGATCGCTACCGGTACACCAAAGGACAGACAAAACGCTACCCCCCGGCCGCGGTTGGCTTCAATAGATGGTCCATCCCATGCCGATATCTCACCGACTTTTTCCAGTACTTTTAGTGAGGTGTCATCATTGCACAGGCGTATGCGTTCAGCCAGCGGGTCAGCGCCTGCGGAATGGATTAACTCGTCAAGCAATGTATCGTGCATAAATCCATTGCCCGAAGCGCCCACTGAACGCCATGAAGAAACCGGCACCATTTCAGGTGCACGATAACCGGTTACGCGGTAGTTGGGGATTGCAAACGGCTGATCCCATGATCCGGTAGTGATGGTTTGATCCGGACCGGGCAGACTCATGCCCATCAATCGTCCGAACCAGTTGGGGGCCATGGCGGACTGTCCGACGGATAAATCGAAGGTGTCTACCTGGCCGTTAACTACTTTACCGCGACCTTTGGCAATTGCACCCGGGCGCGGATAGTCATGGGTCATGTCTTCTTCGCGGCTCCAAACCAGTTTCACCGGTGTGTCTCTCATGGCGACGGCAATTTCTACTGCCTGAAGTACGTGAGTGTCTTCCAGTTTATGGCCAAAGCTCCCTCCCATTGGCTGCACATGGACCAGTACCTGTTCTGCATCGAGCCCTGTTATTTTGGCCGCATGATCGCGGACAAAGAGCGGAATCTGGGTGCCTGTCCAGATCACGCAACTGTCATCTTTCACCAGTACGATCGCGTTCATCGGTTCCATCGGGGCATGTGCCAGATACGGTACTTTGTAGGTGGCCTCCAGAATGTCACCACTGTCCAGCGATGATTGAACCTCACCGTCGTCTCGATTGCGATGATCGCGATGTTCTTCCTGATCAATTACCGATTCAATACGTGCGAATATTTCGTCGGTGTTTGCAGGGTAGGGTGCTGCTCCCCATGTGATATCAATCTTATTTGCAGCGCGCCAGGCACGCCATGTGTTGTCGGCAATCACTGCAACACCATGTTTGATCGGTATGACTTTATGCACACCGCGCATCGTTGTGGCAGCAGTTGCATCGAAGCTTTCCATCGTGCCGCCAATACCCGGGTTGGCTCTAACTGCTGCATAAACCATCCCTTCAACTTCCAGGTCAATGCCGTATTTTTCAGTACCGGTGCACTTGGCTGGCATATCGATGCGAGGCATCGGTTTGCCAAGTCGGGTCCACTCACTGGCTGGGCGCAGCGCTACTTCTGTTACCGGTTCAAGCGTTGCAGCATCGGCTGCCAGCTCTGTGTAGGGAAGTGATGTACCATCGGGTAGGATCACCCGGCCATTTTCGGTTTGCAGTTGTGCCCTTGAAATACCTGTTCTTAGGGCGGCCGCCGCTTTTAATGTTTCGCGTGCAACCGCACCCGCCATTCGCATTCGAATAAACCCATCCGGTACCGTCGAAGAGCCTCCGGTTAATTGCATGGCAAACAACCTGGCTGGCACCGCCATAAAGCTTCGCATGTTCTCGGCCAGCGTGCTGTTGTCATAGGCGGGAAAGGATAGCCCCTCTGTAAGAATCGCCGAGTTGTAGTAGGCAGGTCCGGGCAGGCCGGGTGAGATCGTCGCGGTATTCGGGTCGATGTCGAGTTCTTCAGCCAGTAAGTGCGCTTGAATAGAGTATGCGCCCTGGCCTTTGTCAGCGCGTGGCGTGATCAATGTGATGCCATCAGGGCTTATTTTTACGTAGGGTGTGATTGCCGCTTCGCCATCGGTCAGATCTTTCTGCAGCGGGTTGTCGACAGGGCGTTTGTACAGGTAGGTGCCGAAAGCAACACCGCCGGCGATAGCGGCCGAGCCGATCAGAAAGGTACGGCGGGTAATGGTTGCCAGTTTGCCCATGATTATGACTCCGCAAGTTTTTTGGCAGCAGTTTTGACTGCCGTGCGAATTCTTGGATAGGTTCCGCAGCGACATAAGTTGCCGGACATGGCGGCGTCTATCACATCGTCACTTGGTTGAGGGTTGCTTGAGAGCAGTGAGGCCGCCTGCATTATCTGTCCGGACTGACAGTAGCCGCACTGTGCAACCTGGTGTTCTATCCACGCCTGCTGTACTGCATGCAGGGAGTCCGGATTACCCAGGCCTTCAATCGTGGTGACTTCACGGTCACCCAGATCGCCAATCGCCAGTTGGCAGGAGCGCGTTGCAAGCCCGTTGATATGTACGGTGCAAGCGCCGCATTGGGCAATACCGCAACCGTATTTCGGTCCGGTTATACCCAATTCATCGCGCAGCACCCAGAGCAGCGGCATCTCGGGTTCGACATCGACTTCCAGGGTTTCATTGTTGACCTTGATTTGCATGTGGTTTTACCAAAAAGGTTGATATGCTGAATGCAGGGGTTTGTTTATGCCAGTGCACTGGCTGCCTTATGGGTAGCGCGACGTTGCCTTGATCGGTCGCTGGCTTTTTCGTCCGTGGCGGCTTAACCGGAAGTTGCGTTGTTTGTGCCGACTGTGCGACCCCAGAATAACTGACGAACCCTGTCGCTGTTGACAAGATCCGGCTCTTCCGCATAACACAGTACCGGAACCAGGCGCGGGCGACTGCCGCTAACCCGGGTGACTCGATGCAATGTTTGTCTGCCGCCGAAAATTAGCAGGGTGCCAGCGGTAAACGGAAGTTCAGTGACTCGCTGCCGATCACCATCCAGAACGCTTTCGACTATCTTCTTCTCGTCTTTCAGTCCGCGTATCAGTGGAACATATTCAAAGGTACCGCCAACTTCCGGTGCCTGCAGCATCAGTGTCACTGTGTATTCAGATTCATCGAAGTGCCAGCCGTGTTCACCGCCGTCGATAAACACGTTGATTGAACATGCACCTAAGGGATCGGCAAAGCGATAGAAAGGTGACTTACCCAGTACGTGACCAATAAAATCTTTCAGAGGATCCCATTGATACAGTTGTTTTAGCCCGCTGTTCTGCGGAATATAATCATAGGCAACAGAGCCGACAACGGTCTGTTCCTGTCGGTTTTCTGCGGCTGTGTCAGCGGTTTTTGCATTGCCATCATCGAGGTAGGCGTTGTGGGTGCTTTTGCAAAAGAAGGCTTTTTCACTGAAAGAGGACGCCTCGTTGGCCAGCGCATCTAATGCCTCCGGTTTGATAAATCCCGGTAGCATACATAAGCCTGCTTGCTGATACTGAGCACGGCACGCATTGGCAAACGCAAGGCTTTCAGCGGCAGACAAATTGTCGATGGGGTATTGATCCAGATCAATCATTGATGATACCTGCTTGTCGCTATCTGCTATGAAGCCAGGCTGTGTGGAGTTGTTGATCATGTCTTATTCTACCCGTTTGTACCGACACTGTGTTTGTCTGTCGTACCTATGCCAGTTGCGTACGCCCGGCATGTGTTGGATTATTTTCTGAAATGTTCTTCATAGTGCTCGACATTATCTGGAATCACTGACCACTGACGGGCTGACCGTACGAATACATGACGTCTGTCTAAATTGTTGAGTTCGGACCAGTTCTGATTATCAAGCGATCCTGCAGAAATTGAATGTATGGACGGTACGGCTTCCAGAGTCAGGCCTATGTTTGATCCGCAGGTATTGCAAAAATGTTGATCCAGCCATCGGCCGGATTCGTCTGACAGATGTCGATATACCGATGGAGAGTCAGGGTGAAACTTAATCTGGTCTTTCTCAAAGACCAGTTCAACACCGAATGCAGAGCCTGTTCGCCGCTGACACCAGGTGCAATGACAGATAGTGACACGTAAGGGAATGCCGCTGATACTGTAGCGTACTTTCCCGCAAACACATCCGCCTCTCTGCGGTTCCGGCATAGCCATTCCTTATTGCCTTGTACGGCAACGATGATAACAACCTTTCTGATGAACAGGAATGGCATGCAACAAATATAGAGTGTCAGGCCCGCTATGTTTGCCAGTGATATTATTACGCAGAGGGTATTAACTCGATCACAGTCATTTCGCAGCGGGTGCCCAGTCGCAGTATTGGTCCCCAGGTGCCCGTGCCCGGAGAGACGTAGAGGCTTTTACTATTGTTCTGAAAATAGCCGGACACATGCTTAAACTGTGTTTTTACCAGTAATCCAAACGGCCATACCTGTCCGGCGTGAGTGTGCCCGGCGAGCATCAGGTCGATGCCGTGCTCAACAGCGGCAGGCCAGCCATCGGGCTTGTGATAGAGCAATATATTAAACAATGAGTGGTCTAACGCGATATCCGGCAGTGTGCGGGCTACCTGTTGTGTGTTGTCGGCATCGTCAATACCGATAAGGCCGATTCCCTTGAAAGTGACTGACTGATTTCTGAGGATCACTGTTTTGTTGTCCTCGATAGCGCTGATAGCACTTTTTAAATCGACATAGCGCTCATGGTTTCCCAGGCACATAAATACGGGGCAGTTTAAGCTTTGTAACGGAGTTAGAAATTCGCGGTTTACAGCACTGGAGTCGAGTAAATCACCGGTGATCAATACCGCGTCGGGCTGATGGCTGGCAGCCTGGTCGATAGATTTCTGCACAAAGGCGCGGCTGCGACTGCCCGCGTGCACATCACTTAGCTGGACAAACTTATAAGCTCTGGTTAAGCGATCATTTGTAATTGTCAGGTGCTTGTTGTGGATTTTGTTCGCTGCGTAAACGCCGTAGAGGCACAGGCATAGCCAAAAACACAATGCGATTATGCCGGTAGATTGTCCGGACAGAAATAAATGCAGTGGCGCGCTGGCAAACAGTGCGCTAATCAGTACGGTTGTCCAGCCGATCAATTGAAGGGCTGGCCACTTGAAATAGAGGTTCGAAGACTGCACCGAAAACCACATCCAGCCAGCCAGTGGTATAGCGAATAAAAGACTGCCGCTTATTGCTGCGACCGGGGACGTTGCCGTAAGCCACGAGTACAATACGGCCAGTGGCAGGCAGACAACTAACCAAAGTACCACGGTGGCGATGGTAAAAAACTGAATCGATCGGATGGTGGTTTCCCGGTTGCTACAGCCTGGTCTGCAGATGATTATCTGCATCAGGCATCGATGTTATTCGCTACGGACGATATATTAGACTAGCGGACTATTGCGGCCGATATGGTCTATCGCAATTGGACAATGCAGTATATCGCAATTAAACAGGGTATTCGATGCGACGCAGTCGAGCTGACGCCGCGTGGTTGTCTGGAATATAAGGGTAGTGATGCAGAGACAGGCGCTACGGTGTTGCCTCTTGTTTTCTTTTTCCAGATCGTCGGTAAGCGAATAAGGATACCAGTGGCAACAGCAGCGGCAGTCCAAAGGAACCAGTGCCTGTAAAGCTGAATGTGAGGTCAGAATCAAATGAAAACAGATGATCGTGCTGGCGGCTTTCAAAGGGTATTCGGTGAAGTGAGTGAGCGTCGTTGGGGCCGAAGCTTGTCAAAAGTTCATGTGAGTGTGCGTCATAAACTTCTATCAGCTGATCGTAGTAGCCGCTGGGGTAGCCAATATCGAGATCTGCCTGCAGGGTGTAGGTGTCGCCGGGTCCGGCGCCATAAACAGTGAAGTCACCGGTGACCGCGTATTCTACCCACTGGCCGCCGGCAAGGCTGAGATACAATACGCTGTAGATGGCAGAAGTTGCGGCACTCGTGTCGAAATCAAGTGTCAGTGTGAAGTTTGAATAGTGTCCATCCTGATCGTGGTCGGTGTTCAGCCTGATCGCAGCAGAAATAAGCCACAGCAAACTGTTGTGTGAGTTGATCTGTCGAGCTGTCGATTTTGTGGTCCGGTCCGGCTGGGGGGTATTCAAATTTCCTGTTTGCGGCGCAGGGTCGGGCCCGGCAATACCGGATGAATAGTAGTGAACCGAGGTATTTCCCTGTTCAACAATGGTAGCCTGGCGTTCTTCGGCGCAGGAAAGCGACGCAAAGCCCGTCATGCTGGCGATAGCAATAAATAGCTGCAGTTTTTGTTGGATATTTGAATTTAAACACATTGTAAATTGTCGTCAACAGGACGCGCTCATTCCTTTAGAGTGGCAGTACAGGGCCGATAGTGGGTACCGGGAATGAGGCCACAGAAATGCTGAATGCATTCTGAATTTACAAGGCTTTAGTTGTCAGGGATTAATTGACGTTAATCTGGGTGTGCAGTAATTTGAAAAATACAGTGAAGTATTTACTGGTGCTGATGGCCTGTACAAGCTCTTTTATTGCTGGCTCCGGAAGTGCTGCGTCCGCGATGGAGCAGCGGGCAATGCCTGTTGCAATATCTGTGGCCCACGCGAAGTTGCAGGATGATTCCGGATTGGCGTATCTGGAGTATTATCTGGATGATCCTTCAGCCGAAGAGGTGCGTGCCGAATACCGCTCAATTGATGGTGAGATGATTGTCACCAAGCGGCTGAGGTTCTCGCCCGAGCAGGGTTTTGCTGAATTCGAAATTCTGGATTATGAGCGCTTTAAGGGTTTTCGTGTGGTGTCGGGTGACAACACACTCCAAATCCAGACGCTAAGGTTGCTGGAAAACAATCTCCGTGCGGTAGTGGGAATAGACAACGTTGCCACCAGTGGTCCTGTGATTGTCGATGCAGGTTTTCATCGCTTTATGTTGGAAAACTGGGATGCGCTGTCAGCAGGCAAACGTATTACTTTTAACTATTTGCTGCTACACAAGGCTCGTGTTATCCCTATGGTAGTCGGAAAAAAAGCATGCGCTGATCAAAATCAGCTGTGTCTGAATATTTCACTTGATAATATTCTGCTTCGGTACCTGATGCCTTCGTTGCGACTGAAGTATGAAATAGAATCAAAGCGACTGGTCCATTATTCAGGCCCGGGTCCGTTGGCAACTGCGCGTGGCAGGGGTTTAATGGTCAATCTTGATTATCGGTATCTCGATTAGAATGTCTGCCGCACGTTTGCAGTCTTGCGCGGTGGTTGTGGTAGCGCTCTTCAAGCCGCTCTGGATTGACGGGCAGTAGATAGGTATATAAAAAGGCCGCGCCCTTGCGGTGACACATACACTGTGTACACCGAATAGGCGCGGCCTGGTTTACAATTACCTCAAGTGGCTGGCTCAGTCGATTTCTGTGATAACCCCGTGCTGTTTTAGCGCGCTGATGACTCTTTCTGCACACTGCTCTGCCGACATTGAAGAGGTGTCGACCAGAATCTCCGGCGACTCGGGTTGCTCGTAGGGTGAGTCAATACCGGTGAAGTTTTTCAAGTCACCGCGACGGGCCTTTTTATATAAGCCTTTCGGGTCCCGTTGCTCTGCAACCGCCAGCGGGGTTTCTACGTAGACTTCCAGGAACTCACCCTCGTCCAGAAGGCTGCGTGCCATCTGACGCTCTGCAATGAATGGTGAAATGAAGGCGGTTAGTACTATAAGTCCGCTATCTACCATAAGGTTTGCCACTTCACCAATGCGGCGTATGTTTTCTACGCGATCTTCATCGGTAAAACCCAGGTCTTTGTTCAGGCCGTGACGCACATTATCGCCATCCAGCAAGTAGGTGTGGCGGCCTTGTGCGGCCAGTTTTTTCTCAACTATATTCGCAATGGTCGATTTGCCGGATCCCGACAAGCCGGTAAACCACAGTACACAGGATTTCTGGGCTTTGAGTTCTGATCTCAGTTTTTTATCTACATCCACAGCCTGCATATGAATGTTCTGCGATCGTCGCAGAGCAAAATTCAGTGTGCCCGCAGCCACCGTGTTGTTGGTGATTCGATCGACCAGTATGTAGCTTCCGGTTGTATGGTTATCGATATAGTTGTCAAAGGCTATTTGCCGGTCCAGATTAAGGTTGCAAATACCAATGCTGTTCAGTTCTAATTTTTTAGAAGCGGCATGTTCAAGCGTATTTACATTTACTTCGTGTTTAATATCAGTGATGGTTGCTGTGGCTGTCGCGGTGCCGCATTGCAGCGTGTAGGGTCTGCCCGGAAGTAGCGCTTCGTCGTCCATCCATACCAGTGTGCTTTCGAATTGGTTGGCGGTGCTCGCCGGTGTGTCGGTGGTGGAAATTACATCGCCACGCGAGATGTCGACTTCTTCTTTTAATGTCAGTGTGACGGCTTGTCCCGCAATAGCAGAGTCGATGTCGCCGTCCTGTGTAACGATGCGGTCAATGGTTGCGGTCTTGCCGGACGGTTGTATGCGCACCGCGTCACCGGTTTTAACAATGCCGCTGGCGATTGTGCCCGCAAAGCCGCGAAAGTCCAGGTTAGGCCTGTTTACCCATTGAACCGGCAGTCGAAACGGCGCGTCGATTGAAAGGTCAGAGTCGACCTTTACGGTTTCCAGATACGAAAGCAGAGTAGTGCCGTGATACCAGCTCATGTTCTGGCTAGGTTCAATTATGTTGTCGCCGTTCAGTGCTGACATTGGAATTGCAGTGGTGTGTTCCAGGTTTAATTGTTCTGATAACTCAGAGAAACTCTCGACGATTTCGTTGAAAGTCTCTTCGCTGTGTTTGACGAGATCCATCTTATTGACGGCCAGAACAACATTTTTTATTCCGACCAGTGAAACCAGATAAGCGTGGCGTCGTGTCTGTGTGAGAATGCCTTTGCGTGCGTCAACCAAAAGAATGGCGACATCTGCAGTGGAGGCTCCTGTGATCATATTGCGGGTGTATTGTTCGTGCCCCGGTGTGTCTGCAACAATAAACTTGCGTTTGTCGGTATTGAAGTAACGATAGGCAACGTCAATGGTAATGCCTTGTTCGCGCTCTGCGGCCAGACCATCTACCAGTAATGCGAGGTCCGGTTCGTTGTCCTGGGTGCCGAACTTCTTTGAGTCTGCAGTGATAGCGTCCAGCTGGTCTTCAAATAGTGATTTTGAATCAAACAGCAAACGGCCGATTAAAGTACTTTTTCCATCATCTACGCTGCCGCAGGTGATAAAGCGCAACATGCCTTTATTTTCGTGCTGTTCAAGGTAGGTTTCGATGTCTTCTTGAATGATTTTTGTAGAAGTAGCCATTAGAAGTATCCCTCCTGCTTTTTCATTTCCATGGATGCTGAGCTGTCGTGGTCAATCATGCGTCCCTGTCGTTCAGAATTTTTTGCTAGCAGCATTTCCTGAATGATTTCGGGTAAAGTGGTGGCGTTCGACTCTATGGCACCGGTCAGCGGGTAGCAGCCAAGGGTACGAAAGCGTACGTTTTTAATCATCGGAACTTCGCCTTCATTCATTGGCATGCGATCATCGTCGACCATGATTAGCGTTCCATCTCGCATCACTACCGGTCGTTGTGCGGAGTAGTACAGAGGCACTATAGGAATTCCTTCGAGGTGTATGTACTGCCATACATCGAGTTCTGTCCAGTTTGAGATAGGGAAGACGCGAATAGACTCGCCTTTATTTTTAGTGGTGTTGTACAGGTTCCAGAGTTCTGGTCTCTGGTTTTTTGGATCCCACCGGTGTTGTTCTGAGCGAAACGAAAAAATGCGCTCCTTGGCGCGTGATTGTTCTTCGTCGCGTCTGGCGCCGCCTAAAGCGATATCGAATTGATGTTTGTCCAGTGCCTGGCGCAGGCCCTGGGTTTTCATGATGTCAGTGTGCAGTGCCGATCCGTGTGTAAAAGGATTTACACCTTTTTCCACGCCTTCCTGATTTTGATGAGTGATCAGTTCAAGGTTCAGATCTTTTGCTGTCTGGTCGCGAAAGGAATACATTTCCTGAAACTTCCAGCCGGTGTCTACATGCAGCAGGGGGAAGGGAAGTTTGGCCGGATAAAAAGCCTTGCGGGCAAGGTGCAGCATAACGGCGCTGTCCTTGCCGATAGAATAAAGCATCACTGGTTTGTCTGAGTTTGCAATAACCTCCCGCATGATGTGGATGCTTTCTGCTTCCAGTTGCTGGAGATGAGTTAGCGATGTCATCGGTTGTATTTTCCTTTTTTCTCGCGGTACTTTGCGATTTTCATTGCTTGATTTAGCTGGGGTGGTAGTTGTCTTTAATTCTGCAGTTGGCGGTTGTGCCGGTGTGGTTATGCTGCTCTCTTTTGCATTACCGGTATTCACTGTCGAATCCATAGCCGGATCTGAAGACATCGGTGCAGATGGTGTCGTGGCTGTCGGGTGCGGGTAGACAGTGATGTTTGTGTTTTTGGCTAGTCGTTGTTCAAAGGCAGGGTTATTCGAGATGTCCATGCCATGCAGTATCACGGCGATATCGCTGTTTGCATGTCTGTTCAGGCGTTCGAGAAAATCAAACAGGTGCTCAATGTCAGAGGCATGGCCGCTGCCGCCCAGCCAGCAATACTGGCCGCGTGTGGTGTGGGCGTATAACAGAGGGATGTCACCTGATTTTGTTTTACCGGTCTTGCGGCCCACCCAGAAGATATTCGCGTCTGCCTTGCGCGATTTTTCGACGATAAGTTTGTATGTGGAGTTAAGCCAGTCCAGCTGGTCGCCGGATGTTTTGCACAAAGTGTGAAGATTCCCGGCATCGAGACCCCACTGAGACAGATATTTCCCCAGCGAGCGGCCGCTGATGCTGGCGTCGTACTGTTCCCGGCAGTGGCTTTCAAGGTTTTTAAGCGTCCACGGCTGGTTGTGTGGTGGTATTTTTTCGGCTGCTGTTCTGACCTGAAGCAGGGTGTCATCCGCGAGAGCCATTTGTGTACCGGGACTGCGACCCCGGGGTTTTACATCGACTGCCGGCCAGCCGCCGGAAAGAAACAGCTTGTGGGCGGCAATAATGGTCGGGGCTGACAATTCAACGATGGCGGAAATATCGGCAATTTTTTGACCTTGCAGGCGCATTTTGACCGCGAGGCGCCTTCTCTCGTTTAATACTTGCTGGCTGGTTGATGTCTTAGTCATGGGAGTTGTAGCGGTAAAAACATTAAACATTTAATTTCATTAATACAGATTAAATATTTAATTGCAAGATATATGCTAATCCCTGCAGGCACAATAGACAATATGTGAGCCATCCCTGTATTGTTTGCCGCAAAAACAGAATCGAAAATTTGCTGCTGGGGTAGAATAGTGAGGTGCATTTCTCACTTTAGGCCCGTTTAGGCCATTTTGTTTCCGAGGATCAGTGATGGGTATAGAAATCAGAGCCGCGATCGTGGCGGGGCTGCTGGTATCGGTTTCCGGCAATTTGATGGCGCTGGTTCAGCCCGATACTGATGGTGACGGCCTGACCGACCATCAGGAGATCGAGTACGGTACCGATCCGGATGATCCTGACACCGATTCGGATGGCATCTCCGACGGCAAAGAGATCAATGAGCACGAAACCAATCCGCTGTTGCCCGATAGTGATGACGATGGTCTGACCGACACCAAAGAGTTGTTTGATATTGGTACTAATCCATTGCGGGTCGATACTGACGGCGACGGCCTGGGTGATGGTTTTGAAGTCAACGAGTGGGGCACGGATCCGCTGATGTGGGACACAGATGGTGACGGCATTTCCGACGCCGTGGACAAGGCGCCGATTATCGTCACCAATGACAGCGACGGCGATGGTATTACTGATGCCGAAGAGTCACAGCTTGGCACTGATCCACTTAACCCGGACACAGACAGCGACGGAACCAGTGATATTGATGAGTTGAACGGGGGCGCTGATCCGGTCAATCCGGATACCGATGGCGACGGAATTTTTGATGGTGTCGAGGCAGTCAGTATCCGTGGTCAGGTGGTCACCGATAGCGACGGTGACGGTCTCGGCAATGCGCTGGATCTGGATAGTGATCACGACGGACTGCCGGACAGTGTCGAAGGGCATCTGGATTCCGACGGTGACCAGCTTGCAGATTCTTTTGACCTTGACAGCGACAATGACGGTGTCCCTGATTTGCGTGAGGCTGGCGGGCCTGATGCCGACGGCGATGGTCAGCTGGACAATTATGCAGACCTCAACAACGATGGATTGGCAGATTCGCTGGAAGATCAGCCGTTAAGCAATCCTGATTCAGATGGGGACGGTATTGCGGATGTACTGGATCTTGATTCGGATAACGACGGTATTTCCGACCTGGTAGAATCAGGTGGCAGTGATATGGACGGCGATGGTCGTGTTGATGATTTTATAGATATCAACGACGATGGGCTGGTTGACATCATGCAGGGCGGCGTTGTTGTCGATACCGATTCAGATGGCCAGCCGGACAGGCTTGATCTTGATTCTGATAATGACGGTGTTGCGGATGTGATTGCGGGGGGCAGTGTGGATGCTAACGGTGATCAGCGGGTTGATAATTTTGTTGATCTGAATGCAGACGGTCTCGATGATGGATTAGCGTTGAACCCGCTGGCAGATGGCAGCAGTGCGGATGTGTCTGATGGTGGCAAAGTGCGAACCGGGTTAGGATGTTCGCTTGGGCGAGGTGCTTACGGTGGTAATATTGATTTAGCTTTTTTGCTGTTGTTGTTAACCGCACTCGCTGGAATATTCAGGGGAGGTATTCGCGCCCGGTGCTTCAGGTAAGCTGCAAACCCGGGTGATCAATCCCGGAGGCGGGTGTTCTTCGTCGCTTTATTAGTCATTGATCGATGCCGATTTGAAAAAGCCGGCGATTTTCTCGGCCATGGTCCTGGATTGCGTCGGGCCGGAATTTACAGATTCTATTGCCTGTTTTGCGACACCGGCTGGTATTACATCCTTGCGCGCATCCAGTAAATCTTTCATATAACTTTCTGTGAACTCAGGGTGGGGCTGGACGGTGTAGGCTTTTCTGCCGTAGCTTATAGCGGCGTAGCGGCAGAAGTCGGTAGAGCCTGCCGCTTCAGCACCGGGTGGTAATCGGGTTACCTGATCCTGGTGCCATGCATAGAGTGGAAGGTCGTCTGCAATGTCATCCAGTTGGTATTTAACGCGCCCGACTGACCAGCCGCCGGCGTATTTCTCGACAGTACCTCCGAGTGCCTGGGCCAGTATCTGGTGGCCAAAGCAAATGCCGACGATGGGTATGTCACTGGCATAGGCGCTGCGAAGGAAATCTTCCAGTGGCGGTATCCAGGGTAAGTCCTCGTATGCGCCGAACTTAGAGCCGGTGACCAGCCAGCCATCTGCATCGTTTATCGACCCTGGAAGCTCGCCGTCCAGTGCCGCCCAGCTGGTAAATTCAAATCCATAACCGTCCAGCAGTCGCATGAATGCGTCTGCGTAGGTGCCGTGGTCTGGAATGGTGGTCTGCGGCGGATAGCCGGTTTGGAGTATGCCGATTTTCATGAGGGTGATTGTGGCCCCAATTGGGGTTGCCGGGCAACTGATTTGATGTTGTGTGGCGCTTTCAGCTGTTTTGATTCGGCAGAGTGGCGTTATCTTTTCAGTCTTCAATCTGTCGCGGCCTGTTTCTATGGCTGAGATACAGAACGACAGAATCTTCGTCAGCAGCTGTGGCAATATAGTATTTTGCGTACTTTTTAATTAAGAGCGGGCTTTGTCGAAAACCGAATCAGGTTATTTATTCACTGCACTGCAAAGATACGAACGTGCAGTTTCCCCGCGCCTTTACGCCAAAGAAAGTGCGTCGTGGTTTGATCGAATTAATGGCCGTCGACCAGTGCTGGTATCAGCGCCACATGCCTGCAGGCATATTCGTGATGGTGTTGAAAAGATGGGGGAAGAATATACAGCTGCGATCGCACAGTATCTTGCAGCTGAAACCGGATGTCATGCCATTTATACCACTCATAAAACTATAGAAGACCCGAACTGGGTAGCTGTTGGTGACTACAAAGAAGCGATCGCCGAAATGGTCAGACAGCACGATATTCATTTTGTTATTGATATACATGGCATGGTCAACCGGCACCATATAGGAGTTGCATTAGGCACAATGCTGGGCCGTTCAATCGGGGGTATGGATGTGGTCAGGCCGTTCATTGATGCGGGTTTTAAGCAAGTCAGCACCGATGATTTACCCGAAAAACTGTTCAGTCAAGACGGCCTGCCGATTGATAGCAGTCTGGGGGCCGGAGAGAATGATCACTGGCGTCGGCTTGTAGTGGACCACCCCGGGTTTACCGGTGGTATAAAAAGTCATACCGTTACACGGTATGTGTGTGAAGAATTGGGAGTCAATTCAGTACAGGTGGAGCTGGCTTCAGTTGCGCGCATTGTTAACCGCACCAAAACAAAAGATTGGCCGTATGAATATGCTGGCAAACGCTGCGCAATTACGGCCAGTGTCGATGCCTTATGCGCTCTGATTGAGGCGGTATCGTGACGACAGAATTAGTAGTTATCGCTTTATTTGCCTTTCTATTTGCAGGAATCATAAAAGGCACCATTGGTGTAGGTTTGCCAACCATCACGATATCCATTTTGGCTCAGTTTGTTGACCCCCGGGTGGCGATTGCACTTTTATTGTTTCCCGCACTAATCACTAATACCTGGCAAATTTACAGAGGCGGCAGAGTAGCTGAGTCGTTAAGGAATCTATGGCCGTTTGGCTTGATGTTAATAATCAGCATTTATATCAGTTCTTTTTTTGCACCCCTGGTTCCGGTCAATATGTTGGTGGCGGGAATTGGCGTGATGGTGGTTCTGTGGACTGCTTCCAGCTTAGTTAAAGCACCACCGGCTATACCGGAGCGATTAGATAAACCGATTCAGTTCGGTGCTGGCTTGATTGCGGGCATCATCGGTGGTCTGACTGCTATCTGGTCACCGCCAATGGTCATGTATTTACATTCGCGCAGGCTGGATAAAGACGATTTTGTTGCTTACACAGGGTTTTTGATTTTGTGCGGCACGGTACCGTTAGCATTGGGTTATCTGACCAATGGCCTGCTTACTCGTGAGCTGGCAATTGGATCTGCCCTGATGATCATCCCTACGCTGGCCGGGTTTTCACTGGGTGAGAAAATGCGCTCGCGTATGAATGCAAAGCAATTTCAAAAGATGGTGCTGGTGGTGTTTTGTATCATGGGGTTAAATCTTATAAGACGGGCTATTGTGCAATGAATAGCCAGCATCTTATTTGTAGGTCCCGTCCCATGGGCCGCTTTTTAATGTTGCAGTCGTGCCGTCTTCATTAACTTCCGGACGGTTAAGGCTGAACATGTTATCGGCGTTGATAACGGCGTAGTCCATGTAGCCCAGTCTGGCCAGCGGTTGCATGGCGGCTGTGTCAACCATTCCCTCCTTAATATAATCGTCGTTGATGTACACACCTTCCACGTTGACGATAATCGTGGTGAAGCCGGTGCGGCCTTCGACAACCGGTAGTTCGATAGTTTTCCAAAGGGTGCACTCAAACGCGGCCGGGCTATTTGCAACCCTTGCCGGGCGCACTAGATGTGAATCGGCGGTGTCGACATTGCTTAGCTCAAATTCATTAATGCTGCTGTCAACTGCGGCGCTGCTCATGTTCATTTCGTCAACCTGCATATTACTGGCGATAGAGCAGGTACATTCCTTTGTGCTGATCAGGTTGTTAACGGTGTCTTTGCCAGTGGCGACAGAAAACATCAGCATAGGTGGGGAATCCGAGATCGCGTTGAAAAAGCTGAACGGTGCCAGGTTGTGCTGGCCGTTGGCGTTCAAAGTGGATACCCAGCCAATAGGCCTTGGCACGACCAGCGCTTTGAACGGGTCAAATTTTAAACCGTGATTTCGTGAGTCTGTAGTGTAGAACATCGTTTAGTCCTGTTTGATGCCTGTGATCGGTCAGCGCTGACCAGAGTGCTGATCGGTTTGCTAGCTGCAGTGTAGTGCTGCAGCGGGATCAGAGGAAGAGATTCCCTCTGGTCGGGCACCGGTGGCGAGCCGGGTTGTTTATTTTAGTATCCGAGCTGTCGTTAGTTTTCACATACAAATGGTGCTCTAAGCTGTTGTTTGCCATGACTGCGGGTAATAGTAAGTCTCCAGCAAACAAGGTAGTTACTGCGATCGAATATTTATGATCGCTGGAAGTGACAAGTAGCTCGCTATATCATGGGTGATCAACCATCACCGTAAGTACCAGGCTGCTCTGATTATGTCGCAAACTATCGCAATTCGCCGTCCCGATGACTGGCATCTGCACCTGCGTGATGGTGACATGCTAAAAGCAGTGTTGCCTGATACCGTTCGTGATTTTGCTCGTGCGATTATTATGCCCAATCTGGTGCCGCCGGTAGTCACGGGCGCTGACGCGACTGCATATCGCGATCGGATACTGGACGCGTTGCCGCGTGGAGCGGTCTTTGAGCCTTTAATGACGCTCTATTTAACCGAGGCCACCGATCCCGAAGACGTCGCCCGTGCGGCTGGCTCCGGTCTGATAAAAGCCGTTAAACTGTACCCCGCCGGGGCGACAACCAATTCAGATTCCGGTGTGAAAGATATTAGCCGGGTAACACCGGTGCTGGAGCGTATGGCCGAAATCGGCTTGCCATTGTGTATGCATGGTGAAGTCACCAGCGCTGAGGTAGATATATTTGATCGTGAAGCGGTGTTTATCGACACCGTGCTGGAGCCGTTGCGCGAGAGAGTGCCGGGCTTGAGAATAATCATGGAACACGTGACGACCAGTGACGGTATCGATTACGTAAAAAGCGCTGCTGACAATCTGGCAGCGACCCTGACAACCCATCATCTAATGATTAATCGCAACCATATCTTCAAGGGTGGAATTCGTCCGCACTATTATTGTTTGCCGATTGCAAAGCGACAGACTCACCAGATGGCGCTTCGGGCTGCGGCAACCTCGGGTGATAGTCGCTTTTTCCTGGGCACTGATAGTGCGCCTCATCCGGACGGTGCTAAAGAGTCAGCCTGCGGATGTGCCGGTGTTTATAATTCTCCAAATGCCATGTCCTGTCTGGCGCACGTTTTTGAAGAAGAGGGCGCGCTGCAACATCTGGAGGCATTTGCCTCATTGAATGGCCCGGCCTATTACAAGCTTCCTGTAAACGAAGAAAAAATCACGTTAAAGAAGATGCCCGAACCGCTTTCCATACCGGCCAGTCTGCAAACACCCGATGGTACGGTGACCGTCTTTGATCCGGAGTGTGCGCTGCATTGGGCAGTAGTAAGGCATGAGCCTGTCGAATATGAATGATGCAGTGCGTAAGCGCTGTTTTAGCCCGCATCTGCGATCAATATCGTTAGAGAGATCAACTAATAGCCTCAATAGGTCTACATATCTGAAGTTGTGCGTACCGCTTGAAAATATCACATCCTCGCTACGGCCCTTATTCCCGGACAGGCTGCCGGTGGTCCACTCATCGCATAGTTCAATCCGGTTAATTTTTACTGTAGCGGCGTAGCACATGTTTCAAAATACATTCCCTGACACGGACACGATGGCAGAGCTTGCTGCAAGCATGTTGCTGGAAATTGATGCGATACATTTTCGCGCAGATCAGCCTTATAGATTAACTTCCGGGCTTGCCAGTCCGGTTTATATTGATTGCCGGAAATTGATTTCATATCCCCGCATCAGATCAGCGCTAATGGATTTCGCGGTGTCAAAGCTGGTTCGCGATGCCGGCTTTGAAGCCTTCGATGCCGTGGCGGGTGGTGAGACTGCAGGCATTCCATTTGCCGCGTGGATTGCAGAGCGAATGAGTTTGCCCATGTTATACGTACGCAAGAAACCCAAGGGGTTCGGACGCGACGCGCAGATAGAGGGTGATTTAACGCAGGGCCAGCGTGTGTTGCTGGTAGAAGACCTCACCACAGATGGTGGCTCAAAGCTAAAGTTTGCAGATGCGTTGCGAAGCGCCGGTGCGGTGACAGATCATACGCTGGTTATCTTCTACTATGATGTCTTTCCCGATACCAAATCAAAGCTCGCCAAACGGGGGCTCAAGCTGCATCATCTTGCTACCTGGTGGGATGTATTGATGCTTTGCCGCGATAGAAACCACTTTGATCCCTATACTCTTGATGAAGTAGAGAGGTTTTTAAATCAACCTCTGCAGTGGTCGGCAGATCATGGTGGGTCTTATAATCCGATCAGCTAGGAGCCTGCGCGGCACAACCTCATCTACTGCGAACGCCGAATCCTCATGAATAATGCAGGCTAAGTCATTATGAAGCACGATAATTACGTTATTGACGATATGATCAGCGCCAAAGCGATTGCTGCGCGCGTAGAGAGCATGGCTGCCGAAATTACCGATCATTTCAATGGTACTGAAAAGCTTGTGGTTATCGGATTGTTGCGCGGCTCGTTTATGTTTATCGCAGATCTGGTGCGAGAACTGGATCTGCCGGTAGAGGTGGATTTTCTTGAGACCTCATCCTACGGCGATGGCATGGAGTCCTCACGCGAGGTGCGTATTCTTAAAGACCTGCGGGGCGAAATAAAGGGGCGTGACATTCTGGTCGTCGAAGACATCGTCGACACCGGTCACACGCTCAATCACGTGTTGCATTTGTTAGAGTCCCGGGAGCCGGCTCGAATGGTCGTGTGCGCGCTATTAGATAAGCCCGGCAAACGCGAGGTCGACGTAAAAGCTGATCTTGTCGGTTTTGAAATTGAAGACAAATTTGTTGTCGGGTATGGCATCGACTATGCGCAGCGTAATCGCAATCTGCCGTACATAGGGGCTGTGCGTTTTATAGATGATTAGCTTTTCATCGAATTGTCGAGTCTGCAGGGCACAGTTCCGGTACCTTGCTGTTTTGTCTTTTGAGTGCCTGCCGGTATCGGGCTCAGATGTCCCCGCAACCAGAAGCAGATTCGGTCACCTGTGCATATAGTAAGGCAGCAGTGTCTGATCGAAGAATCTACACAATCCGCGGATTAAGCGACACTCTGGTATCTGCAATCCGCAACCCCTCTGTTTCGATAACTAATGACGCTTTCAGGCGTTTCTGAACTGTGTGGTCAAAGTGACCAATCGTCACCGGCGTGCCCATTTGGACAAACGGCACTCTGATCTCTTCACCGGCGGCAAGTGTCACCGGACCGTGCGATGTGATTTTTGAGAAGTCAAAGATGCCGGGCTCGGCCGATAGGAACGCCGGTGTTATGTTGCTGATGGTTGCTGCTTCTGTTGCGCTGTTTTTTATGATCACGTGTGTTTGCGTACCGGTCCATGAATGTTCGAGCCGGATAGAGAAGCGATTGCCGGATGACGGGTTGCTGTCTGCGAGTGCTGTGCCTGCCGCGGTGATGCCGGTTGCAGCACTGATGCCAGCGGCACCCAGTGCCTTCAGGGTGGTGCGTCGAGATTGATCCATAGGAGCCTCTTGAATTAATGCGGCGATGCCGTCGTAAGGTATTGATTTGGTGTTAATTGGCGGAAATTCAAGTTGTTGTCAGTTTTTGACTAAAATACCCTGATGGAATTTAAAAGATTGACGTTCCCATGGAAGTGGCAGTGTATTACGGTCATTTGAGGCGCATAGTTATTCAGTTGCCCCGAAACGATCGATAATTTCCGTCGCTTGGGCGCGCCGTCAGGGCGCGTTCGCTGTAGCAGAGGTTCTGCCTCGCAGGCTACTGGTGGCTGCTATTGGAACAGCGAACTACTATTCAGTGGACCACGAAAAATAGTCTCTAAAATGGTATGAATAGAGGCATCCACGCGTCTTAGTCCCCAGGGGGAACAATGTTAATAAACAACCCGTTTGCCGAAGTCTCGGCATTCATCTCGCCTGCAGTGATGCAGGGCTTTGTCATCCTCATGATTTTACTGGTGATTGGCGGCACTTTGCTTGACATGATGCACAAGCAAAGCGCTAAGTATTTCTTTGAGAATTCGAAAAAGGCGCAGCAAAACGCCAGGCGTAAAGTCGGCGCCGGCAAGAAGGCCGGTCTGGCGGTCAAGACCGTGGCCAGTGAAGTATTGACCTCCTCAGAGTTCTGCAACAGCCGTCGACGTC
>CAKZVB010000052.1 GCA_937922015.1 uncultured Granulosicoccaceae bacterium
CGGATGGCACACCGACTTGACCCACCACCATGTCAAGGTGGTAACACCTGCCCTGTCCGAATAAAACGAACGTTTTTGCCAAACACATATGCACGCAAACAACAGGTTTAATTCAAACGCTATGCGTTCGAATTAATGCCTAGTAGGGCTTTCCGGCACATGGCGACCGGTAGAGAGTGGGTACCGGCTGTGGGTCGCGTAGATTCGTCGGGTGGGTGTGTTGGGGAAAACCTACGGCCACCTACCCTGAGTCGGTTACCTGTCGCACCGGCTTGCTCACGAGTGGCCAGTGCTTCCTTCGTACGTTGAGAAACAACTCACGTTCGAGTCGTTTCACTGCCGGCTAATCAGCCAAAGCGGATTTAACCGCCCTGCCCCGAAACTGGTGTTTGGACAAGCAATACCACCACACGCTTAAATGCGTTCCGGCTCAAATTCCGCACGCTTCATGGCAGCCAGGGCAATTTCAGCTCTTCTGTAACCCTGTGCAGAGGCGGCCTCAAACATTCTCTCGGCTTCAGCCAGGTTTGGTGATTCGTCCCAGCTACCCCAGCCGTTCTGCCTGAGTACCCCTAAATTATATTGCGCGCGAGCGTCGCCTTGTTCAGCGGCTCGTTCAAACCACTTAGCTGCACGACGCATGTTTTTGGTCACACCTCTACCATGTGCGTAGCGCAATGCCAGGTTTGTTTGAGCGCGACTGTTTCCACGCTCTGCTGAGTTGCGATACCACTTAATCGCCTCATCTTCATCTTTGTCTATACCGTGCCCGTGCTCATACATACGACCAAGGTTATATTGCGCCGCTGCATTGTCCTGATCAGCTGCCATACGCAACCAGTAAACAGACTGATAAACGTCTTTGGGCACTCCAAGACCAAGCGCATGACCAATCCCTAAATCAAGCTGTGCCTGCGCGTAACCACCTTCCGCCGCCTTGCGAAACCATTGCATGGCAACCGTATAATTTTTGGTATCTGCAAACCCGTTGATATGGCAAATTCCCAAATCAAACTGGGACATCAAATGACCATTATTTGCGGCACGCTCAAACCAGTACACAGCAGTTTTTTCGTCTTGTTCGACCATGTTTCCCGTGGTGTACATTTTTGCAAGCATCACTTGCGCATGTACGTCACCACGTTTGGCAGCAAGAGAAAACCATTTGACCGCTTCTTTTTTATCTTTTGGTACACCCCGTCCCTGGGTATAACAAACCCCCAGATCGAACTGTGCTACGACATGACCTTTTTCTGATGCCGCACGATAGTAATTGACCGCAGCCTGCCGGTTTTGCAAAACACCCTGACCACTGGAATACATATAGCCGAGAAAACCCTGCGCACATGAATTTCCCTGATCGGCTGCAGTCTGGAAGTATTGCGCCGCCTTCTCATAGTTTTGAGCAACATGTCGGCCGTCGAAATACATGGTACCCATGAAAACAGAAGCCCATTCATCACGTTCCAATGCGTTTTTTTCTATCCACGGTCTGGCTTTGTGGAAATGCGCCTGCCGATCTTCTTCAGCAATCTTGCCTTCGCACAGCAATGCCAGCGCAGCACTTGCACCCATGTGCTTTTGGCTGGCAGCCTGTTGCAGCAACTCTATGGCTTTGTCTTCGTCCATGACGGTATCTTCAGCTCCGCGGCGCAACTCCATCGCACGCAGAAAGTGATCTTCAGAGTCCGGCGCCTTGACCAGCGTCAACTCACCACCACCCGGCAATGATTTGCTTAGACGCCGTCGCTTACTGGCCTTGCTGTAAAGATTCTGATCATCGCTTGGTTTTTTCATTTCATTTACGCGCTTGCTTTCACCCTTATTTCAAATATACCGCTGCTACTGTAAGTTGGGTAAAAAGTCTCCAGCCTGTAAGTACAATCAACAAGGTGTTCAAAACATTATTTTACCAGTTATATCAAGGCGTAAACCGGTACCACTTCTTTTTACAAGTCATTAATACAATCAACCTTATTAAATTTTAATTCCTAACATCGGTGGAAAGCCTGGTGGACTCCTTAATTATTTCCATCACCATATAGGTGCGAGTATCTCTGACTCCCGGCAAATCCCGTAAAATATCTCCCAGCAAAAGCCGATACTCAGCCATATCAGCAACTCGAATTTTCATCAAATAGTCAAAGTCCCCTGACAATAAATGACACTCGAGCAGATAGGGTATTCGAAGGGCGGCCTGTTTAAACTGTTCAAAGATCAACTTGCTGTCGTACTCCAGTTTTATTTCCACGTAAACCATCAAGCCTGCATCCATTAAATCCGGATTCAATATCGTGGTATAGCCCGAAATATATCCATCGGTTTCAAGTCGTCTGACCCTTTCGATGCACGGTGACGTACTCAGCCCTACCCTGGTTCCAAGATCTACAAAAGAAATTCTGGCGTTTTTTTGCAACTCGTTGAGAATTCGCCGGTCTATGCGATCCAGCTTTTTTAGTCCCATTTCAGCATTTTTTTCTGTTTTTTCCAGTCATTCCATAATATATACCGGTTTTATCAAAAATACAGGTGATTTTTTTAGCTATTCCCTCCTACACTCGTAAAAAATCTTGCACTACACAAACCAGTGCTGTCTCTGGCAGAAACGGCCCCAATTTCGCGCGTGGACAGCCATAAACTAACAGGAGGATTTATGTTAATCGGTGTCCCTAAAGAGATAAAAAACCACGAATACCGTGTTGGTTTGACACCAGTGAGCGTACGTGAGCTGGTTTCGAACGGACACTCAGTGATCATGCAAACCGGCGCCGGCGCCGGCATAGGCGAGAGCGATCAGTCCTATATTGACGCTGGTGCTGCTATTGCCAATACGGCCGAAGACATTTTTGCAGACGCAGAAATGATCGTTAAGGTTAAAGAGCCACAGCCCGGCGAGTGCAAAATGCTGCGCCCGGGTCAGTTGCTGTTCACTTACCTGCATCTGGCCCCCGACCCGACTCAAACCAACTTACTGGTTGAATCTGAATGTGTGGCTATCGCCTATGAAACTGTTACTGATCACAATGGTGGTCTGCCGCTACTGGCACCAATGTCAGAGGTTGCCGGCCGCATGTCAATTCACGCCGGTGCCACTTGTCTGGAAAAATCCCACGGCGGTGCCGGCAAATTGCTCGGCGGTGTACCCGGTGTAGCACCGGCAAATGTTCTGGTTATCGGCGGCGGGGTTGTCGGCACCAATGCCATGCAAATGGCCGTCGGTATGAATGCCAATGTTACCGTCCTCGATCGATCGATAAACCGACTGCGTGAACTGGATGCACAGTTCGGCGGTCGTGTATCAACTGTCTATTCAACGAGGGCAGCTTTGGAGCAACATGTGGCCAATGCAGATCTGGTGATTGGCGCTGTGCTGATCCCGGGGGCAGCCGCACCAAAACTGGTTACCCGCGAGATGCTGGCTTCAATGCGCACTGGATCGGTTCTTGTTGACGTTGCGATCGATCAGGGTGGATGCTTCGAAACCTCCAAGGCAACCACTCATGAAAACCCCACCTATATTGTCGACGATGTTGTCCATTACTGCGTGGCCAATATGCCGGGTGCGGTTGCAACTACCTCTGCACATGCGCTTAACAATGCAACGCTGCCGTATACTCTGGCACTTGCCAACCAGGGATATAAAGACGCGTTAAAGAATGACGCTCATTTGTTGCAGGGCTTAAACGTCCATCACGGTGAAATCACCAATGAACCGGTTGCACAGGCACTGGGCATGAGTTTCATTGATCCCGGATCAGTTCTAGCCTGATAAATTCAATACTCATAAGGCAGTAATGTGCTGCCTTATGCACCGCACAACATTGATTGCAGTCTCTTTTTAAAACCCGCCGGTTTAACTTTTCCAACTGATATTGCGCTGCAACCGTTGAACGCCGAAAATTCTTTCAGTGCCCGCGCCAGCAAATCTAAAAACGGATCATCAAGGTTTTCGTCCACATAGAGTGCGTTCACTTTCAACACCCCCTCCTTGCGCACAGCTTTGCAATCAACCCTGCCGACCAGCTGATCCTGAAACAACACCGGCAGGCAGAAGTAACCATATTGCCGCTTTGCCTGAGGCACATAACATTCAATCTGATAATCGAAGTTAAAAATTCTCTGACAACGCTCACGCTGAATCACGCAATTGTCAAACGGCGATAACAACACTACCCGATCAGCCACGCGCTTTCTTGTAGTCATCTTCGGATCACAGAAAACGACGGTGTCGCAGGGTAGCGCTGTCTTCAAAAGCTTACCGTCGAGCACTGACTGTTCAAGAATCTCTTTGACCACAGACCTTATCTCCGCACCCTTGCGCAAATAGGTGTAGGACTTTATGGCTGCAAAACCATGAGCCCTGAGCGTCACTTCAATCAGGTGCTGTGCCTGCTGTGGCAGATCCGGACATTCAGTGTCGACATGAGCGGGTAACGCGCGTTCCATTAAATCGTATACCTTTTGAAAACCCTGGCGCCCAACCACCATAAGATCTCCCTGAATAAACAATTGTTCCAGCGCCTGCTTGGCCGGTTTCCACTCCCACCATCCGTTTTCCCGGGCCACAGGGTCTTTAAAGTCGCGCGCCATCAATGGCCCTTCAGTGTTAATGCGCTGACAAATTTGCTTCATCAGTTTGTGATCTCTATTTGCGAACCAGTGCTTCTGGCCGGCTTTTATTGCCCGCATCTTTGGAAGCGCAAAACGAAAGTCAGATATTGGCAGATACGCTGCGGCGTGAAACCAGTATTCAAATACTTTCTTCTCAGCAATTAATTGATCCAGCATAGTGGGCTGATAGTCTGATACACGATTCCACAGCACGTGGTGATGCGCACGCTCGACCACCGAAATTGTATCGATCTGCACGTAGCCAAGTTGCTCCACACATTTCAAAACCGCGGACTTACCAGAGCCAAATGGATTTTTCTTAAGTAAGCCCTGACTGAGCAGCGCCTTCTTTCTAAATTGGGATGGGGTAAATGATGCAGCCATGTTATCTTTTACATTTGCAGTATTACCTAATCATACATTGCGGGAGTCTGTCCGAGAATGACAGTCGTAGAGAGGATGCGATATTTCGAGCCGGACACTCGAACAATCTCCTGTGGCAGGAATGGCTTCTTAATCGCTGTGCGGACAGCAACATACACCAACCTCATTCACAGGGACCCGATGTATCTATGATTCACGTTTTTGGTTCTATCAATATTGACTATTCCTGTGCGGTAGATAGATTGCCAGTGGCCGGCGAAACCATTATTGGAAACAGGATTGAGTTGACCCCGGGAGGCAAAGGAGCCAATCAGGCACTTGCTGCCCGAAGGGCCGGCGCCGATGTAAAAATGAGCGGGGCTATCGGCACAGATGAGGTAGCAACCCAGGCCGTTTCACTGATGCGACAGGACGGAGTAGATCTGACGGATGTTGCGATCGTACCCGGCCCAACCGGTTGCGCTTTTGTTTTTGTAGATTCTGCCAGCGAAAATCAGATTGTGATCATCGCCGGTGCAAACGAGGGTGTAACACAACAACAGGCGCAGAATCTGCCAATCAATGAAAACGACTTACTGTTATTACAACTCGAAGTGCCATTACCTGCAGTTGTAGCCGCCGCCAGAAAAGCCCATCAGGCTAAAGCAAAAGTGATCGCGAATCTGGCACCTTATCAAACAATGCCGCAGGCCTTTTTCGAATCAGTGGACGTACTATTACTGAACGAGACAGAGGCGTCCCGCCTGGCAGCAGATTTTTCAATCCCGTTAACCAACGATATCGCCGGTAACATTGCAGCTCATCTCAATACGGCGGTTGTTCTTACACTGGGTGCTGCAGGCGTGGCGGTGGCAGATCAACAGGGGAAATCTTTTGCCACACCCGGTATGAAAGTAACTGCGGTCGACTCAGTGGGCGCTGGAGACACCTTCGCCGGCTATCTTGGTGCTATGCTTGCACAAGGGAAATCACTACAGGAGTCATGTGCAATCGCAAACCAGGCCGCCGCGCTGGCTTGCACAAGGACTGGAGCTCAGTCGGCGATACCTTCTATTGATGAACTAGAATAACGAGCCGTTATGCCATGGATACGATCACCGCCCAAACAAACTATATAGTGCTTGCCCCGGACCAACCTACTGACAAGGCCCTGGTTAAAAAAATATCGCAGACACTGGCCGATATTGAATCTATTCACGAGGCTCATCTGCCCCATGTGATCGAGCTTGGTAAATCCAACGAACCACAGTTGACTCTATTTGCAATTGTGGCCGATGATGTCGATCAAAGTGATCTTTGGAATTTTTTAAACGCAAAAATCAATGGAGGGTTTTTTAGAAAGACACGCATCGATATAAAAGTTATTCCGAAAAACTTTCCATTGCTTCAAGCCATCAGGGATACCAACTGCCTGGTAGGGTGGCGAGATTGACCTGACAGACACAGATCCTCAACTATCCGATAAAACCCCCTCAGCGCTTTACGTGTCGGCACTCATTAATTCTTTAGCCTGTCCCACCCAGTTATCTCGCTCAATGCGGCCTGAAAACTGCGGAATCCGATCATCGAGTTCCGCCACTCCGCTTTCGTCCAATGCAGCGATCTGCCGATAATAATATATACCGGTTTGATGCAGCATCTTTTCCAACACGGGCCCGATTCCTTTAATAGCCTGTAAGTCATCACGCTCTGATTTATTCGGTGGCTCTTCCGGAACTTCCCAGCCTTTGGGAACATATTCTGAAGCTGCTTGTGGTTCAACATCATTGCGCTTCTCGCTGTCCTGGTTGTCGCTGTTCTGCTTGTCGCTCGCCAGTTTCTTTTGTTTTTTATTGCTCGCAACATTGATGGACGTAACGTTTTGCGCTGTATCAGGCTCTTCGGATACTTCACCGGCCGACGCCGGTGCATCTGATTCACCACCGGCAGATTCACTTTTGGCAGTATTGTCTTGCGGACTTGCTGGTGTATTAACAACCTCCGGTCCGGGCGTATCGTTGCTTTCTTTAGT
This sequence comes from uncultured Granulosicoccaceae bacterium, assembly GCA_937922015.1. Lineage (GTDB taxonomy): Bacteria > Pseudomonadota > Gammaproteobacteria > Granulosicoccales > Granulosicoccaceae. Next base: position 7,007 of record CAKZVB010000052.1, read on the forward strand.
CGCAGGCTCTGCGGTGGCTTTATCGACAGGTTGATCGACTAACTCTTCGCTGTGCGTTTCCGGCAGCAAGACAGACGGTGCTTGTTCAACATCTAACTCACTGGCCGTGGCAGCTGCCACTGATGCGGTAGCAGCCGCCGCATTTCCCTGTACCGAGCCCGTCGCGGGCATTGCCTGACTTGTTGAATTGTCCGCCGGGTTCTGTCGGTTGGAATTTGCCGATGGTTGTTCACCATCTGCAGAGTAGCTCGATAACTTTCGAATATTGTCAGACTTATCCTGTGAGTCCGCTACTGACGCATCATTATCTGTACTGCCAATTTTGTCAGCTGCTGACGCCAGCTGTGTTTGCAGCCGTTCATTCTCTTTTCGCAACAGGGATAATTCAGAGTCTTTATCAGCGATTATCTTCTCGCTGGTTCTATCATTATCTGCATGCTCGTGAAGACTCTCGTCTTGCTCTACTAATTTTTTTAACGGGACATAGCGACTGTTCAGATCAGACAACGCCAGCTCCATTTCAGCTCTGGCAGATTTTTCTTTTTCAAGCTCTGCTGCAAGTGCCTCCAGTTCAGTACTGTTGGAAATCCTGCCAGCATCCCTGGTGATGGGTTCAGATTGATCTGGTGTTGAATCGAAACCGGCCAGGTCGTGATCCAGACCCATTTTTAAAGACTCTAATTCTCCTTCTGCTTTTTCAGCTCGCGCGATCGCAACATCACGCTCTTCAATCAACACCAAATTAGCTGATTCATCTAATTCTGCTCCCTGAGGTGTCGACGACTGTACAACACTTGTTTGAAGGTCAGTGTCAGTCGCTTTTTGACGACGCCAGCGCCACAGCAACCATCCTGTCGCCAGACCAATTGAAAAAGTAATCAATAAAGGTACTACGATGTCCAATAAAACCCATGACATAATGTTTGCTCTTTTCTTATACCGTTAAACTGTTAGCTATTATCGACAACGTTAAAGTGCACACGACGATTTTGTCTTCTGCCTTCGGGTGATTGATTTGACTCAATCGGTCTGCGATGTCCGTAACCGACCGCGACGAGTCTGTCAGCTGGCACAGACTGACTTACCAGGTAATCTTTAACTGAATTAGCTCTTTTTTGGCTTAATCTTGCATTAATCGCATCACGACCAACGTTGTCAGTATGTCCCTCTACCTCAACTTGCAGCTCCGGATACAATTTAATAACAGCCACCACACGATCCAAAGTGGATTTTGCATTAGTACTTAACGTGGCGTTGCCACTGCTAAACACTACGTTTTTTCGAATTTCTTCAGTCAGGCTATCTAAACGCTGTTGCAGATCCAGTTTATTATCAAGCTGACCACTATGCGCCACCATAACTGATTTCTTAATCTCCAGGCCCGTACTACGCAACGATGTCATCACTTGTTCCAGGCCGGCCTTTTCCTGCTCACTGTCTACTACCGCATTTAGCGACAATTGTGTGCCACGCATCTGCACCTCTCCACTGACGCCCGGTGTCAAACTGGCTATGACCTCTGCCAGCGCGTCTATTCGATCGTTTGTGCCTACTATGCTGGCGGGCTGCCGGGTAATCTCCAGTTCTTCCACTACACGACTGGCACTACCCATTGCTTCATTCGCTGCAAACGACAAACGTCGTTTCTGCTCTTCTGACAATACCTGACCGGATAACGTGATCGTGGATCCGTCACTACTGGCCATCACATCTACTGCACCACCTCGGACAAAGTTGATTTTACCGTTTACATCAAAATCAACCATCGCCACCGCCGCTGCGTTTTCTATTTCACTGGCAGCCTGTGGATGTTTGGCAGAAACCTGATAGTTCAACGCGGTATTATCCAGGCTGGCAACTACCGACACTACATTATCCGGCCCTGCGTAGGTCAGCATCTCAGCCAGCACATCCACTTTGGTATCGGTGCCAACTGCTGAATTGTCTTCGGATAATATTTCAAGGTTATCCGCAATACTTTCAACTCCCGAGTCCAGCAGCGCATTAACCAGCGCATGGCGTTGTTGTCGCGTTTCCACCATACCATCCAGCACCGCGCTATTATTTTCAACACGAGCGCTAACGGCAAACTCGGTATCGTTAAGCGCTCGAATTATCGCCGGCTCAACAACTGCAGAAGGCTTTACGTCTATTTGCAGGTATCTTATTCCGGTTGCAAAAAGTGGCGACGTTGCGTCCATTCCCCGGGTGAGAATAGCGGTCAGCTTTTCAGCGCTGGTGTTAGCGGGCAACTCACCATTAACCGTTAAATTGCGGTAGTCCCAACGCAAATTCAAAGTCGATGCGTCAATGCCTGCATCTAACAGATTAGCTCTCGTCAATCGATCCAGCCTCGACTCTATATACGGCACACCCCAGGCAATGGTGGTCAGCACTGCGACAAGCAGAGCCATCAAACCCCAAAACCAGCTTTTGCGCACGTGCCATGGCATAAGACCATGACGTCCCGGTGGCAGATAGGGCTGCCAGCCTTTTGCATCTAGTTTGTGAATGGATTCAGACACTCCGTCTTTGCCTTTCTTTAGTTGTGGCGAATTCCCGATTCCGGTGCAAGCCTGGAATCAATTCAATCGGGTAACCGCTACTCTAAAATTAGTTTCATGCTTCAAACAGTTACCTGAAGGTTACTGTTGGCTAATTTCCGGGATATCGCGGCCGCAAGCCCAAAGGGACGGGGTTACCAGCAACAATCCTGCCGGAATTTAATTTCCCGGGATATCCAGCGATTCAAGCCACGTTTGTTAACCTACCAATACCCATGAGTTATTGGTTCAACGTCATCTATCATGAGACTATCGTTACCTGAAGCCAAAGCCGATAGGGGCCTGCCAAGTGCAAAATCAACATGAAACTCAATCCGGTGCGTCAAAAAAACGTTCACTGGGCTGCCTGTCAATCATCGGATTAATGCTGTTAACTGTCGTCCTCACAATCGGCGGCACGCTGTGGGCGATAAATAGTCAGTGGTTTACAAAGGACTTCAAGCCAGTTGAACTGAGCGAAGTTGAGGAAAAAGAACTGTCAGCCAAACTCAATGCCATTGGAAGTTTTAACGCCACACCCGAGACAGACAAACTAGAGTCTTCCACCATTTTTATTACCAACGATGAACAGGCAACGCCGGCCAGAAATACGGAAAACGAAACCGGCAATGCTATACAGCCGGAAATTTATACCGAAGACCATGGAAAAAGACGTATTGAGTTAACGGAAAGAGAGCTAAACGCTATGCTGGCTAAAAACACGGATCTGGCAGAGCAGGTTGTGATTGATCTCTCCAACAATATGGCAAGTATAAAGCTGTTAGTCGACCTTGACCCGGATTTACCTTTTCTGGGCGGCAAGACTTTAAAGGTTAGCAGCGGTACCGAGTTGTCCTACGCCCGGGACCGGCCAGTGGTTGTTATGAAAGGAGTCAGCGTCTGGGGTGTCCCTATCCCGAACCCCTGGCTGGGCGGTCTAAAAAATGTAGATCTGGTCAGTGAGTTTGGTGCCGCAGATGGTTTCTGGAAATCGTTTGCCGATGGCATTGAAGATATCCGCGTCGAAGATGGAAAGCTGTTAATCCAGCTGGCCGAATAACAGTAGTGCAGTGTGACCTGTATAACTGAAGAAAATGCCTGAGCTACCTGATATCACGATCTATATTGAGGCCTTATCAAGTCGATTGCACAACGCTGCTCTGGATAGCGTGACTCTCGGAAGCCCGTTTTTTTTACGCACAGCTGTTCCCGCAATCGATACTATCTGCAACCGCAGGCTGGAAAACATACGACGTGTTGGAAAACGCCTTGCGTTTCAGTTCGACAACGACCACTGGATGGTGATTCACCTGATGATAGCCGGTCGATTTCAATGGGTAGAAAAAAGCGGAAAAATTCCAAAAAGAAAAACTATTGCGCAATTTAACTTTACCACCGGCACCCTGCTGCTAACTGAGGCCGGTAGTAAACGCCGTGCTTCCATGCATCTGTTTGAAAGTGAATCAGATATGTTATTAGTAGATCGCGGTGGCCTTGAAATCGACTCTATTACCCTTGCACAATTCAATGGACGGCTGACTGTTCGCAACCATACACTTAAAAGAGCATTAACTGACCAATCCCTGTTTAGTGGCATCGGCAATGCCTATTCAGATGAAATATTGCACCATGCAAAGCTGTCCCCGTTAAAACAGACCCAAAAAATGTCTGACACAGAAGTCAAAACACTGTTTACCAGCAGCAAGTACATTTTACACCACTGGACCGAAAAGCTTCGTGTTGAAACCGGTAACAAGTTCCCCGCAAAAGTAACTGCGTTTAAACCCGACATGTCAGTACATGGACGCTATGAGCAACCATGCCCGGAGTGTGATACTCAAATACAGCGGATCAGGTACAAAAGTAATGAGACCAATTACTGTCCGCGTTGCCAGAATGACGGGAAATTACTAGCCGACCGTTCGCTATCAAGACTCCTTAAAAAAGACTGGCCAAAAACCATTGAAGAGCTTGAAGACGTAAAACCAACCACTCCGATTAATAAATCGACATAGAGAAGGGTTAACTACATGTCGATGGTAATAGTCGCACTTGATCAACTCTATGCAACAGTGACCAGTGCTTTAATAGAGCTTGGGCTGCCTCCAGACGAGGCCAGTGTTGTGTGTGATGTTTTGATGTATGCACAAAAACGCAACGGTACGCAGGGGCTGATCAAAATTAAAGAACGCACCGTTTTACCAGATAAACACTGCACCGCAATCATCACCGAGCAAAGATCAATCGCGATAGCAACTGTCAATGGAGGGGGGCACACAGGCATGTTTGTGATGAATCATGCTGCAAATACTATTATCGATCTAGTCAGGATCTGTGGCATTGCGATGGTAAATACCAGCAACACCAGCTCGTCTACCGGCGCTATCGGTTACTACGCAAAACAAATTGCAGAACAAGGCTATATCGCTTTAGTACTGGCAGGTTCACCCAAGGTAATGGCGGTAGAGGGCGGTATTGACCCGGTGCTGGGCACTAATCCAATTGCCATTGCAATACCCACGGGAAAAAGCCCATTGATACTGGATATGGCCACCGCAGCCACTACCTGGTTTGCCGTCATCAACGCTCGTGATAATAGGGACCGATTGTCGGAAGGCGTCGCGGTGGATCTTGACGGAAACCCTACCACTGATCCAATAAAAGCAATGGCAGGTGCGCTGCGTTCTATCGCCGGTGCCAAAGGATCCGGGTTGGCATTGATGTTCGAGATGCTTACCGCCCCGCTGGCGGGCGCTTCAATTGCAGGAGATGAAATTGATAACAGGGCCAACACAATAATTGCCATCGATCCCGCCATCGCTCTTGGTGACAATACCTTCACGCAATCGGTTGACTTACTGGTTGATCGCATTAAAAACGGTCGGCTGGCACCGGGCAGCGATAAAATTCGGCTGCCCGGAGAACAAAGCAATGATATTGCGGCAAAGTGTGAACTGCAAAATGCTATTGGTCTGGATAAAGACTTGTACGAGCATATTAGAACGCTGGCATGTATTGATTGTTAACCGGTCTTACCGGACCAATATCAATCCCAGACAGAAGAGGGTGCAACTCTTCCAACGACGATTCCCTGAGAATTTTTAACATCGCGCATAAACCAGTGTGATAGCGAGCTATATTCAGCGGCGCTAATAATATCCAGCTTTCGTAATACCGCACCAAGTGTTGCCTCAGCCGCTCGCGATGCACCATCATCAACTTTCAGCGCAATTGCAATACCCGACTTTGGTGCAATAGCTGCAAAAACTCCTTCTGCACCAGTCTTAACGACAACATTTTTATTGGCCTGCATTGTTGCCGTGCAACAGCGATCGCTGCCTGCCACCATATCCGGGTGGGCCTGCATCGCCGCCAATATGGCTTGCATGGCAGATGCGCGCCGGGGTTGCTGATCTTGCGGATTGCAAAATTTGACCAATGCTGTGGCAAATTCTACCAGTGGCATACATAGCGCCGGTAATCCACAACCATCTCGATCCCATGGGTATTGAGTAACATCTGTCCCGCAGAGATCCGATAACACCTGCATCCACTTTTGCTGTGTTTCATGCCCGTAGTCTGAATATCCCTCGATACTTATTTTAAGAAAACTCGCGAGCGTTAACATACCGGTGTGTTTACCGGAGCAGTTATGCATGTGTTTGTCTGCTGTTCCACCCTCTCGAAGTAGCTGATGTGCCGTTGCCCGGTGGGTAGGCAGGGAGGGGCCACATTCGAGCTGAACCGACTGCAGGCCTACCTTAGTCATCCACTCTGCCAGTACCTGCTGATGAGCGGGTTCCGCGTTATGTGACGCACAAGCGAGCGCCAGTTCCTGTTGGGAAAGTGAGAAATGTTCCGCAGCACCAGACTCGAGCAGCGGTATAGCCTGGACGGGTTTCAGTGCTGAACGCGGAAACACCGGAGCATCAATATCACCCAACTGAAATACAACATCACCATCAACATTAATCGCAACCACTGCACCGCGATGAAAAGACTCTACGGAGTCGCCTCGATATATATCTACAAGAACTGGATTCACTGGTATTCCCATGAAAAAATGATCAGTGTTTAAAAAAACGGGCGATTTTATCCCTGGGACAAAATAGAGAAAAAAGGCCTGATGGAAAAATAGACAACAATCGCCACAAATCCGAACACAGCAAGAGTGGCCAGCGGGCGTTGAAGAAATCGCGATATTATTGTTTCGGGTACGAAATCCTCACCCCGTTCTGCTCTGATCCGCTCGGTTCTTGCCCGCTGGTATTCTTCCAGCAATTGTCTGGCACGCGGCAAATCATCGTCGTCGCGCACCCATAGCGCCGGAAACGAGACACCCCAGCGGCCTGCACTGGTTTCAAACCAGGGAATATGGCTGTCTTCAAGCAATAGACGAACCTCATCTGCCTCTTCCTCCGGGACCAGCCTGAGTCGAAAAATAATTTTTGCCATGGACCTGCGCTCTACGAAAATAGCCAATCTCCCCACACGATACCTTCAGTGGTATTTCAGCCGCAAATTGGGCCGGGAGCCGAGCAGCAGCATGTCGTATATTTGTCACGCTGGGTTTACTTTATTTAGTAAAATGCGTCACTTAATTTACCTATTGCGACAATTTGTGTTCGAAGTTTGCGATAATTAAATGTTATTCTGGCTCTATACATGCATCATTGCGTCAGATGTGGGGATTGCATCACTGCGTGACGTACCGTCCGCTCTTAATAGTGAGCGATCAGCAGTCCGAAAACACAATATCAGGACCGAACGTTGACTGAAAACCAGAAAAACGCCAATCGATGCGATTTCACCCGACGCCGACTTTTGTTGGCAGGTGCCGTCGGGTCGATGTTGCCAGCGACTGCTCTGCAGGCCGCAAGTCGAGGGCACAATATTGTATATCCTGATCGTTCGCTCTCGCTGTACAACGTCCATACCGGCGAAAAAGACAATGTCGTCTACTGGTCGGAAGGCAAGTACATCGGCAGCGGACTTAACGACATTAACTGGCTGCTGCGTGACTTTCGAACCAGCGAAATAAAAGCCATCGATCCCAGGCTTCTGAACATACTTTATCTGCTTACCCGCACCCTTGAAACAGAAAAGCCTGTTCTTGTGTTGTCCGGCTTTCGCTCTAAAAAAACCAACGATATGCTCCGCAAGACAACCGAAGGAGTGGCCAGGCGAAGTTTCCATATGGCTGGCCGTGCCATAGACATTCGTATCCCCAAAATTAACACCGACAATATTCAGCGAGCCGCACTGCGCCTGAATGGCGGTGGTGTCGGCTACTACCCGGATTCAAACTTTGTACACCTGGATTCCGGACCTGTAAGAACCTGGTAACCATCGGCCAGTCATTCTACTGACCAGCCGATTCTGCGATAACCCCCATCTTCGCTGTCCCGGCGCTGTAACCGCAGACCTGTTGGTCAACCGTGAATACGGTCTCATGCCGGCTAATCCGGCGTGGGCTGAAAACAGATAAACTCCTCGCCACACAGTTTTTAATTCACACCACTGCCATCCCTCTATACTATTTCCCAATCTTGTTACACGGGCATTCCATGATTAATTTCACCACCACCGTAAAATGCACTGCGCTATGCGGCGCACTACTCTGCAGCCCCCTCACAATGGCCGATTGGTCTGGCGGTATGGAGGCAGGAACACAACTGGGCTCGGGACAAAATCCTGCGTTACGCTTCTATGCCCGCAATCAGAACGACCCGTTATCACACTATATCTATCTTGACTGGATTAGAAACTCCGGAAGTAGCAGTTACCGACTGGGCTATAACCCGACCTACGCAATTAGCCATTCACTCTACAGTTTTGGTGAATTTAATATTGAACAGGACGATCCGGGTGGCATAGCACGTGAAGTTGGTGCACGGGTAGGAGTTGGCAACCATTTATTCCGCACAAAAAACAGCAGATTTACGGTGCAAACAGGTATTGGCGGAACTAAAATTGAACTGGCAAACGGTGACAAACCAGACCCTGAAGGATATTTCTTTCTGGGCGGGTTATTCACCGCAAAACTTATTGGTCTGCTGCGATTCGACGCGGTTGCTGAAACCACCACTGGCGATTCAGTGGTGCTTACTAAAGGCGAAGCAGGTGTTTCACTAAGAGTGGGCCCGAATACCTCACTAAAGTACGCCTATACATTCAATCGATATGATTTAAAAGACAGCCCTGATGTCGTCGATGAGGACTCTTTTCTCACAATGACTTACGGGTTCTAACGGGATCAAAGCGCTTAAGGCTGGAGAGTCAGCGCGGTAGTCCTGGCGCATAAAAAAGGCCATTCCGAAGAATGGCCTTTTTTTGCACGGCTTTAAAAACCAATGAGAAATCAGGTTTTAGTTGAAAACCGCATTTGATCCCGTAGCGTCAATGTTCACATCTACACGGCGGTTACGTTGTCGACCTGTTGCGGTACTGTTATCAGCAACCGGAGATGATTCACCGAGCCCGGAAGTCAATACTTTAACATTGTCGAGTGTTAACTCCAGGTAGCTTCTAACCGCCGCCGCGCGTCGCTCAGACAAACCCTGGTTATAATCCGACGATCCAGTGCTGTCAGCATGGCCAACTACAGTGATGGAACCAATATCTCTATTGCCGTTAAGCTTTACGATCAGGTTATTCAGTTCCCGGCGACCATCCAGCGATAGTTCATCGGAATCAAACCCGAACAGAGCTGTGCCATCGTAGGACAACCGGGCTAGTTGACGCGGGGCCACTGCTTCCTCAGTTTCAACAACTGATTTTGCACTTGCCTGACATTCAACAATCAGGTTTTCGCTGCCCAGGCCAGCGGAGCGCAGGCAATCGCCCGCACCAGTCAACACGCCATCACTACCATTGCCAACAAAGCTCTGGGATTCTTTCGAATCCATCTGAGCTTTGTCTGACATGGTTGAACAGCCTTGTATAAGGGCTGTCGACACCACGACAGCTACCAGCAATTTGTACATTTAGGAATACTCCCTGACTTTATCAATTAGTGAGTCGTTGATACACGACGGGTAACAGGACAGCGAAAAGCATGCCTTCATTGATAGTTGACTGCCGATAGGAGCGATTCTTTAGTAAATAACATTAAGAAACGAACATAAAACACTAGTAGACCACCCATAGAGAAAACCACAGGTGATCATAATTGTGACAGGGAGCAAATTTTACCAACCGGGCGTCGACTACCTGCTGCTGGTTGGCCTGTTGCGTTGGTTTCAACACTCTATAAATTTGACGGGTACTTCTATTACATTGACGGCCAGACCACCGCGCGACGTCTCTTTATACTTTGTTTTCATATCCCGCCCGGTATCACGCATGGTTTTTATTACCTTGTCCAGTGACACCAGATGAGTGCCATCACCACGCAACGCTATTCGTACAGCGTTAATTGCCTTGATCGACGCCATCGCATTTCTTTCGATACAGGGCACCTGTACGAGCCCTCCTACCGGATCACAGGTTAAGCCCAGATTGTGCTCCATCGCAATTTCTGCAGCATTTTCTACTTGTTCCGGTGTGCCACCCATCACTTCACAGAGTGCACCGGCAGCCATCGAACAAGCTGATCCAACCTCTCCCTGACAGCCTACCTCTGCACCTGAAATCGACGCATTTTCTTTATACAAAACACCGATAGCTCCCGCGGTTAGCAGGAACCTGATTACTCCTTCCTCATCGGCACCCGGTACAAAACGCTGATAATAATGCAGCACTGCCGGGATAATACCGGCTGCCCCATTAGTAGGCGCAGTAACCACTCTGCCCCCGGCGGCATTTTCTTCGTTGACAGCAAGGGCGTAAAGGTTCACCCAGTCCAGAATATTCAACGGATCTTTCAAGGCCATTTCAGCACCGCCGGCCAGTTGCTTATACATATCAGCCGCTCTGCGTTTAACCTTCATACCTCCGGGCAAGATACCTTCCTGAGCACAGCCATTTCTTACACATTCCTGCATAACCCCCCATATTTCTAACAACCCTGTTTTAATCTCGCTTTCACTTCGCCAAATTTTTTCATTTTCAAGCATTACGCTGCTTATACTGCTATTGGTTTCAACACAACGCTGCAGCAGTTGCACCGCTGTGGTAAACGCCAAAGGCAGGTCCTCTGCCGCCTCTACCAGCGGATCGTCGCCAGAGGCTGCAGCTTCATCGACAACAAAGCCACCACCAACTGAATAATAAATTGCCGTATTGATTTCTGCACCATCAGCGGCGAACGCCTCAAACCGCATTCCATTAGGGTGATAGGGAAGTGTCTTTCTCTTGTGCATAACTAAATGCTTTTTTTCACTAAACGTAATCTTCTGATCTCCATTCAAGCGGACTTCCTGCGCATCACGCACCTGCTGTAAGAGACCCGGCACAATCGAAGGATCAATCTCGGCCGGCTGCTCCCCCATTAGACCGAGTATCACAGCTGTATCACTACCATGCCCTTTGCCTGTGGCGCCAAGCGAACCAAATAACTGCACGCGAAGTTCCGCCACATTGTGCAGCTCACCCATCGTTTCAAGCTTGCAGACAAAGGTCCTGGCTGCCAACATAGGGCCCACTGTATGAGAGCTGGAAGGACCGATACCAATTTTGAACAGATCAAATACGCTAATTGCCATTTTTAAACCCTGATTAAAGTACGGCTCAACGAAAAAAAGCCACAATGGCCAGGAGCTTGCCGAGCACCATTCTCGGCCTGTTTATAGCGAGTAACAACCACAGGTTTTAAAAAGGTCTCTGGCAGAACAATTACCTTGCAGCACACAGAGTACAAACAAGTTGCCAGTGAGCGCGTTGACAAGCGGAATCCACAACCGAGTTATATGTTGAATAATGCCTATCGCGTCACTGGCCTGATATTGGCCTGCACACTGCTGATCGCCTGCACCGGTCCGCTGGTACTCGGCACCGTATACAACGGAGCGTCAGGGCGTATGGCAAAACAGGTAAAAAACTATGCGACGTTTTCCAAATCCCAACAGACCGTCATTGACCAAAATTTTGCGACCTACCATAGCTGGCATCGCAGCACACAGTTGCCTGCATATAGCAATTTCCTGAATGCCGTCGTCGACGACCTTGAACAGACCCGACCAACGAGCCTGAGTACCGTCGACGCGTGGTTCACACAAATCAATGACTTTTCAGCCGCTCTGCGCAGGTGCAATCCATTAAACAACGCGGCAGATTTTTTGCAGACACTAACGGATAAACAAGTCCGGGAGATTGCCGACAGCCTGGAAAAAATAGAAAAAAAACAAGCTCGGGACTACAGCACAGAATCGACAGAACAGCGCCGATACCAACAACAAAAGTCAATTTCAAAATGGATTAAACGCGCCGGCCTGAAAATCAATGATCAGCAAAAGAAGTTAATCGACAAAACACTGGCTCAACAAATCAATTTGAGATCACAACGGATGTATCTTCGCAAACAATGGACAGATCAATTCAACCTTCTATTGCAAAAACGCGATCAGCCGGACTTCAATACCCGGATCGGGATACACATAAAATCTCTATCGAATATGACCCGGAAGAATTATCCCCGGGAGTGGCAATCAAACACCGATCTATGGGCTGGTTTTATAGCTGAATTTCTATCATTGCAATCTGCTGAACAACGAAGTGTTCTGGTGAAAAAGCTACGCAAATTTGCCAGCACCGTAAATGCACTTAGCGAAAAAAAGGAAGACACAGCGGTTGACAGCCAATGCTTTGAATCCGATGTGTAGTGATTATACTGATAGTGAATCATTTACAGCACCGGTCCAACCATCACTGTAAAATTGCACCGTTAGCTTTTGTAACATCCGATACCGGCGCGGTCACCGGCGCACTGTGTAAAACACCACCGTCATTCAAAACTATTGCCGAAGCTGGCGGACAACGATTGTACTCAGCATAATACAGCGCAACGCTGACGAGCGATTCCTCCGGGTCAGTATATGGCAGCGTTGGATCATCAGTCGCTTCACAAGTCGGTGTGAAGCCAGTATCGAAGTCACCTTCGCCCAGTGCGTTAACACTTCTCGAATCGAGTACGTTGACATTAATCAGATCAGGTACCAGATTGTACGATCGGGACGCATAGGGCTTGCCACAAGTCACTGATCCGATGGTTATAACCTCGATAAAGGGCTTCAACCCGTTTATAACTTCCTCAGAAGCGGAGCAAGTGGACCCGGTGGTCAATATGAAGACCCTGCTAAAGCTGTCAAACGCATTGTCATACCGTCGATAAAGGTAGCTATAGTTTTCGTCATCATGTTTGTCGTTGCGTCGCAGCGTTGTATAGACGTCTCCGCTTTGACTCTGGCCGTATATGCTACTGGCCAGATCACGCGATGCGGAAACCAGTCCACCGCCGTTGTAACGCAGGTCGATAATGAGGTCGTCAAGGCCGAGCCAGGAATAGTCTGCCCGGTACTGTGCCAGCTGATCAGAGGTCAGTCGAATAAATTCCTCAATTAATACATAACCCACCTGACGCCCCGTATCAGGATGGGTAAATACTGTCTGCTTACGGACGGGATTCAGTTCATGCTCTGTGCGGGTAATGACGTAACTTTGCTCACGACCATCGGGGTGTCTTATTTGAAGCGTTCGCCGTACGCCCAGTCCAGGTTCTGCAAAAATATCCAGAAAGCCCTCGTAGCCAAGATCATCTATCGGGACACCCTGAGCGCCGATTATACGATCTCCTCTTTGTATACCGGCCAGCGCTACCGAGCCAAAGTCATCCACGCTGGCGATTCTGAGATCCACGCTGTCGTCTGAAGGATCCAGATTCTCACGAACGGCAAAGCGCAATCCATAACTACCGCTTAGACCCTGGTTTAAGCGTTGTTGCTGGGTAACGGCATTCACCAGTGTACTGAAACGATCTTCCGGTTGTTTTTTCAGATCCTCAAGCAATTCACGAAGATCTGCATATTTATCACTACTCAGATCAAGCTCGGGAAGGTTCTGATACCACAGATAGCGATCTTCCATGTGCGCCAGCAATTTTTGTCGAGTACCTACCGACGCGGCAGTAACAGCAGTAAATGCACTATTCTCGGTTGGCGTAACATCAGTTTTGAGATTCTGCTCAGCACCACTGTTGCCACCACAAGCGGTAACAGAGGCGGCCAGCAGCAAGCACTGCGCGCTCCGGCACAGTGTTTCTGAAAATAGCTTTTTTCTCACGATCTGCATCTTTGCCTAATTGTTTCGCTACGGTTCACGGGCAATTTCTATATGGCTATTCCTGATGATAAGTAACTTACCATCTATCCCTTCATCAGCCAGATAAGGAATAGTATTTATGTACTCAATATCGAATCGGTCAGCTTGCTGGGCATCTTCAAGTTGCTCAGCCCAGTTCTGGTCAGTCCAGGCCCGTCCATCAATCGTTAATATCAAGGGGGCGTGTTCGACCAGCACGGAATTCATATGAACAAGATGTGTCGCCTTTACCGACCCAAATCCACATACACCCACGCAGATGCCCGCATCATATCGAACATCGTCTGCCAGCGGCCCGGTTAAATCATGTTCGCGTAACGACAGGTAACAATTTCTCTCTGTCGCTTTTTCACGCGTTTGTGCATCGCTAACCAGACCGATCGGCTGCTGGTATTTCTTCTGCGCAAGGAGCTCGCCAACCATACCTGTACCACAGCCGAATTCAATAATACAAGCATCAGTCGGTACTATTTTGGCGAATAGCTCTACTGCATGCAGCGGTGCTACAAAGGATGATTCTGCAAAGTCTGTATCAGTGCTCATAGGCCACAAACTCCACACATGGGGGTGGCAAAGCCTGTCAATTGCCGACGGTGCTTAAGGATTGATTTTGTCATTTATTTCCCAATCGCATAAAAATGCAAACTGTTACGCCTTGCCACATGCGCTATCACTGCAGGCAGTCCGATGTGGTAGGGTATCATTTTGGCCGAACAGGACATCAGGCGTGTTTTCCCTTGTGTTATTACCACCACAAAATAGATCGACAGCGGTTAGTTTACGTTGTTTTTTTAGCAGGCTGATCAAAGCTTCAGCGACAAAAGTTACCGTGGCGAAAATCACAAATCTGTGTCTGGCGATTGCCCTGTTGCTGTCTCTATCTGCCTGTGACTCCGGCCCTGTTGATAAGGTTGCCGGACAAATGAGCAGCGGAGAGATCAGCCTTGCAGTTCCCGACCGGATTCGAAACGTGCGGGACATCGATCTGAACAATGTTATTGCAATAGCCACCGTCAACGATGTCGACTACAGAATGACGCTCACCAACGGGCGATTCCAAACAACGATTACCGTCGATGCAAATTCTGCAGTCAGCGTGAACCTGCGGTTCTCTGAGCGGCTCGAGGGTGGTACTGAGATTATTCTGGCTCAGCACGCCCCGGTTACCCGACAAGTCGGGAGTGCTAACGAGACAATCGAATTTTTCGACGCCGACTACAATACCGATTTTGACCGGGACGGCGATAATATTTCAAACATCGATGAACGCAATCTGGGCACGGACCCACTTGTGTCTTCAAACATACCCGAAAACCGTACACTGACCGTTTCGTTTAACCTGCCCGCGTTAATTCCCGACCCACAGACAACACAAGCCATCGTAACCTATGGTGGTGTCCCGAAGGGCGTCAGTCGCACCGACAACCGGTTTCAAATCACTGGCAGTGCGCCGACCAGTGCTGATATCACCATTGAAATAATTTTATTGCAAAGATTCAACAATCAACGCATTGAACTTGCAACAGCCACAGAGTTTGTCCCGGCTGGCGTGAATGCTGAGGATTTTCAATTAGTCAGCAGTGACTTTGACTTTAACAAAGACAGAGACGGCGATGGGCGAACCAACGTTCAGGAACTGCGTCTGGGCACTGATCCATTTGTACCGGATTAGTAGGAGACTAATCTGCAAATGATTGAATATATTGGCTGTCGACTCACTGACCTTTCCAAACCTTCATAGTGGTCTCTGCACTCGCCGAGTGCCCGACCAGAAACAATATGTAAACCTTCTGATAACCATGTGTTAACGAGATGCAATACAATTGACCCTGGCACCAATGGCCCGCACACAGGTGTATGCGGTACCATCGACTCAAGTGGCTGTGGCCAATCGCCTCAGCAGCGTGCCAGGAATCCACTACGGGTTACTATTTAAGCCTTACGGCTTGATCTGCTCCCATTCGTGTGGACCTCTATATTCATTTAACAACCAACCTTGGATTACTCTAATGAGCAAATCAAAACAGATAATTCGACAGTGGCTCCCGCTCGCTGTGGTACCGATGATGAGCGTCGCCGTTTTACAGGGATGCAGCAGTGACGATGACCCTGCACCCATGGACACTGTGGTAGTCGGCGATGGAGACGGTTCAGGTGTACCAGATGCCTTTGAAACCGTGGTCGCGGCCGATGACACAAATGGCGACGGCATTGATGATCGCTACGCCGTGACTGCAACTGGTGCTGATACAAACAACAATAATGTCGACGACTCATTCGAAGCGGCGCTGACTGGCGGCGTCGATGTAAATCCTGAAGACGGCGTCGATGATGCAGCAGCGGCTACCCTTGATGGTGGCGATGGCGGCGACGGCGGCGATGGCGGCGATGGCGGCGATGGCGGCGATGGCGGCGACGGCGGCGATGGCGGCGATGGCACCGGTTCATTGGGAACACTGAATATCGGACAGGATCAGGGTACTGTTGATATGTCCTGGGATGGTAGCCTGCTGAGCGGAACAGTCACTGCAGCAGCATCAACCGGTGCTACCTCAGCGGCTCTGTACGAGGGTATTGCGGCCTCTGCTGATGCTGGCATTCAGCGTCTGCAGTTCAGCGGCACCGGCCCCGAATTCAGCTTTCCTAATGGCCTTTCTGCAGATCAGGTAGCGCCCATTGCAGCGGCGATGGCATCCGGCAATTTATTCGTTATTGTCGAAACACCGACCGGTCCTCTGCGCTCTGAACAAATGTTACCTCCGGGTGGCGCTGTAGTACCCACTTATACAGCCCTGACCTCTTCATCAGGAGCATTTTCAAACGGCAACGCCTTTTTGAACATTAATACGAATACTGGTGACTACGCCGCGTATCTAAATGTGAATCTCAACGCCTCAGATGTCGATAGTGCCGGCAACCCGATTACCGTATCGGTGGCGCATATTCACGAAGGATCAATTACCGGGGAGGTTATCCAGGGCGCACCACTGACTGATACCGGAAGTGGTGTCGAGTTCAAGGGCTCCGGTCAGTTAAGTGCAGCAGAGTTGGATATTATTAAAACC
>CAKZVB010000053.1 GCA_937922015.1 uncultured Granulosicoccaceae bacterium
GCGGTGAGCTTCAGCCGCATGCTGCCATAGTCTATACCGCAAACCTGTGCGGAGCTGATCATATTCTTGCGTTGGGTGGTGTGCAGGGCATCGCGGCGATGGCATTCGGTTTGTTTACACAGTGCCCGGCAGATATATTAGTCGGTCCCGGTAACCGCTTTGTGGCCGAAGCAAAACGCATGTTATACGGCAGAGTCGGTATTGATCTGTTTGCGGGTCCGACCGAAATCGCCATCATCGCAGATAAAACAGCTGACCCTTATATCGTCGCCACTGATCTTGTCAGTCAGGCGGAACACGGACCCGATTCACCAGCCTGGCTGATCACTGATTCCCGCGAAATCGGCCAAAAGGTGATGGAACTGATGCCCGGACTGATTGAAAAGCTGCCGCCTACAGCGAGGGATGCTGCCACCAGTGCCTGGCGTGACTACGGCGAAGTGTTGCTGTGTGACAACCGCGAAGAAGTCGCCGTGCAGTCAGATATCTATGCAGGTGAGCATCTGGAGGTCCATGCAGAAGATCACGATTGGTGGGTGAGTCGTTTAAAAAATTATGGCTCTTTGTTTGTCGGTGAAGAGACCACGGTAACGTTTGGCGACAAATGTTCCGGCACCAACCACATATTGCCCACTAAAGGTGCTGGTCGATACACAGGTGGTTTGTCTGCGGCAAAATTTATCAAGACTGTGACTACACAACGTATGACAGAAGAGGCATGTCGTGAAGTTGCCACTGCTGCGGCACGCATTTCCAGACTGGAGGGAATGGAAGCGCATGCGCGTGCAGGTGATGCGCGACTTGAAAAGTACTTCCCTGAAGAAACCTTCCGGCTGCAACCATGAGTGATGCACAAATCGATTCAACACAGGCGGCGATGTTTTCACTGGCGGGTAAAACGGCAGTAGTGACCGGTGCAACATCCGGTATTGGTCGGCAGCAGGCAATGGCCTTGTCTAAAGCAGGCGCGACTGTTATTGCAGTGGGTCGAAATTCTGAAGCGCTTGACTCGTTAATGAAAGAACTTTGCAACGGCGGTGTTGCGGTACAGGCAGATCTGGCGACCGCTGACGTCTCGACCGTGCTTTCAGAAGCAATCGCGATGACCGGCCCGGTGGATATTCTCTGCAATACCGCCGGTGTCAACCTACGCCAGCCGGCAGATGACATTACACCGGAGTCTTGGGATCAGACCATAAAACTCAATCTAACGGTGCCATTTTTTTTGGGTCGTGCGTTGGTGGCAGGTATGCGGGAGCGGGGCGGTGGTAAAATTATCAACATCGCATCTTTGCAGTCTGAACGCGCTTTCGCCAACAGTATGGCTTATGGTGCAAGCAAGGGTGGTGTTTCACAGTTGACCCGTGCCATGGCCGAGGCTTGGTCGGCAGATGGCATTTGTTGTAATGCGATTGGCCCGGGATTTTTCCCCACAGCGCTGACCGCAGCGGTGTTTGAAAATGACGAATTGGCGCAGCGCAATGCAGCACAAACCGCCATTGGCCGAAACGGTAAGTTGTCTGATCTTGACGGGATTACAGTGTTTCTGGCATCGGCTGCGTCGGATTATATTACCGGGCAGGTCATCTTTGTCGATGGTGGATATACGGCAAAGTAGAACTCTGTTTCAGGACCCGGATTGTTTTGTTAGATGTCTTCGTGGTTTGTTCTGACTATCAAGCCGCATCTGGTTTGCAGGGCGGCTTACTTACAGCGATACAGCCGGTCCTGTTAGTATGACGGTTAACGCTCCACTGCGATTCTTTTGAAAACCATATGAACGATAAAAACCAGGACTCCTGCCAAGACCTCTGTAACGGTAAGCCGGGCGCGGTGATGCCTGTTGTGGATTTCAATCGTTGTGAGGCGCAGTCAGATTGTGTGCGTGTTTGCCCGTGTAACGTTTTTGAGATAAGAAATATAACGGTGCAGGACAAAGCCGCGCTTTCTTTGCGAGGTAAAATTAAAACGTGGGCGCATGGGGGTAAAAAGGCCTATACCCCTAATGCGGCAAATTGCCGGGCTTGTGGCCTGTGTGTGACCGCCTGCCCTGAAGGTGCGATAGTACTGAAAAAAATCAGCCAGGAGCCTGCGCGTTAGAAGTCTGCGTAGCGAAAACGCGCCATGCCGAGCGCTCTTGTCGAGTGCACTGTTAGCGAGTTCGCAGTAGCAGAGGCTCTGCCGCGCGGACTCCCGGCCTTGCCGTCAGGTATTATTGACATTTTACAAAAACGGCGCGTGAATGTGTCTTTGTGGCTGTAGCTAACGGGCTGATTGAGGGTAAAAGGGGCAAACTGCACTTGTAGGACTATTCGCAGGGGTCGGATTTAATTATCATTAGCTGACAATATGTTATTAGAAATTAAGCGTCCGAGGACAAATTATGCGCTGGCAGCAGGGTAGAAAAAGCAGAAATATCGAAGACCGCCGTGGGTCCGCACCCCGAGGCGGGGGCGCCGTCGTGGGGCGTAGCGGTCCGAAACTGGGCGGATTGATGACAATCGGCATCGTTATCGCCGGATTGATCTTTGGTTTTAATCCGATGAAACTGATCGGTATCGCTAACAGTGTGGGTGGTATTACCAGCGGTAGCGGCAGTCTGACCGGCCCCAGCAGTGGCGGTGTACAGTATGATCCCAGCGCCAGGACGGATGATCAGGCCGGGCAATTTGTCGCCGCAGTACTCGGTTACACCGAAGACACCTGGAATCAGATTTTTAAGGGTTACGGTGCAACTTACCAGCCACCTCAGCTGGTAATGTTCGAAGGTTCGGTTCGCTCGAGGTGTGGTACTCAAAGCTCCGCGGCCGGTCCCTTCTATTGCCCGGGTGACAAAAAGGTCTACATCGATACAGCATTTTTTCGAGAGCTTCAAAACATGGGGGCCGCTGGTGATTTCGCGATGGCTTATGTGATCGGCCACGAAGTAGCTCACCATGTACAGAACCTGGAAGGAACATCAATGAAGGTTCAAAGACAACAGCGACAGGTATCTAAAATTGATTCCAACCGGCTGTCTGTTCTGACCGAGTTACAGGCAGACTGTTATGCGGGTGTCTGGGCACACCATACGCAGAAGCGCACCAAGTTTCTTGAAGAGGGTGATCTTGAAGAAGGGCTCAATGCGGCGGCGCAAATTGGCGATGATGTCTTGTTGAAGAAAGCAGGGCACACCCCACATGAAAGCATGTATACCCACGGTAGCTCGGCACAGCGTCAGCAGTGGTTTACCGAAGGGCTGCGGAACGGGCGGATTGAGAATTGTAATACCTTTCGACAGGCGGGGGTTCGGTTGCAGTAGGGGATTGGTTTTTTTGGATGAGGTGTGGGGGGAGTGTGATTCACACTCCCCTTTTTCTTTTGTGGTTTTGGTTTAGACATTCTGTTGATGTCTGCTTTTTCGTCTGCTCTCTCATGCCATCCCTGGCGTTTTTCGAAGCCATCCCTGGCTGTACTGATTTACTTTTCAAAAGCGGAAAAGTAAACAAAACGCTTTTTTTGTATGGGCCGCTGGCTGCCTTGCCCTGCGGGTTCCTGCGGAATTTTTTGAACTCATCCGGAGTCGGGCCGCGCCAGACGCACATCCATGGAAGCGCCCGGTTAATCCGGTGTCGAGGTGTACTTGAAAATAGTATACGGAGTAAGGCTGGCCGGCCGCTCCGTCCCCGAGTCATGGCTGTCGGAAGGTAACGACCGGTGGCAAGCGTTGACAGGGGTGAATATAGGTCAGGTATTGAGCTTCGAAAGTGCAACAATCCGGTGCCGACGGCCTCATGGAGTTCGGAAGGCAACATGGTGCAGCCGCGCAAAGGCAAGTAGCTGCACTGACCGGCGGAGTCAAAGACCCTGTACATGTATTCGTATACTCGACACACGGAACCGTGGGAGAACCCGTCTGTATCTCATCGGGGTTGGTAGCTCAGTTGAGATTGGTCTGTGAAGGTGAAGA
>CAKZVB010000054.1 GCA_937922015.1 uncultured Granulosicoccaceae bacterium
ATGGTCTGTGCCATTTTGAGTGTTCTCCGTTTGTTGATTTGTACTTTATGAATTCTGCAGGGTCCAGACTGTTAGCAGAACACAGGGGGGTGATCCCCCCCGGTTGTAGCTGTTAACTATCTGATAGCAAATCCCTGTTTAATAGTTTTACTAATTACCCTAAAAGGCTCAATACACTCTGTGGTACGTTGTTAGCCTGAGATACCATGGCAGTGCCCGCCTGCTGCAGTATCTGCGACCGCGTCAGGTTTGAGGTTTCTACGGCAAAATCAGCGTCTACGATGCGTCCGCGTGCGGCAGTCTGGTTTTCCACACCTACTTGCAGGTTGTTGATTGCACTGCTGAAACGGCTTTGTGATGCACCTAGAGCACTACGCTGGGTGGTGACGGCGTCAATAGCGGTGTCAAGTCCTGTGATTGCTGCGGTAGCGTCACCGGTGCTGCCGATATCAAGAGCGGTTGCTGTCGTTGCTGTGGTCGTTATATTCATGGTTTCGCCGGCATTCGCGCCTACCTGAAAGTCAAAAGACCCTACCTGTAAAACCTGCACACCATTGAACTTGGTGACGTCAGCGATTCTAGTGATTTCCGCATCAAGTGCGGCGAATTCAGCCTGAAGGTTGTCTTTGTCACTGGCGCTGTTGGTGCCGTTGGCAGATTGAACAGCGAGTTCTCTCATACGCTGTAACATGTTACCGACTTCATTGAGGCCGCCTTCAGCTACCTGTGACAATGAAATTCCGTCATTAGCGTTTCGAATTGCTACGTTCATACCGCGAGACTGTGCATCCATTCTTTCCGCGATTGCAAGGCCGGCCGCGTCGTCGCGAGCGCTGTTTACACGAAGTCCAGAAGAAAGACGCTGCAACGCTGTATTCATGTTGTTCTGCGTGGCAGTAAGGTTACGTTGTGCAGTAAGGGATGGGACGTTAGTGTTTATGGTCTGTGCCATTTTGTATATTCTCCACGAATAAAATATATTGGTTTTTGTATCAGGGAGTTACCCTGTTTATTTTTTTATAGTTGCACCAGCATTCAGTACATGATCGCCGTTGCAAGGTCAGTAACGACAGTCAATTTTCCTTCTTAAACATCCCTGTTAACAAACCACATGAGGTTATATTCGCGGGTCTTTCTATCGTAAGAAATATAACAATTAAAAAAAAAAGAAAAAAATTTCCGATCCCCCGGATTAACAGAGTCCTATAGGAAAGGTTTTTTTAACAGATAGAATTGTGATTCTTGATAGGAATATTTTAGGGCGCTGATAAAACGATCGGCGTTAGTACTTAAAGGTTAATCGTTGTGCACAACTAACAGCAGAAGGGAAATATAAAATGAACGATAAACAGCGGAAGTAACAGGTGTTCGGGGAGATAGTTTAATTCTATGGCTGGAGTAGCAGGCATGAAAATGCAAAGTTAAAGTGCTGCTATAGAGTATTAGTGTTGACTGTTTAAGAAGGGGCTAAATCTGCAGCAGAGCAGGTGAGTCAGGCTGTTGTCAGGCGTGCAAGTTGAAAGTAGCGGTAGCCTGGTTCCAGTCACGCCGGGGGCAGGGCACTGGTTTTAGAAAAGGCCCCCCGGATATTTCCGGGGAGAAATCGCGTTGCGTTGATTCTTACGGCTTTATACTTCTAAAAAATAAATCAGTTAGTTATGTATTAACCCAGGAGTGAAAGGACCTGTTCTGGTGCAGAGTTGGCTTGTGAGATCATCGCTGTACCGGCCTGGCTCAGGATCTGCGCTCGAGTCATATTAGTGGTCTCAAGAGCAAAGTCGGCATCCATGATTCGACTGCGTGCGGCTGCCTGGTTTTCAGAGGCTATTTGCAGATTGTTTATGGAGCTTGAGAAACGGCTCTGTGCGGCACCATATGTAGCACGATCTGTTGTGATGCCGTCAATAGCGGTATCTATCCCGGTGATTGCCGCAGCGGCCGCGATATCAGTGTCTATGGTGAGTCCGGTAGCAGCGACAGCAACCGTGGTGAGATCCAGTGTATCAAGTTCATTTGCTCCAACCTGGAAGGTAAATGTACCGGCATCGCCGCCCAGTATAGCTAGTCCGTTAAACTTGGTTACTGTGGCAATTCTGCCTACTTCTGCATCAAGTGCAATAAATTCTGCGTTAAGGTTTGCTCGATCATTGACACCGTTTGTTCCGTTGGCAGATTGCACAGCCAATTCACGCATACGTTGCAGCATCGAACCTACTTCCTGCAGGCCGCCCTCAGCCACCTGAGACAGCGAGATGGCATCATTGGAATTACGAATGGCTACGTTCATTCCTCGAACCTGTGCGTTCATGCGTTCCGCAATTGCAAGACCTGCGGCATCATCCTTGGCACTGTTGACTCGAAGTCCGGAAGACAATCTCTGGATAGAGGTTTCGAGTTGGCTTTGGGTTTGATAGAGATGCCGTTGAGCACCAAGTGACATAATGTTGGTATTAACTGATAGTGCCATTATTGCAATTCCTTAGGTGATAATAGTGTTGTAATTTCTAGGCTCAAAATATCTATCGGCGCACAAATAAATATCTATATATAATAAGGTACTAATTTTGATTCTTAATAAACTACTTTATCTGTAGATATAGAATGGCTGTGTGCCTGGAAATAAATTGACGTTAAAACAGTTGATAAAAAATTCAGTAGAGTGCTCTGCATGTACACATTCTATGAATTGCGAAAAATCGGGCCGCCTGAATCAGAGGGCTGGCGTTGAATTTCTGATCGATAGATATAGTCGCGTGTTAAGGGTTTAATCCATGTACCACAGGATGATCTAAATCTTGATTTGAAATTCGTAAATGAATGTTGATTTACAAATAATTAAACAATGAGAGGTCTTTCAGTCTGGCATAAGTTGTTTGAATAGCCTCAAGTGATTGTATTTCACTCTCCATTTTTGATATTGCTTCTGCGTAGTCAAGTCCAACCGCGTTCTCGAGTTCAGTGCTTAACAATAATTTTACGCCGGCGTTATTCTCCTTTGCTGAATCGATTCTGGATAACTGGCTGCCTGCGTCGGAACGCTTGGTAGTAATGTGCGTATGAGCCGCGTCGAGCTGGGCGATAACGTCTGCCATTTTAGCGTGGTATTCCGCTCTCGCGGCGACTGAAACAGTTGATTCCACAGTGTCCTGAAAATCGCTCATTGTCGTAAAAAGCATTTTGGATTGACCGTCGACACTGAAGTTAAATAGATCACGACCCGACGTCCCCACCGAAATTCGATTGCTTAGACCGATGTTTACTATTTGACTACTGTCATTGCCCTGATACTGGATGTCATCAGGGTCGGGGTAGGGGCGAGTTGTTCTGGCTGTACCTGAGAAAAGATACTCTCCATTAGGGCCCTTGGTGTTGGCAAGACTAAGTAACTGTTCCTGCCTGCTATTAATCTCCTGCAACAGAATTTGTCGATCATCTTGTCCAAGGGTGTCATTGTTTGCCTGTAATGCAAGCTCCCTTAGTGAAAGAAGTGTGTCAGCAATAGAGGACAGGGTGTTTTCCTCGGTGTTTAGTCGACTCTCCGCGTAGGTGGTGTTGCGCTCATACTGTTCCATTTGGCCCAGGGATTGACCCAGCAGGATCGACTTACCGGCCGCTGCGGGATTGTCAGCCGGTTTGAGCACGCTCAGGCCGCTGGCGATTTGAGCCTGCAGTTGGGCAATATTTCCCTGTGCTTTTTCGCTATTGTGCGTCAGCGTTCGTGACTGGTAGTTGTTGGTGACTCTCATTAATATTAGATCCTGTTCAGAGTGCCCATTAGTGTGTCGAAGAGAGTGCCCGCTACAGCGATTACCCGCGCGGAAGCCTCGTAGGCTTGTTGATATTTAATAAGATTGGCTGCTTCTTCATCGAGGCTGACTGCCGATACTTCGTCGTGACGTACCTGTGTTTCCTCAACGATGCTCTGCATGGATTGAAGCTGAATTTCAGCGGTTCTGGTGGCTGACCCGACTTGCGTAACAATGGTTGCGTATTGCTCGGTAAGTGTGGCTGAACCGTTTTCAAATATCCGTTGTTGCCGTAGATCCGCAATGGTTTGTGCCACTGGAATCGATAGCTCTGTGGCGGTGCCCAGTGTGGTGCCAAGGCTTAACGGGTCAATCGGCATCATTGAAATTGCGGCAGCGGCTTTTGCTACCGGTTTTATTAGAAAAGAGTCACCTGCAACGGCAGCACCAGTTGCGGTAAACTTAAGCCCATCCATAAGCAGATTACCCGTACCGGAGATCTGAGTATTGTCAGACAAACGAGTCAGTGTGTACTCGGTTCCATCAAAAGTCATTTGGTAATTTGATGCGGTAATTGCTTGTGAATCAACCAGATTTACACTAAGTGTGGCTGTGCCCTGGTTAGTGGAGTTAGCTAGTGGAGTGATAGCTCCGGTACTGAAAAATTGAGGAGTCCCTGTATTGGCGGGGTCAATTTGTTCATACACTGCGTTAACATTGGAGGATAGTACGGCAGCCATGCGCCCGATTTCATTTCGAACCGGGTCAAGCATTTCGTTGTTAAATTCCATTAGTCCCCCTAAAATTCCGCCACCCGGTGGATCTGCGATGGGCCGCATAATAGAACCGGTTTGTAATGCCAGGGAAAGTTTCTCCGGATCGTCTGTGTTTATCACAGTAGAAAGTTCGGTGGCTCCAGCGAGTGTCACTAGCGGTAGTCCGTTTTCCATGGCTACGTCGATGCCGAAATTATCGCGGGATAGTTTGTTAATGCTGACGTGCTGAGACAGTTGTTGTAGTAGTAAATCTCTCTGATCCAGCAAGTCGTTAGGCGGGCCGCTGGCATTTGTCGATGCCTTGGCTGAGATTTCCTGATTGATGTTAAAGATGCGTTTTGTCAGGTTGTTTATCTCTGTGATTGTCTCTTTAAAGTTTGAGTTGATTTCTTTTTGCATGGAATCCAGCTGACTATCGAGAAAGTTAAATCGACTGGTCATTGTATTGCCCGCGGCGATAACACGTTCAGCAGGTGCGGTATTGTGAGGGTTGTTCGCCGCATCTTCCAACGCATTAAAGAAATCAATCTGTGCTGTGTTCAGACCAGATATTTCTTCAGAAAACAGAGTATTTACACGGTCTGCCATCTGACTCAATGAACCGATTCGATTGAGTTCAGTGGTTGCTGACATTAACCGTGTTTCCACTATTTGATCGTGGATTCTTTGTATTGACGTAGTGCGAACACCTGTGCCCATATATCCCGGTCCGAATCGCTGCGCTGCGGTGCTGGCATTTACAGTGCGCTGACGAGCGTAACCTTCGGTATTGGCGTTCGAGATATTATGGCTTGTTGTAGCAATTGACCGTTCTGCGGCTTTTAAGCCTAAGAGGCTGGTGTTAAGTGCATTCGCCATGTTCATTATCCTGTTAGTTACAAGTGATCTATCGACTTATAAATCACACGCTTGAAGGATATATTTAAAAGATTACATGAAGGAATCAGCGCAATAACGTTGCCTGTCCTTCGCGACTTCTTTTCAGTAGAGTGAGCAGTTGGTTTTTACACGGGAGGAAACACATGCAGGTTATGTCTGCAATGCTATAGGGCTGCGTAACCGGCAACTACAGATAGTTCGGTAACAATGCTTTTATAAAGCGAGCGCGATTGAAGGTCGTTACATATTGTAAGAGCGGTAAATCGCGCAGTGTAATGCCTGCGCCTTAGTTTGATTCCATGCCGGTAATGCTGTTCATGACAGATATGGCTTTATCTGCGTAATCCGGATCGGTGGCATATCCGGCACGTTGTAGTTCGCGTATAAATTGTTCCGGATCAGCTGCAGATTCCAGCGCTTTTCCATAACGCGGGTTTTCCTGTAAGAAGTCACCGAAATCCCTTATGGATTGCTGTTCACTCTGGTACACCCGGAAAGCCGCTTTCTCTGGCCGCGACTCGCCGTTGGTAAATTCATGGGTGCGCACAACACTTGAAGGACCTTGCCATTGCGAGTCAGCCTTGATACCAAATAGATTATGCGTGCTTGAGCCATCCTGGTTCATGGCGACATTTTTCCCCCAGCCCGTTTCCAGAGCCGCGATTGCAACAACAGCGGCAGTGCTGGTGCCCAGTTCGTCGGCTGTCTGCTGTGCGGTAGTGTGGATCCGGTTAACGAATCCCATCGGGGAATTGTATTTCTGTGGTTGATAATTGGTGTTAACCAGAGCGTTATCAGAGGTGACGGATGCCATCTGAATTGGCATTGTTGAACCTTTGGCGTTGCTGCTTGGAGTTGCTGATTGACCAACTAACTGCCGGTAAATACTATCTGCCAGGCCCAGTGAATTAGATTCTGAAATCTCCGTTGCTATATGCTGATCCATCATCTCCAGATATAAACCAGCCTGCTCTCCGTTCAGCAGATCGTCACCGGGAGTAGCTGCACGCATATTCTTTAGCATTGTTTGAAGCAGTAATGCCTCGAATTTTTTTGCCGTGTCGCGCGCTTCATCATTTTCCATTGAGGTGGAATGATGTAAACCGGTATTGCTGATTGCCCGGCTGGCAACTGAAGTGTCGAGAGGTGTATCTAGCATAGTTGTCTATTTCAGATAATGATGAGCTGACCGCGCAATGCGCCGAGTTGTTTAAGCGCTTCAAGAATGGCAATGAGATCAGAGGTCGAGGTTCCCACTTCATTCAGGCTTTTTACGACTTCATTAAGGGTTACCCCTTTTGGAATTGCCCGTATAGAGCCGGATTGTTCTGATATGTCAATAGTGGTGTCTGCGGTCACAGCAGTTTCACCACCAGCCAGAGCGCCTGGCTGATTGACATTGACATCTTCATTGATGGTAACTGTAATATTGCCATGCGAAACAGCGGCCGGCATGACCATGACATTCTCACCGATTACAACGGTGCCCGTGCGCGAGTTAACTATGATCCGTGCGACGGCGTCCGGTGTAACTTCTACATTTTCAAGTACCGAAATAAAGCCAACCCGATTCGCAATATCCAGTGGACCACGCACGACAATAGAAACCGCATCGATGGCAAAGGCCTGATTGCCACCCAGCGTACTGTTTATGGCTTCTACTACCCGTTCGGCAGTTGTGAAGTCGGGGGAGTGAAGGTTCAAAGTGATGTCCGGATTGTTTTCGAATGAACTGCCTACAGCCCGCTCAAGCGTAGCGCCATTTGGAATTCTACCGGCGCTGGAGATATTTTTTTGCACCTCTGTACCATCTGCACCCGATGCGCTGATACCACCGACCAGTATTTCCCCCTGTGCTATTGCATACACAGCGCCATCTGCGCCACGCAGTGGTGTCATTAACAGTGCGCCGCCGCGCAGGGAAGTCGAGTCACCCAGGGAAGAGACTGTAACATCGATTCTCTGGCCGGGTTTTGTAAAGGGTGGAATAGTCGCATGTACCGACACAGCGGCAACATTTTTAGGGCTTATCTGTATATCTGCAGGCAGGCTAACACCGTATTGTGACAGCATGCTTCTCAGGCTTTGTTCGGTGTAGCGAACCTTGCCGGTGCTGTCCCCGGTTCCATCCAGACCGACTATGAGTCCATAACCTAGTATCTGATTGTCTCTGACACCAGCGATTGAGGCAATATCTTTGACTCTTTCAGCATATACCACCGGGACAACCGCGAGCACGGCGAGTAGTACCGTTAGGATGGCTTTGGGGCTGGTAAATATTCGTTGTATCATTGATGTCGACCCTTGTTCAACGCAAGCCTCGCTGTTACTAATGAGTATGGTTTAATTGTATTGGTGTAGTGGCGGCGTATAGTCACGTAGTGTTGAAAGTTCGGTTTATTCAAAATAATATTTAATATTCCTTTGATCGCTGTTTTCTAGAACGGCCAGAATCGACTGGTTAGGACACGGGTAAGCCAGCCGCCACGATTGGTGTCTGCAATCATTCCTTTGCCGCTGTAGACAATATTTGCGTCGGCAATAAGATTCGACATAATGGTATTTTGCGGAGACAGATCTGTGGGCCGCACCAAACCGGAAATACTGATAATTTCCAACCCTGAATTTAGCGTGAGTTGTTTTTCGCCACTGATCACAAGGATTCCGTTTGGCCTGACATCGGTAACTGTGACTGTAATGTTGCCTAGTAAGCTATTGCTTTGGCTGCTGTCACCGGTGCCATTGAAATCAGTGCCGGACTGCAGGCTGGTGGAAGCAGAATTGCCGTTTAAGGTTGGTACTTTTCCCAGTAGAGTAGGGGCCGGTATATCAACTGCTGTGGTTCGACTGGCGGTGGTGCTGGCATTTTTCTCGGCAATGGTTCTTTCATCCAGAATGACAGTAATTAAATCACCACGCCGCCGGGCCTTGCGGTCTTCAAACAGAAATCGACTGTTGTTATGCTGATAGATGGAGCCATTGGGTGCAGGAGCCGCTGGTTTCTCCTTGACCACTACCGGTAGCGGATCACGATTCACAATCGCGGGTGCACATGCGCTACAGGCAGCGATCAAAGTCATCACGCTGAGGAATCTAGGTAGAAGTTGCATACGTCGGGCTCCTGTAGCGCTGATCCGGGTTAAAGATTGTTATTGGCAAACTGCAACATGCCGTCTGTTGTTGATATAGCCTTTGAATTTATCTCGTAGGCGCGCTGTGTTTCGATCATACTGACCAGTTCTTCAACGATATTGACGTTTGATGTTTCGATTGATCCTTGTATTAGCCGCCCGATGCCATCAAGGCCGGCAGTGCCCTGCCGTGGTGTACCACTCGACGCCGTTTCGGTGTATAGATTTCCACCGATGGCATTCAGACCTGATGGATTGGCGAAGTCTGTAAGTGTAATAGTGCCTAGTTGTACCGGCGCGGTGGAGCCGGGCACGGTGGCTGAAACTGTACCGTCACGGCCGATACTAATAACACCTGTATCAGGCGGAACAGTAACGCCGGGCAGTAGCTGATAGCCGGTAGAAGTTACCAGGTTACCATCGACGCTCAATTGAAACGATCCATCACGTGTGTAGGCCGGTGTGCCGTCCGGCATTTGTACCTCAAAGAAACCACGACCTTCAATAGCCATGTCAAACTGGTTGTCGGTAATTGCAAGGCTTCCCTGATTATGCAATTTTTGCGTTGCCACCAGGCGTACACCTGTGCCGATGGAGGTTCCTGTTGGTGCGATATTGTTTTCAGCGGTATTCGCACCCGGCTGGCGAATCTGCTGGTACATAAGATCTTCGAACATTGCCCGGTCGCGTTTAAACCCGGTGGTATTTACATTCGCAAGATTGTTAGAAATAACCGCCATGCGACTTTGTTGGGCATCAAGACCTGTTTTTGCAGCCCAGAGAGCACTGTTCATAGTAGGGAATCCGTGTAGTTGGTTTTAATTTGAAAATCTAATCTGATGGTGTCTAAATTGTTAACTCATATTCAACATTTTAGTCGCGGTGACTTCGTTTTCTTCTGAAGACTTCATGAGCTTTATCTGTATTTCGTACTGTCTTGCTAAAGTGATCATATTGGATAACGCCTCAATAGAACTGACGTTACTCGATTCCAGCGCACCGGCGGTTACAGTCACTGATGCGTCTGCTTCTGCGGGTGCCTGTGCAGCGTTGTCACCGTCGCCAAAAACCGGTGTATCAACTTCTTTTAACAATCCATTTACACCCTTTACCAGATAATCATTATCGATTTTGACAAGCTTAATACGATCGATCTCAAGCATTGCACCACCCGGTGCTTTGATCGATATGCTGCCATCTCCTGCTATTTGAATTGACTCGTGAGGTGGTATAGCAATGGGCCCGCCGTCACCCATCACGGTGTAGCCGCTGTTGGTTTGTAGTAGCCCGCCGGGACCGATGTTAAACTGGCCGCCGCGAGTGTACCCCTCGGAGCCATCGGTATCCTGGACTGCTATATACCCCTCACGATCGATAGCAATATCCAGTGCCCGGCCGGTTGTGAAGATGTCTCCCTGCTTGTTGCTCACCGCTCCGCCTTTCCTGACAGCGTATACGCGGGTTTCTTGTTCCGTGGCCCCTGTTTCACTGGAAACAAAAGTATCCAGATCGGCACGAAAGCCGACCGTATTAAGGTTTGCCAGGTTGTGGTTGTTGGTCGCCTGACGCAACATAACCTGATTGGCTCCGTTCATGGCAACGTAGAGCATTCGATCCATAGGATATCGATCTCCTGTTATATATCGGTTATCTGGACTGGGGAATTATTGTGACTATCGACGGATATTCATCACGGTCTGCGTCATTTGATCACTGACGCTTATCACCTGAGCATTAGCCTGGTAGTTTCTTTGTGTGCCGATGATCTTCACCAGCTCCTCTGTGATATCAACGTTTGAGTCTTCCAGAGAGCCGGATTCAATGAGTCCCAGTGAGCCACTGCCGGGCTTGCCGCTTACCGCTTCACCTGAAGCAAATGTTTTTGTCCAGCTGGTTTCATCTGCAGGGGCAAGTCCCTGTGGATTGCGAAACTTGGTCAGTGCGATCTGTCCATGCACCGATAGTTGTTCATTGGTGTAGCGTCCGTAAATATAACCGTCATCGTCAATTTCAATTCCACTAAGTCTTCCCGCTGGAAAGCCATCCTGAGAAAGTTGATTAACACCTGTCTGGCCCTCGTACTGAGTGGTTTGGTCGAGCTTTATATCGATTTGCATCTCGGAAGTACCATTGGCCGGTGTAAATACGCTAGTGGATAGCTTTAGACTGGGGTCATTGTTAACACTGAGCAGGGTTCCCTCGGTGGTAAATTCCAGAACATCACCGTCTACCGGACTTACTTGCTGACCGTCTACAAACGTATGTACCGCCCAGACATTTGGCTGGAGCTTTTGGAAATACATTGTCGACAGGTGAGAGCTACCCAGTGAGTCAAATATTGCTGTGGAGCTTGCATGGTTGTAGGACTGCGGGTCGTCGACATCAAATACCGGAACGACTGGTAACTCCGCTGCGGAGTCGACGTTCATATTAAGTTCTATCGTCTTGGTTGCCAGTGGGGGAGAATCCGTTGCATCAATCTGCAGATCACCCAGTTCTGACTGCAGCAGTCCACCGGCGTTTGCCGGATAGCCCGTTAGTATATGCCCAGACCCATTGACCACAAAGCCGTCGTTGTTAATGCCAAAGCTGCCAGCTCTTGTGTAGGTGGTACCACCGTGAACGTTCATACGGAAGAAGCCGTCTCCTATGATCGAGAGATCCATCTGATTGTCGGTGGCAGTTACATTGCCCTGAGCAAACTGCTGGGCAACGTCGATGATTTTTACCCCCATTCCCAGCCTGTTCCCGGAACTGCCGGCGGAGTATACATCGCCAAAATTTACAGACGAGCGTTTAAACCCTACTGTTGAAGCGTTTGCGATATTATTCGAGGTGGCAGCAAGATCAGCGCTTGCTGCTCTCAGTCCGGTCATTGCAATTTTTAATGTCATTTCGTTTTCACCCTTTTAAAGTCTATAGAAACTTTCTAACGTCATTTATATTTACATCGTTCCCTTCACTGGTGGTGATTGTTAATTCTGTTCCACCAGCTCCCAAATTGACACTTCTGACAGTGGTTGCCACATGAATGGTCGCAGCCGTAGAATTGCCTTCGTCATCAACCGGGTATTCCACCCGAACATTGTAGGTTCCAGGGGCCGCCGTCTTGTTGTCGGACGTCTTGCCGTCCCACATCAGCGAATGCGATCCTGCGGCCTGGGATCCAAGGTCTATTCGATGCACCAGTTCACCTGCAGCGTCAGTAAATGAGGCTGTTGCCGTTTGTGTCGCACGAGGCAGAGAGTATTCGAGTGCAATGGGTTTATCGGTTGCCAGTTCAGCCACGCTGCTTTCAATCATGGCGGATTTTCCTACAAGATTTGCGGCATTGAGCATTTTTGATGATGCCTGATCTGAAACAAAGTTATCCAGTGACACTCGCATGGCTTCGATACCCTGCACAGAACTGAATTGCGCCATTTGCGCAATGAACTCTGTATTACCCGTCGGTTTGAATGGATCCTGGTGCTGCATTTGAGTGAGCATTAACTTCATAAACTCATCCTGTCCAAGCCCGGAGTCGGTTTTTTTAGTAGCTGTGTCGACAGTCTGGATGCTGCTGGAGGCGATATCGCTAATAGCGTCCATAAGATTATTCTCCAAGCCTGATAGTTCGCATCATTAACGATTTCGAGGTGTTTAATACTTCCACGTTTGTTTGATAACTACGAGAAGCAGAGATCATGTTTGCCATCTCCTCGATAGGGTTGACATTCGACTGGTAGATATAGCCTTTTTCATCTGCTAATGGATGATCAGGCTGATACATAGCTGCATTCTCGCGCTGACTTTTTTGTATGTCGGTTACAGCCACGCCGGAATACTGGCTGTTGTTTACGCCATTGAGCGTCTGACTAAATACTGGATTTAATGCTTTAAAGGCTTTTTCTTCGCTGCCGGCTACGCTGTTAGCGTTTGCAATATTACTTGCCACCAGGTTTAACCGTATGTTCTGCGCATTCATTGCACTGGCAGTGGTGCTAAATACATTAAATAATGACAATGTTATTCTCCCTTGATGGCTTTTAGCAGCCCGGTTATTTTTCCGTTCAGGAACCGCAAACTGGTTTCATATCGAACAGAGTTCTCTGCAAAAACGCTGTTTTCTACATCGGTTTGCACCGTGTTTCCATCAAGTGAATCTTGTGTAGGAACACGGTAGAGAAGATCGTTACTTGTTGGATTAGCAACTGAGAGATGTGATGCGTGACTGCTTGAAATTGGCACGGATAAGGAGTTGGATCCGTTTGATTTGGTCGCTGAAATCAATGATTCCTTGAAAGATATGTCACGTGCTTTGAAATTCGGCGTGTCACTGTTAGCCAGATTATTGGCGAGAACAGACGCTCGTTGTGCTCTAAGATTTACAGAAGTGCTATGCACACTTAGATAATTGTCAAGGTTTAAAAGCATGACTATGTTCGCATCCCGTTGGATATTTGTGATGTGCGTATACCACAGCACACAGTTTGCCAACATTTATTTGTGACGCAGTTCATAACAATATAAAAGTACATGTTGAATTACATGATAAAAGACACTCAGGCAGACAAAGAAATAGCGCGTCTGTCGAATTTTTGTCTGACCTATCGCCAGAAAATATGACGTTAGGCAAATTTATATTCAGTCTGTCTTTTCTATAACACTGACCGCAGCCTTATATGTTGCATAAAGGCACCCCAATTGCTGGTGTTTTATTATGGATAAAATATCGTATAGAAACAGCATTCCCACAAAACGAATGGTTATTGTTATATGTCTTCTACATAGTATTTTTCATACTAGTGCGTATGCAACAGACAAGCGGCAGCCTCAACAGGAACTCCTTGACGTAGCTACTCGTTTCCTCGAGCGGCACTATGCGTCAGAGATAAAAAACAAGGCAAGCGGAAACTTACAACTTTCTGTCAACCCTCTGGACCCTCGAATAAAAGTAAAGGCGTGCGATGAAAGAGTGCAGGCATTCTGGCCATACAAACCAGGTGATCAACGGCGTATAACGGTTGGTGTTCGCTGCGATGGGGTGGTGCGCTGGAAGCTGTATTTTCAGGCCACTATGAAAAATATCAAGACAGTGGCTGTGCTGAATACTCACGTCAGTAGTGGTGATATTCTTGATGCCGGTATGATAAGTATGCGTGATATTGACACGCTTACCCTGCGTAATAAGTCTATTCAGGATGCATCTGGTGTTCTGGGAATGAAATTTAAAAGAAGCTTGAGGTCGGGTACGGTAATTTCAACCAAGCATTTATTGATTCCTGCAACAATCAAGCGTGGGGATCTGGTAGAGATAATTTCCGGGGATGGCCCGGTTCAGGTGCGGGCGCAGGGGTATGCCATGGACGACGGTCAGGTTAATGAATTAATAAAAATAAAGAATAGTAGTTCCAATAGGATACTACAGGCTTATGTGATTAAAACCGGATATGTCCAAACGGTACGATAGAGTAGCGTGCTCAATTATTAGCGGGAAGAACAGGTAATGAATGATTCCATCACTGAACGGCAGGATGTCATAGACGACATAGAAAATCTGGAAAATCTACTGGCGCGTGAAAACAGGGCGCTGGCGGGTACATTTACAATTCACCTGTCCGAGATAGTAGTGCAGAAACAAGCTGTTATCGAAAAAATCGCCGCGCATGTGCTGACACCAGATGCGCTTTCTGCGCTAGGTGAAGAAACGTTGGCGGCACTGGGGCGATGTAAGAAGTTAAACGAAGAAAACAACCTGCTGGTCAATCAGCGGTTAAAGGTTGTGAGGCAGGCAAATTCTATCGTTGGAAGTCATACTAATCAGGGGTCGGTTGAATTGTATGATCAAATGGGTAAGATAGTCATGGGGTCCAAAAATACAACGATGATAGAAGTTTAGGTCGATATACCCCTTTGTAAATATAATTTAGCGGGTATAGTCAGGCATTCTTTGCATCAAGAGACTCTACTCGATTTCGACCGTTGCTTTTAGCGACGTAAAGTGCTTCATCTGCCTCTGTAATTGTTTTTTTCTGATCCGGTTCAGTAATATTAATGCTAGCCACGCCAAAACTTGCTGTCACTATATCAAAGGGTGACTTTTCGTGGGGAATACCAATAGATTCAACGGCTTCACGCATGTGTTCGCCTGCAATCATAGCGCCGGCTAAACCTGTCTCAGGTAACAGTACAAGAAATTCTTCTCCACCGTAGCGGTAGATTGAATCAGTATTGCGAATTATCGCTTTTAATTCGGTTGCAACCTTTATTAAAGCCTGGTCGCCCAGTTGATGCCCGTAGAAGTCGTTGTAACATTTGAAACGATCGATATCCAGCAGTACGATTGAATAAGGGCGAGCGTAACGTTTTGTATAATTAAAGACGTCTTTCAGTGCCTTGTCCATGGCCCTCCGGTTACCAACGTTTAACATCGGGTCGGTTACAGACAGTTCCTCAAGTATTTTATTTGTTTCTTCTAATTCCTGAGTTCGTTGTAAGACTTCGTTTTCAAGGATTCTTTTCTGTGCGTTTAACAAATCTGCACGTGTTATCAGGCCACAGACCCGCCCGGTGTCACAGACAACAATGATTCTTCTTATCGAGTTTTCTTTTAGTACCCGGATCGCTTCACTGTAGTCTGTATCGTCACGAATCGTAATCAATGATGTGGTCATTACATCCCGGAGGCCTTCCGTATTCCTGCCTTCGAGCACAAGACTAAGAGTCCGTGTTAAATCTCTTTCTGTAACGATACCAACCGTCTTGCAATCTTCCGTTTTAGTATCGTCATCAACCAGAAGGCATGATAGCCGTTGCTCGTACATGAGTCGCGCTACATCGTGTATCGACGCGTCAACCTGGATTCTGGTTATTTCCGTCGTCATTAAGTCGCGAACAGGTGTTGTAGCTAATGGTTTCATCCGTCACCGATAAGTCAGCTGTCGATTTGACATATGACATTGTGTCTATAATTATCAATGATTTATTCAAAAGATATTTGATGCAATGTGCAACTAGCTATTGGATAAAATCCAGATAATTCATTGTGTACCTAATGGCTGTTTCGACCACAGTGTTATTACCTAAAGGTGTAAGTCAGTCTGACTCTACGTTCGATGTAAGTAGTCGTTGTTCATAATTGCAGCCAACGAAGAGGGTTTTTGGTGCCGGAATGCGAAGAAATGCATTGAATACAGTTGATTAAGCTTGTCACTTGCCACGCTACATCGTGGAAGGTGGCCTGGCGGTTTATCGGTTGGATCGAGACGACCCGTGGAAGACTGTAATTGTTGTACGTTAACGGAGAAATGTACTGCGTCGTTTGCGCATGCAATGCCCGATTTACTGATTCTAAAAGCGTAGAATATGGGAAACAAATTTCTCGCAAACACGCGAATAGTTATTTTCTGGTCCGCCTCGGGCCGGCTTCCCGCAGGTTGTATGGAGGGCTTCCGTTAAGCTTTCGTTTCCCGGTGTTTGTAGGCATTGGGGTCTGTACAACCCCCGATGCGATATTCCTGACTGGGACGATGTTGCTTGACATCCTGCCAGACAAACTCAATCATATTCGTTTGGAAAATGTAGGGGAGCTAATATGCCCAAATCAATTCTCGTAATGCATGGTGCGGGCATGAATATGCGTGGGTTAGCGCAGGTAGATGTATTCGGACCAATGACATTGCCTGAGTACGATACTGCGATTACCGGGTTTGCGTCGCAGGCCGGCGTTGAGGTGGAAATATATCACTCGAATATAGAAGGGGAAATAATCAATAAGCTGTACGATGCAAATACGGCAGGTATTGATGGTGCCATTTTTAATCCAGCGGGCTTTACCACCGGATACCCGGCGCTATGTGCCGCCATTGTGCAGGTGAGTTTTCCTGTGTATGAACTGCACATGACTAACCCGGCGGTCCGGGGTCGTATTTCGGATATCGGCCGGGTAAGCAAAGGCGTTGTGTCTGGTTTCGGAATTGATGGGTATCGTCTGGCGCTGGACGGTTTGTTGCGTCAGTAGAATGTAACGGATCTATTGAGTGTTAATTATCGCTTCAACACACGATAATTACGGCCTCCATGATAGCAAACCAGGATAGCGCCGCTGGCAGCCACCTGCTCAAACAATTCTATCATCCGCACTATTTGATTCGGCCAGGGGTAGGCAAAATACAGATTTACGTCTTTATAATTGATTGGCGAGACCTGGTTGTCTTTGGGGTAAATACTGGCGTTGATAAAGGTGGCAGGGATAGAGAATTCCTGTGACAGATCTTGTGCCTGATCAAATAGTTCTTCCTCTATTTCTATACCGGTGGCTGTCATCCCGGCTAGTGAGGCGAGCAGGGTGACAAGGCCGAGTCCGGAACCCCATTCACAGAAAACGGCAGGACGATCTGGCTGGGTATGTCTTACTACCGAGTTTAACAAGTGCCAGCTAATGTGGCCATCGGACGGTTCAAACTGAGCGATGTGGCCCTGATCCTCCGGGCGGGAGCAAATCTCGTCTGCCAACTCTTTACAGCGATTTATAACCAGGTTTGCTTTGTCGGGTAGTTTGGAATGTTCAAAGACCAGATCGATTTTTTCCATAGCTTCTATTTTTTCCGGCCTTAAATATAAGTGATCATTGTTGTATGGCGATAGATGCGCCGGATAACCATTCAGTTGAAATCCGCGTGTTGTAAGAAAATGGCGATAGTCGAAGACACCTGAAGCCAGCTACACGGAAAAACCAAGCAGGTGGGAAAACCGGGTTGTAGGTTGTCTGCGGCTGGCAGGCCCGCTATCAAAAGCATGGCTTAAACTATTGGCTAAGTTACCATTTTAACCTTAGCGAAAAATACCACTGTCAAGGGTCTGTGGCAGTTATAATTGGAATTCCTTCGGAAGTCTTGTTCATAAAGGTACAGTATGGCATTGAAAATGGCCCACGGATCGCTGTTTGCGGTATTACTGCGATCCCCCTGGTGGTACAGCGTGTTGATTGCACTGTTGGTGATTTTCATCAGCGTTCTATTGGTTGGCGGGAAATACCTCTTTCTCGGAATCACGGCATCATTGCCGTTCTTCGGAATCGCCGGCTATGCTGCCTATCGTGAGGCTCAGCGCCCTGGCAAAAAACGAATATTGGAAGTAGTACAGGAGGCCCGCAAAATGCCTGCGCGCGCACTGGCTAATAAGATCGCCGGTAATTATGAGAAGATTAACTTCGATATCACGCCGTTCAAGGGCGATGCCGCGGAGCTTGAACTCGAAAGAGGCAGGCACAAGTTTTTGTTGTGCTGTAAACGTTTCAAAGCTGCCAAGACTGGAATTGAACCATTGAAACAGTTGGTGGCCGCCGGTGAAAAACAAGAGGCAACCGGCTACCTCTATGTGGCGTTGGGTGAAATCACTGAAAACGCCCGCGACTTTGCTAAGAATAATGATATAGATTTGATTCAGGCTGAGGCGCTGACCGAGTATTTCGATGGCAAGAGGAAGCTGCTGTAAGCCTTATGGAACACGTAGATAAACGCGGCTTCAGATGACAGGACGCTGTTTGTTTATTCTTCGTGTATAGTCTCTGCGGTAAACATACCTCCCTGGAAAAGCACATCCGGGGCATCCATGGCGGGGCGTTTTTCCTTTTCATCTATCTGTGCGCGAAACACTTCTGCGTTGTCTGCCGGTTGCCAGCCCAGATAACTGACCGCTGAATTGTCCCACCAGCTGGCGGTATTGGCAGAGGCGCCGTAAATAATCGGGCAACCGAGGTGGGGTACCATAAAGATGCGTTCAATCAACAAAACGAAATCGTCGTAGCTTATCCATGTAGACAGCATTCGATGATTTACCGGCTCTGGAAAGCAGGAGCCAATGCGAACCCTGGCTGTCTCCTGTCCGAATTTGTCGTGGTACATGGTGGCCATGGCTTCACCAAATACCTTCGACACTCCGTACAGGCTGTCCGGTCTGAAAGCAGAGTCTGCATCCAGTTGATCGGTTTGCCGGTGATACCCTATAACGTGATTTGAGCTTGCAAATATAATTCGAGGCTGGCCGTGCTTGCGGGCCGCCTCGTACAAATTGAACACGCCGTCTATATTGACCGCCTGAATGTTCGACCATTTGTCTTCGAGAGAAATGCCACCCAGATGCACAATGCCATCACAGCCTGCCACCAGATTTTCGACAGCAAGCTTATCCCCCAGGTCACAGTTGATCAGCTCTTCGTTGACTGCGGCATCGCCAAGCGGTGAAATGTCTGACAATCGAAGTGTGTCGGCAAGATGCGTGAGACGCTGCCGCATTACAGTGCCCAGGCCTCCGGCGGCTCCCGTGATTAGTAATCGTTTCATGGTTTTTCTTTCATAACTTCTATTAGCACTTCTATTAGCGATATTTTTGTTTAATTAGCCTGCGTACATAGGTTGTGGAATCCCTTTAATAGCAAGATCCGTTATTGCAAACAATCCGCCGGCATGGGGCTGGCGGTCTTCGCTGCCGGTTGTCAGGCCCGCTCCGATCGAAGTGACAAACAGTATATCCAGATTCCGTCCTCCGAACATCGGCTTGGTTGGTTTCTCCACCGGCATGTCTATTGTCATCAATAGCTCACCCTGCGGATTGATACGATACAGTTGCCATCCGCTAACCCCTGCCATCCAATAACAACCATCGGCATCTACGGTGCCTCCGTCCGGCCTGCCGGCGACGCTTCTGGTATCAAAAAATACCGATGATTCACCGGGCGTCCCGGTCGTGGTGTCGTAGTCGCAGGACCAGATAGTGCGTACAGCCGGGTTACTGTCGGAGTAATAGAGGGTGCGTCCGTCGGGTGATAAAGTCAGTCCGTTGGTGGTGTAAATTTTATCGACCCATGGAGTAACGGTATGGTCCGGATCTAGTCGATAGAATCGACCCAGGGCTTCTGCATCCCCACCATCTTTCATGGT
Source organism: uncultured Granulosicoccaceae bacterium (assembly GCA_937922015.1). GTDB lineage: Bacteria > Pseudomonadota > Gammaproteobacteria > Granulosicoccales > Granulosicoccaceae. Next base: position 19,455 of record CAKZVB010000054.1, read on the forward strand.
GCCGGCCCAGAATCGGCCCTGTAGATCAGTGGTGCCATCGTTAAACCGGTTGTTCGGCAGATCGGCTTCGGGGTCGTGTATGTGTTTACGGGTATTGGTGGCGGGATCGAAAAGCCAGAAACCTGATTTGGCCGCCAGCACCAGGCCGCCTTGTTTGCGTACTGCCAGACATCCCACCGGTTCACCAAAATCAATAGTGGTGTTGCTGTTAGTGTCCGGGTTGAATCGGTGGATTAAACCCGCCGGTATATCTACCCACCATAAAACGTTTTCGCGAGTATCCCAAACGGCTCCTTCACCTACTTTACTTTTACTGTGTACTACACATTCTATCTTCATGTTGTTGGCAAGCGGTTTTCTAGCGGATGAAGCGATCAACATAATCAGCGCCGAGCCCTGCCTTTTCAAAGTGTGCGCGGCACATATCAATCTTGGTGAAAACGTCTTCGTACCCCATGTGTTCGCCATAGGGGTCGACGTAGTACATTACCCCGTTTACCTGAAAGTAGGTGATCATTTCATCAACGTCGTCCGGTACTACAAGGGTATGTGTCTCACCGGGAGGCTCGTAGACATAACTGCCTGTGTGGGCCACCCAGTCATGTTCGAGATAGTGCCAGTGTCCCTTTAAAACAAAGCCGTGGACTGCGTTGGGATGCCGGTGCCGTGACAGCACTCCGGACTTCGTGACCTTGAGCAGATTCATCCAGTAGCCCTGCGAGCGGTTCAGGCACAGTGGACGAAAGAACACATGCTCTGTTTGTTGAACCCACATACGATCATCATTCTCGGCCAATGCATCCGGTACTACTATCTCTGGCAATGCGTCAGGCGGCATAGGCAGCTGATAGGGCATGCGTGCGTCTTTTTCATCTTGTGGAGCGGACATATTATTTCCTGTTGGTGTTACATTGCGGCATAGCCGCCATCGACGTTGAGGATGGTACCTGTAACGAAACCGGCTGCAGCACTGGCCAGAAATAAAGTCGGTCCGACGAGGTCTTCAGGCGTGCCCCAGCGTTTCATTGGAGTGCGCTCCAGAATGACATTTGAACGGCCCGGGTCATCACGCAGACCCTGCGTCAGCGCAGTTGCAATCCAGCCTGGTGCTATTGCGTTCACCCGGATACCATCAGATGCATACGTGATGGCGAGTGATTTGGTCAGTTGCGCAATGCCGCCTTTTGATGCGGCGTAAGCCGGAACCAGTCCACCACCAAAATAACTCAGCATTGAGGCGGTATTAATAATTGCGCCCTTGTTGGCGGCAAGTGCTGATCGCGCAGCGGTGCAGACTCGCATTGTGCCGGTCAGGTTGATATCGATAACCTGCTGAAAGACTTCCGGATCGTGTTCAGCCTCGCGGCGAATAATTCCGGCGGCATTCACTACCACTCGCAGTTTCTCGAGTGGACGGATTAGATCGATAACTGCCTCACCGTCATGTACGTCCAGCGTTTTATAGTCGAGATTAGGTTCTGCAGGAGGGAGTGTGCCCAGGCCTACCGCCAGAACCTGTTCATTAGTTTCTGCAAACCCGCGCGCGATAGCCTGACCTATGCCACTGGTGGCACCGGTTACCAGCACTGTCGGTGTAGGTGAAGATGTCATCTAACAGCGCTCTGGAATAACGTTAGCAGGGAGGTGAATTTGTTGTTCAGCAATTGAGAGCATTCTATTGTGCAGTGAAATCGATTATTGCAGGGCTGTGTTCCCAATACGATTCATGGTTGCATGCCACTCAAACTGGTGTCAACTGTGCGACCGGTTAAAGTGGAATGCCACAACTCAACTAAAAGCTGTCATGACGCACTATCACTATTCCCTGATTGCACAAGCGTGTCAGGGAGGTGATGGGCTCTGGTACAATCTGCACACATCTACAAACGGGTATTACTTCCACAGCGTATGGAACTGATCAACGAAAAATTTTTAAACGAAGACTTGCGGCTCGAGGCCAACATGGCAGGCTGGCAGCAGTTGTACTGGAACAATCAACTGGTGTCGGTGCGCAATGCAAGCGCAGAGACCCCTGAAAACATCGTTCACGAATTTGAACTGCAAAGCCCGCAAGGCAGCGTTCGCTGTAAGCTGAATTTACAACTCAGATGGAATCCGTTCCAGCTGGATTATTACATCACGGCCAATGACCAGGATGTTCAGGCTGGCAGTCGTGCGCCGCAAGACCTCGCCAGCAGCACCCCGCAACAGGAGATGCCTGTACGCCGTCAGTTCAGTGTGATGGGGCTGGCATCCCTCGGGCTTAAGTTGTTGAAAAGCGCCAAGGCGGTCAAGGTGCTGCTGGCGGGGGCAAGTCTGGCCGCTTATTCGTGGTTGTTTTCGATTCAATTCGCGCTATTGATAATTTTATGTCTGGTGGTACATGAGTACGGGCACATCAGGGCGATGAAATACTTCGGCATGAAAACCAAAGGAATCTACCTGATCCCGTTTGTAGGTGGTGCTGCCATCGGTGAGAATAATCTCAATACCCGCTGGCAGAATGTTGTCATATCGATAATGGGGCCGGTGTTCGGAACGGCTCTTTCTGTGATTGCGCTGCTGTTGTACGGCATCACGGGTATGCCTATATTTGCTGGAGTGGCAGGGGTCAACGCACTGCTCAACCTGTTTAATCTATTGCCAATTCTGCCACTGGACGGTGGGCATATTCTCAAGGCGATCACGTTTTCCATGCATAGTCTGGCCGGTCTGACTCTCTGCATTGGCGGTATTCTGCTGGGCGTTGTCATCAGCTATTCGTTCGGGCTGGCTCTGTTGTGGTTTCTGTTGTTGATTGGCAGTATTGAAATACTGCTGGAGTGGCGTCAGCGGCAAAACAGTTCATTGTTGCCACTGGATCTGTACGGGCAGGTGTTTTCGGCCGTTTGGTACTTGATCACTATAGCGATACTTGTGGGTATTATATTTTATCTGGCATCCAGCGGTGACCCGGCTTTATCGCTGCCGCTTGAAGTATTAAAAAGTTAGAAGTCTTTAAACGTAGATCCAGCGCTTTAGGCTGTTGTTTCAAGATCCGCTTTCAGAAACTCGACAAAGGTTCGTATAAGGCGCAGCTCGCTTCTCTGCGCCACGTAGAATAACGTTTCTTCCATTTGCAACTGCGCGTCACTAATTGGAATACGCGCCAGTCTGTCGTCATAGCCAAACTCAGCGTCCGAGACAAAGCCGATACCGGATCCGGAACCGACGATATCTCGCATGGCTTCGCGGCCTTCTACCTCCATTACCGGGGTAAGTACAATCTTCCTTCGAGCTGCCTCCTGTTCAAGTATCTGTCTGGTTTTCGAGCCCTGTTCGCGCAATACAATAGGGAATCGGGAAAGCTCGGCGAAGGTCAGGCTCGTGGTCTTTTTAGGTAGAAAGTCTTTAGCTGCAATGACGATTATCGGCGTGGAACCAAGATGCACCTGTTTGAGATCACTGCCTGGAGTAATACCACCGCCGATAGCGATTTCTGCATTATAGGCTCGCAGTTGCGTGATCATGTCCTGAGTGTTTGACGTGCGCATTGTTACAAAAACATCCGGGTATTCAGCCTGGAAGCGTCGTAGCGGACCTGAAATGTGGCTGGCCGAGTCGACTATTATCCGCAGCACCCCTTCAACAGAGGATCGCTTTTCCGACAGAAAATCATTGATCTGGTGTTCTGCTTCAAACAAGCGCTTGGTCAGGTGAAACAGTTGCGAGCCTTCTTCGGTCAGGTGAACGCGTTTTTTTTCTCGCCGAAACAGCAAAATATCATGATCCTGTTCCAGCCGCCGTACGTGCTCAGACAGCGCGGGTTGCGTTAAAAAGATCTTTTCCGACGCGCGGGAGAATCCGCCGTGTAGAGCAACACTGTGAAATGCTTTCAGCTGGCTGTAGCTCACTTGACTGTTTCTCCGTTTTTCGTCGCAGGTAGATTCATAGGTTGAGCTTATAGAATAATCTATATAATCAACTTTACATATACATTTATCCAAACGAAAATAGTCTGAAGCGACTACAAATTACGGAATCCAAATATGTCCATAGAATCACCGATAGAAGCGAATAATCGCTCTTATCAGGCCCCGCGTGCGCCCTCGGTAGTCATCTGCCTTGACGGATGTGAGCCAGCTTATCTGGATGCCGCAATTGCCGCAGGCCTGATGCCGCATCTGAAACGAATTCGTGAGACCGGCACTGACCGCCTGGCACACAGTGTTATACCGTCATTTACTAACCCCAATAACCTGTCCATTGCTACCGGCCAGCCTCCGCGGGTGCATGGCATTTGCGGAAATTATCTGTTGGACCCTGAAACCCATGAGGAAGTCATGATGAATGACGTGCGCTTCCTGTGGGTGCCGACCGTGTTCCGGCGGTTTCAGCAGGCCGGAGCCAAGGTTGCTATTGTCACAGCCAAAGACAAGCTGCGTGCCTTGCTTGGTGCAGAGCTGGAGTTTAAAGAAAACGGCGCATGCTGTTTTTCGGCAGAGAAATCTGACAGCTCAACTCAAAGTGAACACGGCATGGACCGGGCCTCGCAGTGGCTGGGTATGAAACAACCGGAGGTGTACTCCGCCGATCTGTCCGAGTTTGTATTTGCGGCAGGTGTAAAGTTGCTGGAGGAGCGTCGCCCCGACCTCATGTATCTGACCACAACCGACTATGTGCAACACAAGCACGCCCCCGGAGCCCCCGATGCCAACAGCTTCTATGAGATGTTTGATAAATACCTCGGTCAGCTCGATGACATGGGCGCGGTGATTGTCACCACTGCAGATCATGGTATGAAACCCAAACACAAGGCCGATGGTGCGCCTGATGTGATCTATGCACAGGAAGTGTTGGACGAAATGTGCGGAGCGGGTAATTCCCGGGTGATACTGCCCATAACTGACCCTTACGTGGTGCATCACGGTGCACTGGGTGGCTTTGCTACCGCCTATCTGCCTGCAGAGGCAGATACCGCGGCAATCATTGACAAACTGCAGTCGATCAAAGGCATGTTACTGGTGATTGATAAAGCAGAGGCGGTGAAACGCTTTGATCTGCCGCCAGACAGAATTGGCGATATCGTGATGATTTCAGATGAAAATCAGGTGATCGGCACCAGTGAAGACAGGCACGATCTGGCCGCCCTCACAGAGCCGCTGCGTTCACATGGTGGTCTCACCGAACAAGAGGTGCCTTTTATTGTCAATCGCAGGATCGATATACCCGATGCTCCGCAACTTCGAAACTACGATGCAATTTTCTACTCCACCACAGCAGCTGCGAGTCAATAAATATGAACGGTTCGGTTTTGAATGATGGCAGGTTTAAAGTGCGCCATGAGGGTATGCGCATTGGTGGTGAGAAGGTTTTCACTGAAAAAGTCATCGACGTTGTTTATCCCTACACTGAAGAAACTATTGGCACGGTGCCAGCCGGTGATGCCACACACGCGGCACGTGCTTTCGAGATTGCCGCCAACTATAAGTCGACACTAACTCGCTACGAACGCCAGAAAATTCTGTTAAGAACGGCAGAGCTCATTGGTGAACGCCGTGACGAGCTCGCGTATTGGCTTACCCTTGAACTGGGCATCAGTCAGCAACACGCATTGTATGAAGCGGGCAGAGCATGCGACGTTTTTACTTTTGCAGGCCAGATGGCGATTGTCGATGACGGGCAGATTTTTTCCTGCGACCTGACACCGCATGGCAAGGCGCGCAAGATCTATACGAAACGCGAGCCGGTACGCACCATCTCTGCGATTACTCCGTTTAATCACCCGCTGAACATGGTCAGCCATAAAATTGCACCGTCAATTGCCACTAATAATTGCCTGGTGTGTAAGCCCACAGAACTGACACCACTAACCGCCATAGCGCTTGCAGATATTCTATATGAAGCCGGTTTACCACCGGAGATGTTTCAGGTAGTGACTGGCTTGCCACAGGATATTGGCGATGAAATGGTTACCAATGAAAATATAGATATCATTACGTTTACCGGTGGTGTGCCTGTAGGCAAGTTAATCGCCGCTAAAGCGGGCTACAGAAGAACCGCTCTGGAACTTGGCGGTAACGATCCGCTCATTGTACTCAATGACCTGAACGATGAAGACCTTGAAAAAGCAGCTACCATTGCCGTCGCTGGTGCGACTGGTAACTCCGGTCAACGTTGTACAGCGGTTAAACGCATTCTGGTGCAGGAGTCGGTGGCCGATAAATTTGTACCAATGGTACTTGCAAAGGCAAAGGCATTAAAATTCGGTGATCCGATGGACCCGGAGACGCAGCTGGGCTGTGTTATCAGCGCCAAAGCCGCTGAGCTCTTCGAGCAGCGTGTCTTTGATGCTGAAAAGCAGGGGGCAAAAATCTTGTACCACCCCGAGCGCAAAGGAGCATTGTTACCGCCTATTGTCGTTGATCATGTGCCACATGACACCGAGCTGGTGATGGAGGAAACCTTTGGTCCCATCGTGCCGATTGTGCGTGTCCCTGATGATGATGAGCAAGTGATGGCCATTTCAAACAGTACCCAGTTCGGGCTGTCATCCGGTGTCTGTACCAATAACCTGCATCGCGCCATGGCTTTTATCGAAGGCCTCGATGTCGGCACTTGTAACATCTGGGAGCAACCGGGCTATCGCATCGAGATGTCCCCTTTTGGTGGTGTCAAAGACAGCGGTAATGCAGTTAAGGAGGGCGTGCTTGAAGCCATGAAATTCTTCACGGTGGTAAAAACCTATTCCCTGCCGTGGCCTTCGTAAGGTCGCAGGGGCTTAGTCAGTGACGCTCACACACACCGAGGGGGAATCGAATACATCTTCGGTGCGTGCGCAGTGGCTGCAAAAATCAAACAGTCCGAAATCGGCACCGCTGTTGTCACGGGATGCAGATGTGTTTCTGCATCAAAGCCTGTCAAGTCCCTGTGTGTCGAGTATTGCCAAAGCACAGGGTAGCTGGATAGAAGATCATGACGGCAAGCGATACCTTGATTTTCACGGTAACTCCGTTCACCACATCGGCTATGGTCACCCGCGACTGGTCTCGGCAATAAAGGCCCAGCTGGACGACTTATCCTTTGCACCGCGTCGTTTTACCTGCGATCCGGCAGTTGAACTGGCAGAAAAGTTAACATCGATATCGCCGGGAGATTTAGACAAGGTACTCTTCACTACCGGAGGCTCGGATGCCAATGAGGTAGCCCTTAAAATAGCGCGTGCAGCCACCGGCAGATTTAAAACGGTTTCTTTTTGGGATGCCTTTCATGGCGCCGGGTTTGGTGCCGCCAGTGTCGGTGGAGAAGCCACTTTCCGTTCACATATCGCCGGACCACTGCTGCCCGGTGCCGAGCACGTAGCGCCATTCAACTGTTATCGTTGCGCTTATAACCACGTCAGCCCGGACACCTGTGGACTGGCCTGTGCAAAGATGGTCGAGTATGTTCTTGACCGTGAAGGTGATGTAGCGGCCGTAATCGCCGAGCCTATGCGTGCGGTACCGGTGGTGCCGCCGGTCGGTTTTTGGCAGGCGGTGCGCAGTGCCTGCGATAAACATGGTGCGTTGTTGATTATGGATGAAATCCCCACCGGTCTTGGCAAGACCGGTCGCATGTTCGCCTTTGAGCACGATGAAATCGTGCCGGATATCGTCACTATCGGCAAGTCACTGGGCGGTGGCATTCTGCCAATAGCTGCTGTTGTCGCCCGGCGTGATCTCGATGTATGCGGTGACTTTGCTATTGGTCACTATACACACGAAAAAAATCCCGTAACCAGCAGAGCTGCATTAACCACAATTCAGATAATAGAGGATGAAGAGCTGGTGACACGCGCAGCGCGTCTGGGTAAATACGCGATGGACAGGTTGCGCGAATCACTTAAACATTGTGCCATCGTCGGTGATATCCGCGGGCGTGGAGTGCTGTTCGGTATTGAAATAGTAAAAGATCGCGAACAAAAAACCGCGGCTAATGATCTGGCGGAAAATATTTACTATCGGTGCCTGGATGACGGTCTGAGTTTTAAAATTTCACAAGGCTGTGTATTGACGCTGTCACCACCGATGACAATTTCAGAACAAGACCTCGACACGGCACTGAACATAGTTGAAGCCGCAGTACTCAACGCAGAGAAACTGTATAGCGGCAACGATTCATGAAGATAGTCAGAACAGACGCCGAACTGCAGACTCCCGGTATTGATCAGGCCTTGCTCGCCATGGGTCATGATCTGGTTTTGCTGCCTGATGGCGTTGACAGTAACACTTTGATCGATGCTGTGGCTGAGGCCGATCTGTTATTGATGTGTTATACCCCTGTCACTCGGGGTGTGATTGAAAGCGCCAGAAAATTAAAAGGTATCGTCAAGTACGGCGTGGGCATTGATGCGATCGACATTGAGGCTGCAAAGGAACACGGAATCGTGGTGGTCAATGTCCCCGGGTATGCAGAAGAGACCGTCGCTGAAGGGGCATTCACTATGCTGATCGCTCTGGCAAAAAAACTGATCCCGCTCGATCAGCACATGAAAGCGCACGGATGGGCCTGGCCTGAACATCAATGGATGGCCTCTGATATCGCAGGCAGGACGGTTGGGCTTATCGGTTTTGGCAAAATAGGCAAGAGCATGGCACGCATGGCAGGTTACGGTTTCCGTGCCAGAGTGATCGCCTATAGCCCGGACAACAGCGCTGATGAAATGGCGGCTCTGGGTGTAGAGAAGGTTGACGATCTGTCAGACCTGATGAGTGCCAGTGATTTTGTCTCGGTGCATTGCGTGCTCAATCCACAAACCCACCACCTGATCGGCGAGCGTGAGCTTCGCCAAATGAAGCCCGGCGCGTTTTTAATTAATGTATCGCGTGGTGCTATCGTCGATGAGGCGGCGTTGGTTGATGTGTTGAATCAGGGATTGATAGCCGGTGCCGGGTTAGATGTGTTTAGCAATGAACCACTGAATCTACACGATCACCCGATGAAGAACCTGTACAGTCACCCCAACGTTATCCTGTCACCGCATCTGACTTTCTATACAAAGGAAGCGATGCAGCGGCTTGAAGCGGAAACCCTCGAAAGATGTAATGAAGTACTGGAGGGAAAACCGGTCACGATTAAATCCACTGATGCCCGGCTGGCGGGGCAAAACCCATTGGCGCAGTACTTGTGACCGGCAACGTGTCCGGAAATGATTTATCTACGGTGGTACTACTGGCGATATTGCCTGTTGCGAACAGCCGGTGCAAGGCATGACACTGCTCACTTTTTTTGTGCAGTTGGCAGGTGCAACAATGTTGTTGCTTTTTGCGGTGCGGATGGTGCGCACGGGTATAGAGCGGGTGTTCGGTGCGTCGTTCCGACGCTATGTGACTAATACAGGCAATACAGTCACGGCCGCAACTACAGGGTTATTTCTTGCGATTGTGCTGCAAAGCTCTGCAGCGGTAGCGTTACTGGTGGCAGGGTTTGCGGGGGCAGGGTCGCTTGAGTTTGTGACCGGGGTTGCCATTATTCTGGGTGCTGATCTGGGATCGGCGTTGCTTATTCAGGTGCTGTCCTTTGATCTTGAGTGGCTGACACCGGCGCTGCTTGCCATCGGGGGAGGCCTCTATATTAAATCCGATCAACAGAAACTCCGGCAGACCGGAAGAATAATTCTTGGCATCGCCTTTATATTAGTGTCACTGCGATTTCTGCGCGAGACCATGATCCCGATTCGAGAGAGTGATTTTCTGCCCTCAGTGGCGGCTTATCTTTCAAATGACCACCTGACTGCCTTTATCGCCGGTGCAATTCTGACGTTTATTATGCATTCATCAGTTGCTGCCATATTGATGTGCGTTACTTTTGTGTCCGTAGGTGCATTGCCATTAAGTGCGACGATTGCACTGGTTCTCGGTGCAAATCTGGGTTCAGCATTGATCCCGGTCTGGCTTAGCAGGGGCATGAAAAACGAGGCGCGTCGTCTGCCACTGGCCAATCTGCTGATACGCGGTGCAGCAGCTATTGTGGCGTTGTTTGTTGTTACCCGGCTGCCAATGCCGCAATGGGTGCTTTCCTGGGGGGATGCTCAGGCCTTGATTATTGTGCATATATTATTTAACTGCACACTGATGTTAGCGTTGCCGGTATGTGGCTTGTTAAACAAGCCACTGTCATCAATGTTACCGGAGGTGGTAAATATAGAACAGGATAACCCGGTGCTGCGAACGGCCCTGGATGCCAGTGTAACAGGCAAACCGCAACAGGCGATCGCCTGCCTGCGGCGTGAAGTGCTGAGAATGGCGCAGCTGGTCGAGAATATGGTTACACCGGTCATGCAGCTCTATGACGAATTCGATTTATCCCGCATGCGCGCCCTGCGAGATCAGGACGCCAAAGTTAACCTGGCTCTTAACGATATAAAACGCTATGTAGCCTCCATACCCGATAACTCGATGTCAGATGAACAGCGCAACCAGACACGGGAGCTCACCGAATACGCTATCGCACTTGAGACAGCCGGGGATATTGTCGGTAAGCAACTACTCACTCTGGCGCAGGAGAAATCCGAAGACGGGGTGCGTCTGTCCAGAGAGGGCAGCGAAGAGCTTGCCGTCATGCACGACAGCCTGTTGTCGAATCTGACTTTGGCAATGAATCTATTGGTGTCAGATGATCTTGATAGCGCACGGTTATTATTAGAACAAAAGGCAGAGATGGTACGACTTGAACGCACGAGTCGTAAAAAGCATTTGAAGCGCCTGAGTGACGGATCGGCGGTTAGCTTTGACTCCAGCAACATACATCTCGAAACACTGCGATCACTGAATGAATTCAACAGCCGTGTAGCGACATTGGCCTATCCGATACTTTACCGGGGTGGACAGTTGCTGGAAACACGCTTGATTGAGAATCTTGATGACGCAAACACCAGCTAACAAACAGCACCGATTAATCTGCAGCATCTTGAAAACTGTACGTATTTGGTGACGATTTGCAAAGTAGATGATGAATCAAAGTTAGAGTTGAACACGAGGCCGGGTTAATGACCAACGAAAACGATACAAGTAGCCAGATACAGGCGCCGATTCCCGGTGAACCCTGGTTGCTCACTCCAGGTCCTCTGACTACCGCAGCAAGTGTTAAGCAGGCCATGCTAAGGGACTGGGGTTCCTGGGACGAAGAGTTCCGGTCCATGACTAAACAGTTGCGTCGCGAGTTGCTGGCGATGATGCAAGACACGCGCAATGAATATGAGTGCGTGCCGATTCAGGGCAGTGGCACCTTTGTTGTCGAGGCGATGCTTGGCACGCTGTTACCCCGCAACAGTAGAACACTGGTGTTGGTCAATGGAGCCTATGGGCAGCGTATGGCCGGCACACTCAAACGAATTGGCAGGGACCATGTGGTGATAGATAAAGGAGATTATCTGCCGCCGCGTGGCGCTGATGTGCAAGCTGCCCTGAGTGCCGATGCGAATATCAGCCATGTAGTGGTGGTGCACTGTGAAACCAGCTCCGGAATTCTCAATCCCATAGAAGAAATTTCCGAAGTGGTCTACGCCGCAGGTCGCAAGCTGCTAATTGACTCCATGAGTGGTTTCGGTGCGTTGCCACTGACAGCAGACAGTCTTCAGTTTGAAGCCATTGTCTCTTCCGCTAACAAGTGCATTGAAGGTGTTCCGGGTTTTGGTTTCGTTCTGGTGCGTCGCAGCGAATTGGAGCAGGCAGAGGGCTGCTGTCACTCTTTGAGTCTCGATATCTATGAGCAGTGGGTGCAAATGGAAAAAACCGGACAATGGCGCTATACCCCTCCGACTCACGTGGTGGCGGCATTTATTGAAGCGTTGAGGCTGCATCGCCAGGCCGGTGGAGTCAGCGCCCGGTTGCAGCGCTATACAAACAATCGAGATGTCCTGGTTGCCGGTATGCAGTCACTCGGTTTTGAAACATTACTTAGTGATCGCTGGTTATCACCGATTATCGTGACTTTCTTTAATCCGGCTGACAAGGAATTTGAGTTTGAGCGTTTTTATGCGCTCATGAAAGCGAAGGGTTTTATTATTTATCCGGGTAAGCTGACTGTGGTAGACAGTTTTCGAATTGGTTGTATCGGACAACTGGATGCCGGAGTGATGCAGAGTGTGGTGAAGGCTGCAGGGCTATGCTTAGCTGAAATGGGGGTGACTAGTGCACAGCCACCCAGTGCAGCCCATGAAGAGCGTTTGAAAATTGCCGGCTGATATAGATCTTTATACTACTGAATGACCAACGTGACTCAAAATAACTCTACGCAAAAAAAGAACATACTGTTGATCACGGCTGATCAATGGCGTGGTGATTGTCTGTCGGCGGCGTCGCACCCTTTAGTGGCAACGCCGAATCTGGATAAGCTAGCCAGACGTGGTGTGCGCTTTGAACGCCACTATGCCGGCGCCGCTCCGTGTTCACCGGCACGTGCCTGTCTCTATACGGGTTTGTATCAGATGAATAACCGTGTCTGCATGAACGGATCACCGCTGGATGCCAGACATGACACACTGGCCCTGGCGTTTCGCAGGTACGGCTATGATCCGACGTTATTCGGTTATACCGATCAGGCAGCAGACCCCAGAGGCCTGCCACCACAAGACCCGCGACTGACCACCTACGAAGGATTGTTACCGGGTTTCAACTGGCGGGTTGGCTTGTCCGATGAGCAGCTGACCTGGTTATCCTGGTTGCAGAGGCAAGGCTATCAGAACGCGATGGACATCGCATCGCCCGGCATTCACATGCCCGATGGCAAACCCGATGATCCACCTGGCGGCAACGCCCCTCTGTATAGTGCAGAGCATACGGAAACGGCGTTTCTCGTTGATGAGTTTGAGCGCTGGCTGGCTGAACAAAAGACAGCGAAAAGAAAAGCGCAACACAATATGGCCGGTGGAGGACTCGCGCATGCCTGGTTTGCACACCTGAGTTTTTTGCGACCGCATCCGCCTTTTACCGTGCCAGCGCCATACAACTCGATGTTCAATGCCGGCGACGTCGGTGCGTTTGCCGGTAGCAATGATGTAGAAAAAGAAGCAGCCGTGCATCCGTTAATGGAATACCTTTTCTCCAAAGTAGCGAAGTCAGGATTCATACCGGGAGCCAGCGGTCTGGTGCGGGACTGGCAGCAATCAGACTTGAAAACCATAGCGGCTATCTACTACGGAATGGTGGCAGAGGTTGATGCGCAGATAGGTGTGGTGCTTAATGCGCTTGAGTCTTATGGCTATCTGGATGACACCATTGTTGTTTTTACGTCTGACCACGGCGAGCAACTCGGTGATCATTGTCTGTTGGGAAAATATGGTTTTTATGATCAAAGTTTTCACGTGCCATTGATCATTGCCGACCCCTCACGATCAGCAGGCCATGGACAGAGTATTGCCAATTTCACCGAAGCAGTTGATGTAATGCCGACGATGATCGATCTGGCCGGTGGCATTGTACCCGACCATCTGGACGGGCGTTCACTGCTTGGTGCTGTGGAGGCAGGAAAGCTGGAAAACTGGCGTCAATCGGCTCATTGGGAATATGACTTCCGGGATGTCTCTTCAAATGACGCAGAGCAGTATTTCGGATTACCCAGCCAGTTGTGCAATCTAAGTGTGTTGCGTGGTGAACGTTACAAATATGTGCACTGTGCGGGTTTGCCGCCGTTGTTGTTTGATCTGCAGGAAGCTCCGGATGAGAGTATAAATGTGGTGGATGACCCTGCTTACGCTGCGGTCAGAATCGCCTGTAGTGAAGAACTGCTGTGCTGGCGTGCCGAACATCTGGATCAGTCGCTGGCGCTGTCGAAACTCAGTCCTGTTGGTGAGAAGCGAAAACCGCCTTAGGCGCATTGCTGGTATCCAATTTAAATTAAATATATAAGCGCACTATTAAAGAGAACAACTCGATGCCACTACTGACCACTTGTATAGGTGCCTACCCCAAACCTGATTTTGTAAAACTGCCCGACTGGTTCAACATACCCGCCGGTCCGGATACCGCTGACCCGACCCTGCAATGGGCTGATGCCATGGCAGCGATGGGTGATGAAGCCGGTGATATTATCGATCGAGGTATTCGCGAGGTGATCAGCGATCAGGTAGAAGCAGGTATCGATATTCCCACCGATGGTGAAGTGATCAGGGAAAACTACATCCACTATCATTGCCGGCATCTGGATGGATTCGATTTTAACAATCTCACCAATAAAGAACTAAGAGGCGGTAACTATTCAGCTAACCTGCCCACTATTGTGTCAAAAATTTCCTTGCGTCAACCGTTCCTGGCAGCCGAGTGGAAGAAGGCCCAGGCCCACACCGATCGCGAAGTGAAAATGACAATACCCGGCCCGATGACCGTTAGCGATACCAACGTCGACGCGTTTTATCATGATGCCAGAAAACTCGGTGCCGACATTGCAGACGCGCTTAATAAGGATGTGCTTGCATTAGCCGCCGCCGGGTGCAGACACATTCAAATAGATGAGCCCCTTTTTGCACGCAAACCGGAAGCCGCACTCGACTATGGATTTGAAAATTTGGAACGAGCGTTTCACGGTTGTCCTGATCATGTCATTCGAACCGTGCATATGTGCTGCGGTTATCCGGATCGACTCGATCATCCAGACTATCCAAAGGCCGATCCGGGTGCCTATCTGCAGATTGCTGATGCAGTAGAACAATCAACTATAAATCGTGTATCAGTCGAAGATGCACACCGCCACAACGATCTCTCTTTGCTCGAACACTTTAAAACCACGTCGGTAATTTTTGGCACGGTTGCGATTGCCAGAAGCCCGATAGAATCGGTCGAGGAAATTCGCCAAAGACTGACACAGGCATTGCAGCATATTGATAGTGATCGGCTGTTGGCCGCACCGGATTGTGGTCTGGGTCTTTTGTCCAGAGAGCAGGCGAGGGCCAAGCTTACTAACATGGTGTTAGCCGCAAAATCAATCTGAACGACCTCCGTTATCAACAATGGTTAACCAATACGCTTGTAAAAAGCCGGAGTGGACGGCCTGGTCTGGCGGGTACAAGCTACACAAAAACCATGATGGGCACCATTCAGGCAGATTAGGTGGTTGTGTGAAATCTCTTCAGCCGGGTTGTTAGTCACCGCCAGTCAATGGATCTTTTGACCAACTGGAATGAAGCTGAATTTAAATTGCAATTAATCGGAATTTGCATCTCGCCACGGAGTGTTGAACCGCCAATGGCCGAGGCTCTGGATATGACCGGGGCTTTGTCGCTATAAGTGCAATCGCAACGATGTTTTTAAGGTCTACCGGATACTGCCAAACATGAAAGTACTTACCGCTGAAATCCAGCACGAGACCAACACCTTTAGTTGCCATAAAACTGACTTACAGGCATTTTATAATCGTTTCTTGTTGTTTGGAGACGATGCAATTGCAGAGCGTGGCAAAGCGAATACAGAGCTTGCTGGATTTCTGGATGCCGGTCAAAGTCATAATTGGAAAATTAATCATGTGCTCAGTGCAGCGGCAGGCCCCAGCGGTAAAGTAAGCCGTGAGGCGTTTGAGTATCTATGTGACCCGGTGGTACAAGCGCTTAGTCAAGGTCAATACAATGGAATTCTGCTCGCCTTGCATGGCGCTATGGTGACTGATTTCTGTGAGGACGGTGAGGGTGAATTATTACAGCGCCTGCGCCAGGTAGCGGGGCCCGATTTACCCATTGCGGTGACTCTTGATCTACACGCAAATGTTAGTGCACAGATGTGCTCACTCGCCGACATTATAGTTTCCTACAAGACCTACCCCCATGTTGATATGCTTGAAACAGGTCGCCATGCAGGCGATATTCTGCATCGTGCGATGAGCGGAGAAATCAAACCATATACCATCCGGGTTAACCGACCGATGCTGGAAGAGGTTAATGGAGGACGCACTGATATCGGACCAATGACAGATCGCATCTCATCAGCACGCGACTATGAACGGCAGGAAGACGTGTTTGCTGT
>CAKZVB010000055.1 GCA_937922015.1 uncultured Granulosicoccaceae bacterium
CGGCTGGTACATGACCTGTTCCCGACCAGCGATGTGCGACAGATTATTGCAGGTGCCGCGACCGACGGCCAGTGGTATCAACGATACGTTAAATTTCCCCCTTTGCAGCAGGCATGGACAATATCCATGATATTTATCAGCTAGACCGTTGGATCGCCACTAAACAAACACTTGAAGTTAAAAATGGACCGGCGTAGTATTCGGGCTGTAACACCCATCCGCCATCAGGCGACAAGCAGGAGATATCAAATGAATATTTTGCGAATTGATAACCCGATGACTGGCTCTGCGAGAGCGAGTATCTCCTAGCAACTGTTGCTTCTCAGCCCACTCAGCGGCTGACCTCCATACAACTCAGACAACGAGATACCGCGACCGCAAGCCGCGCAGTCGCCCGTTGCTGATCCCTATTTAGTCGTTCATCCACAGGCACTGCATCTATTTGCTGTGCACCTTTCGGCGCACCTACGTGTTGAACGATTCATGAATGACAATGAAAAAATGGAAGATGGAACTGCAGGCCAGCTGTGGCGTTTAACGCATGGCCAACGAGGGTTGTTTGCGGCTGCTGCTCTCGCAATGATTTTTGCCAACCTGTGCCTTTTTGTGCCGCCGGTCCTGGGAAAATATGCGATTGATATGGTGAGCCAGCAGGATGTGACGGTGATGCCACTACTATTAACAGCGGTTTTCAGCGACGCCGGTGTGGCCAAATTGTTATGGGTCGCAGGCAGCTTGTCGTTGTTGGTGACGGTAGTCGCAGGTACATTTCAATATCTGCGCGGGCGCTTAACGGCTCGTGCATCTGAGGCGATCGCCGAGAAATTGCGACTGGGTCTGTATGCGCGCCTGCATGCAATACGCGCCAGCTTCTTTGATGAAGAAAAAACAGGTGATCTGGTGCAGCGCTGCAGTTCTGATGTAGAGACAGTTCGTGCCTTTCTCGCTTCCAACCTTGTCGATATCAGTCGTTCCGTGTTGTTATTGATCTGCGTAGTGCCGGTGCTGTTCTGGATAGATTCAACGCTTGCGTGGGTGTCTCTGTGTTTGATGCCAATATTGATATTGGGTTCGACCATATTTTTCTCTCGCGTGAAAACAGGGTTTCTTAAGTCCGATGAAGCCGAGGGACTAATGACAGCATGTCTGCAGGAAAACCTGACGGGTATTCGAGTGGTGCGTGCGTTCAACCGACAGGCCTTCGAGATCGGGAAATTTGCCCAATGTAATGACGACTATCGTGAATGCGAATATCAGATGATGAAGATCATGGCCTGTTTCTGGGGCCTTAGTGATTTTATCTCCTTCAGCCAGGTGGGCATTGTATTAATTGGCGGGGCATTCAGAGTACAAAGCGGTCATTTGAGTCTTGGAGATCTATTTGCGTTTATCACTTATGTATCAATGGTGATCTGGCCGCTAAGACATCTTGGCAGAGTGCTTGTTGATAGCGGGATGTCAATGGTCGCACTGAATCGAATCAATTACATACTGTCACAACCCGAAGAATCCACTGGACAACCGCCTGAAATCGCCAGAGCCTCTGGTGCGCTATCCATTCGTCATCTGTCATTCGGGTATGGTTCGCAGCCTGGAAAAGTAGAAACGGAAAGTCCGCAGGATGCCGAAGAAGAACAGGCAGCCACAACCATGCTGCAGGATATTAATCTTGATATCAAAGCAGGTGAAACCCTGGCTGTTGCCGGTGCGCCGGGTAGTGGTAAAACCACCTTGATAGCGGTGTTACTGAAACTTTATGAGTACCGGCACGGCTCTATCGTGCTCGATGGTTACGAATTAAGGGATCTCGACAAACACTGGCTGCGAAATCAGTTTGCTGTAGTTTTCCAGGAGCCGTTTTTATTCTCGCGTTCGATTACAAATAACCTGCGTGTAGGCTGTACAGATGCAAATAGTGATCAAATGACGGCTGCCTGTCGGGACGCCGCACTGCACGATTCCATCATGAATTTTACCGACCGCTACGAAACTGTGATCGGGGAGCGGGGCGTCAGCCTGTCGGGCGGTCAGCGCCAACGTCTGGCAATAGCAAGAGCATTGATGAAAGACGCTCCCATTCTGATACTTGACGACGCGTTGTCTGCCGTCGATAGCCGGACTGAAAAAGCCATACTCGAGGCTTTGCGCAGCCGTGCGGGTAGCCGAACAACACTGATTGTTGCCCATCGACTGTCGACCTTCCGGCACGCTGATCGAATCGCTGTCATGGACGGAGGTAGAATTGTTCAGCTTGGCACTCACACTGAGTTGTCCAGACAGGCTGGTCAGTATCAAAGACTTTGTGTGATCCAGAAAGAACTCGAATCGACAATGCAAGCCGACTTTATTCTAACAAATAAGGGAAACCATCATGCTTGAATTAGAAATAGAAGAAGACGAAGCGGATGTGAATCAGCCATTGCAAAGTGAGCTCTGGCTGCAATTGTGGAGTTATGCCCGTCGATACCCGAGCGATCTCAAGTGGCTTGGCGTATGTGCCATTGTCACTGCTGCAATGGAAATATGCTATCCGTTGATTACGCGATTAGTTGTTGATGCCGTGGCTTCTGAAGTACACGGTTCTATCCTTTGGAAGTACGGGATCTATTATGCACTGACCACAGTGGTAATTACTGTATCCATCACTGGCTTTATACGCATGGGTGGAAAACTGGAAACACGCATCAGCTACGACATCCGTTGCGATGGCTTTGCAAATCTACAAGCATTGTCGTTCAGTTATTTTAACCAACGTCCGGTGGGCTGGTTAATGGCGCGTATGACAGCCGATTGCGATCGTCTGTCAAATATACTGGTGTGGGGATTTCTGGATGCGGTATGGGGCAGTACAATGATGGTCGGTATCATCATCGCAATGTTCTGGTTGCACCCGCTGCTGGCCACTGTTGTGATCTGCGTAATGCCTTTCCTGGCTATCGCTTCTGTTTATTTTCAACGTCGTTTGCTAATCAGTGCACGTGCTGCAACGTCAATCAACAGCCGTATCACAGCCAGCTATAATGAAGCGATCAGCGGCGTACTAACCAGCAAGGTATTTGTTCGCGAAGAGGCTAACCTGAAAGAATTCAGTGGTCTTACCCATCGACTTGCCAGTGCAAAGGTACGCAACGCGACCTACGCGTCAATCTATCTGCCCATTGTCGTGACGTTGGCCAGCCTGGCTGTCGGCCTGACCCTGGTCATCGGTGGGATTGAAGTGTCAGGTGGGATAATAACAGTGGGCACCCTGGTGGCATTTTTAGGGTTTGCCAACAACATATTTGAACCCGTCGAGCAAATAAGTGAACGTTTTGCCGAGATGCAGATGGCCCAGGCATCAGCTGAACGCATTCTTGGTTTAATCAATGAAGTGCCGCAAATTCAAGATGCAGATGATCTTCACGTCGACGACACAGACACAACGCCGATCACGCGTATTCAGTTAATTGACGTTTGTTTTAACTATGACAATGCAAAACCTGTTCTTCAGAACATTAATCTTGATGCACATTATGGGCAAACCATTGCGATTGTAGGGCCCACTGGTGGTGGCAAGAGTACACTTGTTAATGTACTGGCGCGTTTCTACGAGGCCACGCAGGGTTCGGTACTGATTAATGGACTGGATTATCGACACTACAGTCAACGCTGGTTGCAGTCGCGCCTGGGTGTAGTGCTGCAGGATAATCATATCTTCAGTGGTAGCATTATGAGCAACATTCGTTACGGAGCACCGGACGCAACCGATGCACAGGTCATTGAAGCGAGTAAGTTAGCCGGTGCCCATCAATTCATCACAACTTATGACGATGGTTACGACACGCAAACCGGAGAAGGCGGAAACAGACTGTCTGCCGGACAGAAACAACTGCTTTCTCTGGCTCGTGCCATTGTGGCAGATCCACAGATTCTGATCATGGATGAGGCAACATCATCGGTAGATACCGAGACCGAACAACAAATACAACAAGGGCTGGCCACACTGCTGAAGGGACGAATGGGTTTTATCATAGCGCATCGTCTATCAACCATCCGACAGGCCGACCATATTTTGTTTATTGATCAGGGCAGGATAGTAGAGCAGGGAAGTCATCGGGAGTTGATGATTGCAGGTGGGCGTTACCGGGCGCTTTATGAATTGCAGCAGTTGCAGGATACTACTCAGAAGATGTATGTATAACCGGAAAAATACTGCAATGACTCCATCCCCGCAACGGGGATGTTGTAATTCGCGGAAATTACTGGGTTACTATTGAAATAGTAACCAGTCATCAGCACTTGACAATTCTTTCCTGAACCTTACAGATCGCCTGTAATACGATCTGCGCTTGTAAGATACCGGTAATGC
>CAKZVB010000056.1 GCA_937922015.1 uncultured Granulosicoccaceae bacterium
GTGCCAGCTAAACTATACCGCCCTGTTCTATTGCCTGTTCTGGCTATACAGAAAGAGATTAAAGCCAATTTCCCGGTCGCCAGCTAAACTTTGCCTGACGGACTCTCTGTTTTCGATTCATGATAATCAGCCCCCACATACCGAGTAGATAAAACAACGAAAATGATCCGCCTCCCGAACTTATCGTTGCTGTACCACCACCTGAAGAGGAATTATTCCGGTTCAGAAATTCGACGGGGAATAACTGATTGCCTGCGCCGGTTTCGGGTAGTATCGGTGTATCACTCGCCCATAACCTTCCGTGTCTGATTACCATGTCTCCTCCGGTGGTGACCGCCGATTCACGCCAGATCTCGTTAGCGTCCTTATCAAACACGTGTATTTTGCCATTTAGTTCGACAAGCGCGGTGTTTTGACTTAGTAAATCAACGCTGTCAATTTTGGTTTTGCCATCACCGATATACAGGGATTGTTGATGTTCCCATCTGCGATTTTCATCCCTTGCGTATACCTCGGTAAAATAGAACCCCCTCACCTCGTTGGCTAACAGAAGAACATCGGACTCGATTGAAAGTGAGTAGCCAATTTGCGGCTGTGGGTCATACGGTCGTGGCTCTGCCAATGTACTTTCAAGTCCCCATACACCATTTTCTTTTTCAAAGATAAAGATTGCACCATCGGCTCCTCCTTCGCCTCCCACATCGCCGGAGCGCACCGCCAGAACACCATTTGCCAGCGAGATTGCCTGACCATAACTATCCCAGTCTGTGCTGAAGCCTGGAAGCTGTGCTGTTTGCACCCATTCTTCACTGCTATTGCGCTCGTAGATATAGATCAGCCCACTGAAACCCGAGGTACCGATAGCAGGGAATGAAATTGCTAGAATTTGCTGATCGAGATCAAGGCGAATAGCGGAAACCGTAGGAGGATACCCAGAGGAGACAACAACTTGCTGCCATAAGCTGGAAACATCAATCGTGGCGTCCACTGACCATGTCAGATGATCTTCAGTTTTTAAAATCTCCACCACTGGTTGTTCAGCGCCGTCTTGAATCAGCCTGGCTGCAAAATCGCCAGCCAGCACCATAGCGGGCTCAACAACCACTGTGTCATCTGATATAAGGCTTTCTGGTGAAGGCCCGGTGTAGCCCGTATCGATAATAAAAAGTGAATCCCGCCTGCTATCGCCAATGGGAATTTCGTTCGCAGCGACGTTACATTGAATGTCATTTTCAATACCGTACCCATCCCCATCCGGATCTGAAAAACCTGATAAACAGTCTGGTACTGGCTGAAGGCTATTTAACTCATCAAATCGGGATAATTCATACGCGCCAACTTCCCCGGGTGTGAAACTACTGATCAATGCCGTTGTATTGTCTAACGACAGAAAATGACCAAAGCCACCTGCGCTTTGTTCTGTATTCAAAAGTCCCTTGTTGGTCCAGCCCTGACTTTCATCTCTCTCAAGTAACAGGAAATCAGCGTTTTCACCATCTTCTATATAGTCAACCTGTACGATTGCGAATTTTTCATTAATGACAGCGTTATAAACAGCCGAGAGAAAACCACGGTCGCCAAAAAATCGATGGACTTCTGTCCACCCGTCGTCACCGGCTAACTGGTAGATTACATTAGATGATGGTTCGTCATTATTTTTGGACGAATAAAATGCGTGACTGCAGTCCCTGGAGTAATAGACCGGGTCGCGCCGGTTGGCGATTACCTCTATTCCGGTCACTCCCTGGTTTACCCACTCACCATCTGTTAGTTGAAACCATTGATCGTCAATTACTGCAATATTCTGATGTACGCAAATCCCCGGTGAAGGATAGAGCCTGACGTTCTCCGTGACCTGCCGGGTAAATTCTTCAACGACAGAGCCATCGGTTTCAATACGATAGATCTTATGGATCATTGCATTGGCATCAGAAGAGTTTACCAATAGCAAATTGCCGCTTTGACTCAAATGGAATGCATTGTCGTGCTGCCACGGGACAGTAATACCTGCCTTTGGTTCCCACGAGTCGCCATTGCGTTTGTAGATTTGCAGCGTATTCTCAGCTGACCTGGGACCAATCGCGACTACTGCCGTGTTATTGCCAACAGCAAGTAACTGCCCGAAGAGTCCAAAAGTCTCTATACCCGGTGGTGGAAGTAGTTGTGCTGTTTCCTGCCAGCTACCTGTTTGCTCTCGCTGGAACACGATCACACGTTCGTCTAATTGCGATGCAACCAGAGCAGTATCGCCGTCGATGTCAGTGGTTATCCGGGTGCTGTAAACAAATTGGCCCCGATCCGGAGTAAGAGTTTCAATGATTTCGGTCTGACCGGCTGCTTGTCCCGTAATAAACAAGCTGCACAAACCCGATGAAACGGCGAATACTTTCGTGAAAATACCTGAGCTTCGTTTCTGCATTGCGAATAACCTTTTAACATAGTCAGGGAGTCTTCGCGGCAGATTATTTACCACTGCGAACACGCCATAACTGTGTTTTTGATCGTCTACATTGCATATAAATTACAATGCGCCATAAACGATGAACCTGTAGCCGGGAAGCGGGCACTCGCCACGACACATTTAGCTACACCAACTTCTACCGTGCAGCCTCTTTAGCTGGACAATCCTATTGTGTCATGGCAAATAAAGTTTAGCAAGACTGGAGAGAAACCTTGCTTGAATTATTCAAAAGGATTCGCCGTCCAAAGACGCACAGAGCCGGACGCCCAACAACCTTACCCACCGAACTTTATGGCTTTTCGTGTAAACTCTATCGCTATAGATAAGTCACTCGGCTCAAGATAAATATCATGCTATTCATTGTAACCGGCGCTTCGTCAGGCATTGGCTTTGCTGTCGCAAACTCTCTCGCGATTCGAAACAACAATGTGATTGCCGTAGCAAGGAGTATCGATGAACACAAGGAGCTGAAGAGCAGTTACGGCGAACGCGTACAATTGGTCCCGGCCGACCTGTCCACTGAGCCAGGACGACATTCTGTGGTAGAAAAAGCTAATGATATTGGCAAGGTCGACGGAATTGTGCATGCGGCAGGGTCTTCAATATTACCTGCCGACTACCAGAATCTTAATTCAGACGAGATGATTGCAGATTTCAATATTCACGTGACGGCTCCGATTGCAATCAATAACGCGCTGGCAGACGTGCTTTCAGGAGGGCGTATTCTGTACATTGATTCATACTCGGCAAGCAACCTTCGTATCGGCTGGTCAGGTTATTCAATTGTAAAAGCCGCCGCACAGATGGCTGCACGATCCGCTGCCGAAGAAATTACTAACTCAACTGTCATTCGAGTATTTCCTGGTGCGGTAAGAACCCCATTGGTTGAGAAAGTATTGTCAACACAGCAACGCTCACCGACGTCCGAGATGTTTAAAGCGATGGAGTCGAATGGAACCATTACCGAACCTGATGCAATAGGAGAATTTATCGCTGATATTCTGCTTAACGCAACTGATCAGCAACTTGAACAACGTGAAATATGGGATTTCAGCAATCCGGAGGACCGGATAATTTAAACGTTACTCGTAAGCGCAATTTACTATTGGTCACCCTTCTCTCTCCACCACTCACGACCAGATTGAGCATCATTTGCACCCTGCTGCCATTGCTTGTGTTCGTCGGACCAGGTGCTTCTGATAAAAACAAGAACGGCATTAATATCCTTATCGCTCAAGACATCTTTAAAGGCAGGCATCATCGATCGGTACCCGGGATCTGACATGGCTGTTGCTGCTCCATATTTGACTATCTCAAAAAGTTGATCATCCGCATGATGCCAGGTATGACCGCTACCATCATGCGGCGGCGCGGGCAGCATACCCGTTTCATTCGGTTGTTCCCAATTCGGTTGCCCTTGAAGCCCGGCACCATGACAGGCAGCGCAATGCACATGATAAACCTCTCGACCATCGCTGATTATTTGTGAATTTTCTGCTGTCAGTTGGGTTAGCACACCATCACTGCCAGTATTGATGACCGGTTCAGGTGAGAGTAATTCCATCAATTCACGATGGGACTGCCTGAGTTCGGGGCTCATCTCAGGCTCAGCGGCCTGCACTGCAGCAAGAGCGGCGATGCCAATGCCTGCATGCAGACAGATCAGAAATAACTCTGGTCGACGATATTTTTTATTAGTCACAGCAGACCCGGAAAAAGTATAGTGCGCTCTATTCTACTGACATTTTCAAAACCCGGAACAATTGCGCCACATTGAGGTGTAATAACCTTTGGGAGTTCAGCTCCTGACAGGATATCTGCATCTCAGGCACAACACTAACGGGACACCCACAACTCTAACCATTTACCAATTCAACAGAGAAATTCAATGCCCAAAGGATATTTTCTAAGTGCACACAGATCACCTGCCAACCCTGCGAAGAGGCAGGCCTATCTGGAATTGGCCTTGCCCGCGATAGTCGAAGCCGGAGGCAAGGTGCTCGCCAGCACAAACGCTGTCGAGGCGCATGAAAATGGCGTCTCGGAACAGACTGTTCTCATTGAGTTTGATAGCCTGGAGAAGGCGATTGCCGCGTATCAGAGTGCGGACTATCAGGCGGCTTTGAAGGCTCTGGACGGCGGCGCCGACAGGGACGTGAGAATTTTCGAAGGCGTGTAGATTCGACGCTTAGCCAAATCGATCTCATTGCTGTCGTTCACGGGTCGCAGTAACGTTACCAGTCGCAAAATTGTTAACGACAAAGTTCCTGTTCGTACAACTCACCGTTGTTGGTGATCGTTCGAGTCTCGAAGTGGTAGCAGTTTTCCTTATCTGACGGGCTGTATTTGATGAAGTAATCTTTGTCCTGATAGCGGTAGGTCATGGTGCGCAGGCCAGAGGGGTTTTGAGTAAAAACAAGGTTATCAACACCGCCTTTGGGCGGGCGCCCTGCTCTTGGCGGTCGGCTGCCATCTGCCGGTTTTAACGGTGGTACACGCGGTAAGTCCCGCATGTCGGGAGCTTCACCCATCAGGCACTGAATGATATAGGGCGCATCTACGGATGTGTGGTAGCGGTAGCCGAACTCTTCATCCACCTGGCCATTGCAGACATCCAGCATACCGGCTTTGATGATTGATCCATCGGGGTTGCTGTCACCATAGATCGGAAAGCCGTCAAAGGCCCAGCCGATAATTGCCGATGGTCCGGCGTTGAGCATTTGTTCAATCATGCAGACAGGTGTTGTGTGATAGTGATAATCATCACCGCGCCCTGCGTGACCACCGCATATATCAAGCTGCCCGGTGAGAACGGTGTCGTGTCTTGCCTGATGATGTGCGAGATCTTCTATACTCATTTCTCCACCACCAGTGTAATCATAGATAGGCACACCGTTGATCGCAACGCCAAGGGCCGCATCACGAGTCTTTGGCTGTACACCGGCAACCGGCTTCAGTGGAATTGGAGAAACGTATTCCACTGCCGGCAGAGGTACTTGTTCATTGGTGCCGACAATCCCTGTCATCATCGCGTGGTCAGGGTAGGTACTGGACTGGATTAGCGCGTTGCCGGAGTCACATTCAACGTTGACGACATCATTGAATCCGGCTTCAGCGACGGAGTTGATTACTGCCTCACAGTGCCGATCTGCATCGTGCGATTGCACGGCAGATGCTGCAAAAAGCAACACCAGCACAGACAAACCGGATCTTACTGTTGATACGCGCTTCTCGCCCTGTGGGTAGTTGTGTTGCATTGGCAGACTCGACCTTTCCAGTGTTATGTTCGGCTGACAAGCTAAATGCGCTGCTTGCCTTGCGGTGCTTCACGTTGAATGTATGTGGCTGCATCCGTCAATGAAACTATCATTAACCGGCAATCGCTTTGTGGAATAAATGTGCAATTTTTCATTGAGCGCGCAACGATTTATCAAGGCAACTCTCTATCCAGGTGAGCCTGTTGTGTACGTCCATCTTTATTCATACCCGAATTTTGAAGTGGACATTCTCCGCCTGATCGTTGATATCTTGTAGAGATATCCTTTTGATTCGTTTTACTCTCGCCGCTATTCAGGTGGGCAATCCATG
>CAKZVB010000057.1 GCA_937922015.1 uncultured Granulosicoccaceae bacterium
CGGTGTGACTGCTCAGAACGGCTGTATCTGGCCGAACAAGCTGCACCCAGTCAACATTAACGCGGTACTTCTCTTCGAATTCTCGAATCTGCGTTAGCATGTTCTGCTCTAATGCCTCTCGATCACGATAAAGTTCATCGATTTCTGGCATTAGTCACGTTGCGCGGTTATATCCATGCGCGTGATAATACGCACGGTACTGTATGTATTTACACCTGCCGATATACACCTGAATATACAGTTTAATGTGGCGGTGTGTTAATATTGGTTATGACTTACGACTACAAAAAACTGCGCACCGAGATATTTACCGAGCAAGGTGTCAATCTGCTCCTGCACATAAAGTCCAAGGCAAATCGGTCAATACGAGAATCGGGAGCCACAACAATCGGCAATCTGATAAGCAATATCTCAATTTGCGATGATGTGCATCACGCTATTGCATGTGTTGAGTATCTGATTGAAAGAGGGGATTTGAAAGAAATTACCGATCCTGATATCAGATGCCAAGATCGGGTTGTGGTAGGCGGTTAGGCGACGGTTGGTTTTTTTACATCCAGCGTCCTGCGGTCCTGCTCAATCTGTCGAGTAACGGCTCTACGGATATACTTCGCGGAATCCTCCCCCTCTATTAACCCAGCGTTATACATGGCTTTCGCCGTGTCCGCTATCTGCTTTCGTAGGTGGGGGCTTAATCGGATTGGATATTGATTATCGGACATTAATTTTGCGTAGGTGTGGGGATAGACGTAGGTGGTACTGATCAGGCACTCTGCTTTATAGCCTCAATTCGATTATCAACAAGCCTTTTCCATCGCTTGAGTTTTGTATCGGTCCGCTTCTTATCGAACGCCACCCACTGAACCCGTATTTTATATCAAGCGCTTCATAGATCGCATTCCTGTTGCCTACTTCGTTTTTGTATACGATATGCAATCGCTCCACAGTTTCAGTTGCAGTAACTTCAGCATCTATTCCATCAGGAAAAGAAATACTCACAGCTTGCAAACCTCGCATTGTTTATTGTCGGGGCCAAGGAAGCCACAACGGGGGCAGTTGATTACTTTAGATTCAAGCCGGCAAAGCATCTTTAACTGGCACCACTTAACCACCAGCATCATACCCAATAGAGATAGAAACATCAGGGCTAATAGGGCTATTGGGTAACGTAGGTAGTTAGTCAAGAGGAACCCACAGCGTGCCATTATGCCTCCACCACTCTTCCCCGCCTGAGCTGCACACAATCACCGTTTCTCCTATCTTCATATCCAGCATGTTAAGCAACTCCTGTGTTGGATCTGCTAAGACAGGCCTGATAGGCATACAAATGCCCTGCCGGATGATTGCCGGTGCTGCCAGCGCTAATGCCGCGCCTTTTATAAAACCTCTACGTGATAACATTCTATTCTCCCGGCTTTGCCCACCGCTCACCAATGCCATCGACAATGAACGCAACAAAAACAATAGCAAGCGCTTTGCGCCATTCGTCAGGCTCGCAGTGCGTTGCCATTATAATATTGCCATCGCAAAAAAACCTGTTATATGCGGCCTGAAAAACTCTTTAATTAAATTAATGGCCAGGACTCCCAGTTGGCACAAGGGACAAATCCGGCTTCGGGTTTGGCCTTGTGGCTGTTTTGATTTTCCGCTCCACTACGGCACGACCGGTACCGCAGTATAGGCACTCTGTGCCGTGGTCGTGCGCACCGCAGTTCTGGCAGTTGGCTGCCGGCTTTGGCTGCACTCCCTGCCTGCGGTAGATCCGGTTGTAGCTTATAGCCACTATTCAGCACCACAGGCAAGCTCTGCCATCTTATAGTCGTAGTGGTCATCTGATATAGAACACATCGAGATAGAGGCAAACAGACAGATGATAAAAGCGATTTCTAGCCGCTTGTCGAATATCGTTTCCAGTAATTCGGATTTCTCAGTCATGATCAACCTCCAAGCAATCGAAAACCTCAATCATTAGTTTTTTATGCTCGTCGCTTAATTTTATTCTGTCTTTGTTCGCTTCGTAGTATTGGCGCGGTGTGTCACCGAATTTCAGACTCATTGCCATCCAGTCAATCACCATGTGCAGCACGTCGATATGGTCTTTTACAACCTCGTGGTGATGGCTGTTGCATTCCTTATGATGCTCCCACGCATTGGAGAATTGATCGTCAATACCGCAAGGCATTCCAGCACCTACGCGCACACCTACCTTTTCACCGTCAACCGGATAAAACTTATCACGGTATTGGACCAGCTCAGCGGCTGACAGCTTGCTAATGTCGTGATACTCAATTTGATTTCGTAGCGTGTGCCATGTTTCGTCATCAACAATCCACCACTGGCCCTGACACTTGTCGTTAAGTTCTACAAATGACATCCTGACATTTTCGATGTGTTCTTCGACGTAATCCAAATACTCGCGGGTCTTGTCGATATAATCCTGAGCCGCCATTCTTTTTATGAATCGCATGTCTTTTTCTTCAGTCATGATCTAATCAGCTCCAGAATGTCAGAAACCGACACAGAATCCAGGCTGTCAGACTTACCCATATCCGCCCGTATTTTCGCGCCGTCCAGATAGCCGTTTTCTTTGAGTAACTCGATTACCTTTTCCGGCGTTTCAATACCACACAACTGCTTTTCATCATCAACCTGAAATAAGCTGTCCATTGTATGGCTGGCGTTAAGGGCGTAAACATAACGCTGCAAGCAACGGCCTACGTCGTCATTTTCTCCCTGCGCCCAATGCAAAGCGCCAATTATTTCGGGCTTTGATTCATCGTCACGTTGATGCGCTATGTGCAACCATCCCCAATCGGCTTTGTTGCTGTCAACTACGCCCAGTAATCCGACCTTCCAGATGTACGAAGTGCCTGTTTCCAACCATCTATCGCCATCGATAGCGTCATCATTGCAGTGCTCTGCGTATGATGTGTTAATGATGCCGTATTCGGTAACCGCACTTGAAGCGTTGTTTCTTACGTGGTCCCGCAGAAACTTTTCAAGCTCACTTTTCAATATTTAAATCCTCTAATGTTTTGGTGACTACTTTTTCGTATTGCGCGTATGTCTCGATCCGGCCAAGCTCGCCACGTTCGAACGCTTCAAATTTGGACTTGCCCAACAGGTCACGCTGCAATTCTGGATTGTTGCGCCATTCCTGTTCGAATGTTTCCTCTGTAGGCGGCCGCGTTCCCTCTGGCACCCATACTAAAAAACTACGGCATGGATGCGGGGGTGGCACTCTTGGTGGCTTCATCGGCACTTGACTGTATGACATGTGATAACGTGCGCCCTTGAGCCTTGCGCAGATATCTGTGGTGCCGCTATCCAACACGCCACGCGATAGCCAGTAGCCTTTACCAGTCGCCAGCACTGCCCGTGCTTCGCCCCTGACTGATGACATGATATTCCGCAGCGTCGATAAAGTTTGCCGCTTCCGACTTTTAACCACCCGCCCCAGGCTCTGAGCAAACGTCGCTGAATCCACATCAGCCATTACCGAGTCGCGGAAATTGCGTTTCAACGCTGCTTTGGTGTTGTTTCGGTTTTCTTTGAGAATAGATGCGGGAGTACGGCCGCCGATGCGAATCTTGGCGAGTAGCTTCTTAATGCCCTGCTTGGTTAGTAGTTCCCGTAGCATGGGAACCATTATACCCTGTACTGTATGGGTTTACAGCAGGCTAGTGGTTTGATCTGCTCCTGTCACCACAACGGCATTATCCACTTCACTACCACAGTGACCACAGCGCATAAACGATCCGTCTTTGCCTTGCCGCTTTCCTTCCTCGTCAGAATACATATACAGGTCCGGTTCTCCGCAAGACTCACAGCGCGGGCCGGTGGATACCTTGACTGTATCTGGGATTTTATCGCCTAACGAACTGGGTATTATCGGGTCGGCTATATCTCGGCTATTCATTTGCGACTATCCACAATCACGACGCCCTTGAATTTAACAACTAGCCAATTTACGCCATATTCACTGCCTATTAGTTTTTCCGCTTGCTCACCAGCAATGCCAAGTTGCCACAGCTCCCATCCAGCGGTTTTGTTTAACTGCAACGTCAGCCCATAAGGTACCGGTCTTTCCGAAAATTCAGCGGTCTCTATTGTGATGTCATGATAGCTTGAGTTTTCTTCTGATTCGCTCACACATACTCCGATATTACAGGGGTTTCTGGAATGCTTAGGGATTGCTGCACTTACCTCGGCTACAACCAAGCCGCTACCAGTGTCTGAGCCCAACTGCATTCCTGTCGTATGATAATCGTCTTTAGATACTGCCATTTGAACCATAATTAGTTGTTCTCGCCATCAACAAACAACAATGTTATTACGCCTATTGGCTCTTGCTGCCAGCCCGACAAATCTTCACTGAAACACCTGTCACCGGCCGTGGCATCATCGACACTCGTGTCGATACTCGCGTGCAATGGCTGATCAGGATTTTTTAAAAGCTCTTTTGCTAGTTCGTGCGACGTCATAACTCTCTCCAGTGATTATAGTTTGTCTATTTCGTCTTCAACGTGGTTTTTCACCCGTTCTTTCATGTGTGACACTATTAACGGCGCATCGACGGCATTACCTACGTTCTTGCCATTTAAGAAAAGGCCATTGTATTCCCCCCACTCATACCAGCTACCCTCCAGTCTAAAACCGCCTTTTCCTATTACCACATAATAGATGACAGATGGATTGTAACGAATAATACTTCCAGTATCCGCAACTTCTATTAGCTTTTTTGTTCGCGCCAGATATTCTGGCGGTGGAGCGATCTTCTTTGAGGTTTTCTTTGGGCCAATAAAAAACAAAACAGCCAACGCAACAGTAATGGCTATTGCGCTAAGTATTTGTATGGCTTCCAATATATTATCTCCAGTGATTACCCCTCTATTTTACCAGAGTTACGGGGGTTTTCTGTTACGGTTGGCTGTGCTTTTTTGGTGTTTCTTCCCTGTCAACAATCGGGAATAATGTGTCACCGCCAAACTCATCCCAATCAAGAATGTTGCCGCCCCCACACGACAGGCAGGTAGACCGCTCGGCAAAGTCAGGCACTGGCACGCTTTCCTTGCCGCACCAAAAACAAACGATGTCATAGATGCATTCAGGGCAATATGGATCTTCCATCATGCCTGTACTTTCTATTTTGAATGTGACGGCCTGCTCCCCGCAATGACAGCAAAACGCCCCATCGACTTTTACAGTGCCATCATTCATCCATTAATCGAACCTGGTTGCGTGCGTCCTGCTCTACGGATATTTCGCCGTCCAGTGCTTTGTCGATTAACCGGTTAGCTTTGGCTATCTTACGGCGCTTGCTCAACGTCCTGCGCAGCCTGATACCGGCTATTGAAACATACTCGTGAGACTGTCCATACAACGCTATCAGCCGCAATTGCAGCCTATTCAGTACGGACGTTTCTCTGTCGTATG
>CAKZVB010000058.1 GCA_937922015.1 uncultured Granulosicoccaceae bacterium
AATCAACTGTGCACAAGGATTAATCTGCCAGTCATCACCCAGCTTAATTCTGGCAGAGGCCGCTTCATTGGTATAATCAATATACACAGGCAACCGACCACCTTTACGGTGACTGGCCAACGCCTCATGAATACTCTGTAAAGACTCTCCGTTGCTCGCCCGCCAGGTCACCAGCAATAGCCTGGCAAATCGCTCGCGCGCTTCTTCAATTGAGTAAATCTGTCTGGCTCTGATGCTGTAACCACCACTGAACGAATCTATGCCCAGACCGCCGTCAACCACGACAATGGTATCCGGTTGCATTTTGTGACCGTCAGAGTCGAGCAGTTCACCCGATACGACTACATCGCACTTACCGGTACAGTCATCGAGTGTCGCCGTCATGATCTTACTGCCGCGATTGGTCGCTCTAACCCGCAGATCAGTTACCAGGCCTGCAACAACCGCATCCTGTGCAGCCCGTCCCCACCCTGAGCTTTTATCATCACCTGCTGGTACCGGCACTCTTGCACACTGATCTGCTATTGAACCACTGGTGACCTTGGCAAGCTCTGCACGGTGTGGATCTATGGGATGGCCGCTGATGTACAAGCCTGTGGTTTTACGCTCCCCGGCTAGACGCTCACTGTCACCCCAGTCCGCTACCTGCACCAGTTCGATTGATTCTTCTTCGGCGGTGGAGGCAACGTCACCAAACATATCTGACTGTCCACTTTCAGCGTTGCGAGCCTGCTGTTGCGCAGCATTGAGCGCCAGCCCCAGATTACCCATCAGGGTGGCGCGGTTTTCACCAAGACAATCGAGTGCGCCTGCTTTGATCAACGCTTCGAGAACACTCTTACCGACGTTGGCACCATCGACCCTGCGGCAGAGGTCGATTAAGTTTTTATAGGGACCGTTGTTATCTCTCTCTTGAAAAATCTTTTCCAACACCCCTTCACCGACACCTTTAACCGCACCAAGCCCGTAACGCACTGAACTTTTATCTGTTGGTGTAAACCCGGTTGATGATTTGTTGATGTCCGGTGGTAACAGTTGAAGACCACTGTCCAGACAGTCTTCGATTGTGCGCACTACTTTTTCAGTGGCGTCCATATCAGCGGTCAGCACTGCGCTGAAAAATTCAGACGGGTGATGGCGTTTCAGCCAGGCCGTTTGATAGGAAAGTACAGCATAGGCGACTGAGTGTGATTTGTTAAAACCGTAGCCGGCAAACTTTTCCACCAGATCAAAGATGTTGCTGGAGAGTTTTTCATCAATGTTGTTCTTGCTACATCCGTCAACAAAGATTTGCCGCTGCTTGGCCATTTCTTCAGGTTTTTTCTTACCCATTGCACGACGCAGCATGTCAGCACCACCCAGGGTGTAAC
The DNA here is from genome assembly GCA_937922015.1 of uncultured Granulosicoccaceae bacterium. Taxonomy (GTDB): domain Bacteria; phylum Pseudomonadota; class Gammaproteobacteria; order Granulosicoccales; family Granulosicoccaceae. Next base: position 1,371 of record CAKZVB010000058.1, read on the forward strand.
CGGCCAGCACCTGACCGATCTGCATGACTTGTTCCTGGTAGACAATGACCCCGTAGGTCGATTCGAGAACCGGCTTAAGGGATTCGTGCTGATAGTCAGGGTGCGGGTAGGACACTGGCGCCTGACCGTTTTTTCGATCGATAAAGTCATCCAGCATGCCCGAGCTCATCGGGCCGGGCCGGTACAACGCCACCAGGGCGACGATGTCGTCAAAGCAATCGGGCTTTAAACGCGCGATCAGTTTTTTCATACCGCCTGATTCAAGCTGGAATACACCGGTGGTTTTTGCTTCCTGCAACAGGCGGTAGGTTTGTCCGTCGGTAAACGGCAGCTTGTCCAGTTGCAGTTGTTCATCGGCGGCTCTGTTGGCGTTGATCATGCTCACTGCATTTTCAATGATCGTTAGAGTACGCAGACCCAGAAAATCAAACTTGACCAGACCCACGGCCTCGGCATCGTCTTTATCAAATTGCGTCACCAGGCTTGAACCATCAGGTTCACAGTACAGCGGTGTAAAATCTGTAAGGCGTGTGGGGGCGATGACCACGCCACCGGCGTGCTTACCGGCATTACGTGGCAGACCCTCCAGCAGCAATGCCATATCAATGACCGCTTTGGTGTCTTCTTCTGTGTTGTAGGCGCGTCGCAGATCTTCTGCCGCCTCCAGCGATTTGGTCAGTGTGATGCCAATATCCATTGGCACCATTTTCGACAAGCGATCACCAAAACCATAGGGGTGTCCCATCACCCGTGCTACGTCTCGCACTACCGCTTTTGCGGCCATGGTGCCGTAGGTAATAATTTGCGAGACCTTGTCACTGCCGTATTTGTCTGACACGTATTGAATAACGCTGTCACGTTTGTCCATACAGAAGTCGATATCAAAATCCGGCATCGATACTCGTTCGGGGTTTAGAAATCGTTCAAACAGCAGATCGTAGGCCAGTGGATCGACATCGGTAATTCCCAGCGCATAAGCCACCAGTGAGCCGGCACCCGAACCACGACCCGGCCCGACCGGCACGCCGTTGTCGCGACTCCACTGCATGAAGTCAGACACGATCAGGAAATAGCCGGGGAAGCCCATCTGGATGATGACGTCAAGCTCTCGCTTTAGTCGCGCATCATAGGGTTCACGTATTTTGCTAAAACCTTCACTTGCCGTGTCGTACAAATGATTCAGACGCCATTCCAGACCTTCTTCAGAGGTCGAGCGCAGAAAATCGCTTTCGGTCATTCCCTCCGGCACCGGAAAATCCGGCAGCATCGGCGCACCCAGTGATATCTCAAGGTTACAACGCATGGCGATTTTTACGGTATTTTCAATCGCCTCGGGGATGTCGCTGAATAGCTCGGCCATCTCTGTGGCGCTGCGCAGATACTGCTGGTCGCTGTAGACTTTGGGCCGGCGGGGGTTGGTGACCTCATACCCCTGATGGATACACACGCGAATTTCATGAGAGTCAAAATCTGACTTTTTCAGGAAGCGAACATCGTTAGTCGCGACCACCGGACAAGCGGCAGTGCCTGCCAGTTGAATCGCCGCCTGGTTGTAACGCTCTTCGTCGGCGCGACCGGTGCGCTGCAATTCAATATAAAAACCATCAGGAAACGCCTTTTGCCAGCGACTAAGGCATTTTTTTGCATCGTCTGTGTTTTCGGCCAGCAGGGCCCGACCGATGTCACCGAACCTGCCACCTGAAAGCGCCAGAATGCCCCTGGTGTTGCCTTTCAGCCAGTCAAAATCAACGACTGCTCCATGTTCATTCTGCCCTTCCTGAAAGCTGCGCGAAACCAGCTGTGAGAGGTTCAGGTAGCCTTCTGTATTCTGGGCCAGCAACACCACCGGTGACAATTCACCATCGGGATTGGCAATTCGCGCGTCGACGCCGATCACCGGTTTTATTCCCGCTTTAATCGACGCACGATAAAACTTGACCAGCGCAAACATGTTGCTTTGATCCGTAACCGCAATCGCAGGCATCCCCGCTGCCCTGGTGGCCTCCATCATTCGCGAAATACGAACGACACTATCTACCAGCGAGAACTCGGTATGCACACGAAGATGAACAAAACTCATTGACTAACTACCCACCGGATCGGTTTCGGCTAATAATTCACGGACAGGGCCAAAACTACGCCGGTGAATGTCGAGTACACCGTGATCGCGAAGCGCCTGCAGGTGAAATTTAGTCGGGTATCCCTTGTGACGATCAAAACCGTAATCGGGATACTGATCGTGCAACTGATACATCGAAAGATCACGCGACACCTTGGCCAGAATTGAGGCCGCCGAAATTTCCTGCACCAGTGCATCACCTTTGACCACCGCCTGGCAGTTAATCGCGGTGACAGGACAACGATTGCCATCGATCAGGCAATGGTGCGGTGCTGTCGACAATCCTTCAATGGCCCGAGCCATCGCCAGCATCGAGGCATGCAGGATGTTGATCTGGTCAATTTCGGCAACGCTTGCTTCAGCGATACACCAGGCTACAGCATGCTGTTTTATTTCACTGGAAAGCTCTTCGCGTCGATCCACCGTCAGCGCTTTTGAATCGGCAAGCCCGGAGATCTTTTTGTCAGGATCCAGAATTACCGCGGCGGCCACAACATTACCAGCCAGCGGACCCCGCCCTGCTTCGTCAACCCCGGCCACCAGATAACGCCTGCCTGAGCCGGTATTGTCAAGGTATAATTGATCAAAAGACAGTGGTGGTAAATGCATTAGCGGAAAGGGTACTCAGTGACTACGGATATGATATCCGCTCTGAGCGTTTGATGCACACAAATCGAGGGTCGAATCGCAGGCTGTCTGGTAGCATAGGCTTGTGAAGCCAACGCCCTGAACCAACGACTAACCAACCCTCCCGCTGAAGAGGACTACCTATGAAAATTTCCGGCTCTGACCTGCTTTTGATTATTGATGTGCAGAATGACTTTTGTCCGGGCGGCGCGCTGGCCGTCGACGACGGAGATTCGATTGTTGCAATTATCAATCGCTTAATCCCGCATTTCGCAAACATAGCGCTTACTCAGGACTGGCATCCTCCGGGGCATGGTTCCTTTGCCTCCAGCCACCCGGGTCATGACGCCTTTTCAACTATCCAGATGCCCTATGGCGAGCAAACACTCTGGCCGGATCACTGCATCCAGGGCAGTGAAGGCGCTCAGTTTCATCAAGATCTCGATACAGCAGCGGCAGCAATGGTGATTCGCAAGGGGATGAATCCTTCTATCGACTCCTACTCGGCGTTCTACGAAAACGACCGCAAAACCAGCACTGGTTTGAGCGGGTATCTTCGTGAGCGAAACATCAAGCGGGTATTCTGTGCCGGTCTGGCGTTGGACTATTGTGTCTATTACTCAGCGCTGGACGCCCACAACGAGAAATTTGAAACCTGTGTTATCACGGACGCGTGCAGAGCTATTGATATGGATGGAAGCGCTGCTGCGGCAACAACCGGAATGTCTGATCTGGGCATCAAATTAGTGGAAGCAGGTACACTGTTAACCTGACGCACCCATCCGCATTTACAACTATTTTTACTTTGAAAAGTCAAACCAGGAACTTATCAGACAATGTCCAACAATAAAGTAGCGCTGATCACCGGAGCATCATCTGGAATCGGGAAAAATACTGCCCTTGCATTTATCAACGCCGGTTACAACGTCGCCGTTACAGCCAGACGTAAAGAACTGTTAGACGAATTGGTAAAAGACGCAGACCCTCAGAAAGTGCTGGTTTGTCCGGCAGACCTCACCGACCCTGACGCCGTAGACAAAGTCTTTCAGGACATCGATAAAAAGTTCTCCAGGCTTGACGTGGTATTCAACAACGCGGGAAACAACATTCCTCCAACGACAATTGCAGAGATAAGCATTGAAGACTGGAAAAAAGTCATTGATGTAAATTTAAACGGAGCATTTCTTATAGCCCGTGGCGCTTTTATCGCCATGCAAAATCAACAGCCACAGGGTGGACGGATTATCAACAACGGCTCTATATCAGCACACGTACCCCGACCGGGCTCAACCGCCTACACTACCACCAAACACGCAATTACCGGACTGACAAAGACAATCTCCCTGGATGGCCGGCCGTTCAACATCGCCTGTGGTCAAATAGATATCGGCAACGCTGCCTCCGAGATGACAGAGCGCATGAAAACCGGGGTGCCTCAGGCCAATGGAACCATGGAAGTAGAACCGGTTATGGACGTGAACAACGTATCTACCGCAGTACTACAAATGGCCGATCTGCCACTTGATGTTAACGTTCAATTTATGACCATCATGGCTACCGCTATGCCGTTTATTGGTCGCGGGTAGCCAAAGCTCTACACACGCAAAAAAGCCCGGCAATGCCGGGCTTTTTTAATCACGACATGCTATGCCGCTACTTCTTCTTCAGTTTTCTGGTGACTAATTACACTGCCACCACCGATTGCTATGCGCTTAGGTTTCATTGCCTCGGGTATTTCCTTGACCAGATTAATTGTCAACATTCCGTTAGCAAGGTCGGCATTAACCACTTCAACGTGATCAGCCAATTGAAACTTGCGTTCGAAAGTCCGCGTAGCTATACCCTGATACAGATAGGTTCGATCCTTCTTTTCATCTGCCGCTTTCTGGCCGCGAACCGTCAGTACACCGCGCTCAGACTGTATATCAATCTCTGACTCTGCAAAGCCTGCAACAGCGATTGTTATCGCGTACTCGTTGTCTTTGGTGGTTTCAATGTTATATGGAGGATAACCATTACTATGGTTGGTATTTTGAGCCGTATCCAACAGTGTGGCAAGACGATCAAATCCTACAGTGCTGCGATATAGTGGTGAAAAATCAATAGCGTTCATTGCATATTCTCCTGTGAAGCAATATGAAAAATTTAAAAGAATGTCACATGGTCCTGACTTGCAGCGACTTCATGATGACAATTAAAAAATGGTGGGCAGGAGAATATTTTTCAAGAGGAATTAGAAATTTCTTTAGATAACGGACTGCCTTCTTACGTCGAAGGCGCCTGAACAAGTCACAAAATATGCGACTCCAGCCCGTCTATATTCATGGGGATTCGCCACAGTGTAGGTGCAATCCAAACTGTCGAGAGATCGGGCTTGAAACGTGGCTATTTACTTGGGTTATATACGATGTCAGGGCAGGCTCCGTTGTTTTCAAATATTTATTGTTTTTAACTATTTCATATTTATAAATATTTCGCTGGCCACCACAAATAACGCCAGCCAGACCACTAATTCTGTCGCTGATATTCCGCAGAAAACTAATTTCTCTAATTGGGGAACCTTCAGAAGTGTGATCTGTCTACTATTTCACTGCTGTTACAAACAAGCCGAATGGCACAATTGTTGGAAGATAACCAATGCAGACCGTAAAACTTTTACCGTCTGACTAACTACAGCGATATATTCTCCAGAGAATACACGATGAGTAATCATCGTCGAAACATCTCACCCCCAATCGGGCCTGCTTTGTCGGGCCCTCTTTTTTTGTGTTTCGTGTTTTAGTTTGCGCGTTGGCAATACAAGCAAGAGTATTTATTGCAGCCGCAAAGACCGGCAGCCAAATCAAGCCAAATTGATAGTCCTGTCAGGGACATCCGTTTCAGTTATCTCTCAACATAACCAACACTCTTACAGTCCTCCGTTCAATAGCGTCTGCCTTGTTTTTTGAAATCACCTGGAGTCGGGACAAAGCGCCATGGAAGGCGCGTGAGAGCAGAATGCAAGAGCAGACATCTAAGCAGAAAGGGTGGCACATATAAGGGTGTCAATAACCGGCGCTTACATCGAGCAACCCCAGGTAAACAATACCACTGCGCAGCAATAACCTGCTGCGCCCCTATTGTATATTTTACTTCTTATCAGCCGCCTGTTTGGCTTTTTCAGTCCAATTGTAAGTACCGGCTATAATCTTCCTGGCACTGTCCACCCAGTCCTCCCTTTCAATTCGATCAGGAAAACCACCCAGCATCTCGGCATAGCGATCAATATCTGCTTTTTTCCAGGCAGCGATATCTTCGAATTGCTTAACGCCATTATCGTTTAATATCTTCTCAAGCTTCGGCCCGATGCCGTAGATCAACTTCAGATCATCCATGCCATCTTTGCGAGTGGTCTTTTTGCCGTCAGCGGTGACTGTTGCCCGTTGCTTCGCGGGTTTTGGTGCTGCGGTTTTTTGGGCCCCGGACGCCTGTGCATTAGCATCTGCCCGTGCCTTAGCTGCTTCACTACGCTCTTTCCAGTTATAAGTGCCATTAATAATCTGCTGAGCACTCAATATCCACTCATCCCTTTCTATGCGGTCGGGAAAGTTGCCCAGCAACTCAGAGTAACGGGCGATATCTGCTTTTTTCCACCTGGCGATATCTTCAAAAGTCCGAACCCCCTTGTCGTTAAGCATTTTTTCCAGCTTGGGACCAATACCGTAGATAAGCTTCAGATCATCCATACCGTCCTTGCGCGTGGTCTTTTTACCATCCGCTGTGACCGCTGCTTTCTTCGGTGCTTTCTTAGGTGCCTTCTTTACTGGTTTTGGCTTGGGAGCAGGTTTCGCTCTGGCTTTAGCCTTGAGGCTTTCTATCTCAAGCTTGAGCCTGGTGATGTTGCTGTCTTTTTTAGCAACATCATCCCCGTGGCGCTTCATGCTGCTGGCAAGCTGTTTTTCAACAGCCGCAAGCTTCTTTGCCACCTCTGCCTGCTCTGCCAGACGTTTTCGCAAATCAACAACCGTTGCCTTGTGCGACAGCACCTCTTTCTTAAGCGGTGAATACTTGCGGACTTCTGTCTCGGCTTTCACTAGCTTTTCACTAAGTGCTTTCTGCTTGCGTTCATTCTCCACATGATTGCGAGCGACACTTTCTTCAAGCGTGCCCAGTTTGCGGCGCAGTTGCTCAAGTTCTTTTTTGCTGGAAGCTTCGCTCTTAACAACACTGCTTAGCTTTTGCTCAACACCCGGCAGCTTATTAGCTTTGGCAGCAAGAGTTTTTATTTCACCTTGTTTACTGCCAACCTCTTTCTTCAGCAATACGACCTGAGATTTCTGCGTGTCATTGTCTTTGTTCAGGGCAGCTAATTGTTTGTTTATCTTGTCAAGCTGCCTATCCCTGCTACTCACCTCAGCACGCAATGCCTCTGCCTGTTTCAATTTTTCGCGAAGATCATCAATGTCCTTACGATACTTTTTATCAGACGCGTCAAGCCGCGATGTTAGCCTGGATACTTCAGCTTCCTGCTCTTTCGCCTTTTTACGGTACGGTTCCAGTGCGACCACACGACTGTTCAGATCATCCAGCTTGCGCTCAGCGGCTGCCTGATCTTTCGCCGCCTGTTGTCGCAATTTATCAATCTGACTGGTACTTGCTTTCTGACTGTCTTTGGCTGAACTTTCCGCCAACCTGACTGCCTTTTGCAAATTCGTTAACTCAGCTTTGTGCTGCTCCCTGGCCGTACGTTGTGCATCCTGCAGCTTTTGGTTTTCTTCCTCCTTAGCCTGCAATTTACGTTGCAACGGGTCAAGCTGCTTAAGTCTGGTTTTCAGCTCTGAAATCTCTGCAGCGTGACTTGCTGCCAGCGCCTTCTGGCTTTCCTTCAGTTTTTGAGCGTTCGTCTCTTCAGTGCTAAGTTTCCTTTGCAACGGTTCAATCTCACCGACCCGTTTTTTCAGTGCAGAAATTTCAGCATTCAGATTATCGCTTGACGTTTTCTGTGTTCCAAGAAGCTTCTCGTAGTCCGCCTCCTTCGAAGCCAATCTGGCTTGCAGTGGCTCCAGTGTTTTTACCCGAGCCTGCAGCGATGCCAATTCAGCGGCCGACCTGTCACCTGAGGCCTTGCTCGATTCCTGAAGCTTCTTATACTCGGCCTCCTGCGATGCTAGCTTCTGCTTCAACGGTTCCAGTTCCTGCACTCTAGCCTGCAGTGCTTTCACTTCACCTGCTGATCTATCTGCAGAGGCTTTCTGGGTCTCCTGAAGTTTCCTATACTCTGCCTCCTGCGCTGCGAGCTTCTGCTTCAAAGGCTCCAGCTCCTGCACTCTAGCCTGCAGCGCTTTCACTTCACCTGCTGATCTATCTGCCGAGGCTTTCTGCGTATCCTGAAG
>CAKZVB010000059.1 GCA_937922015.1 uncultured Granulosicoccaceae bacterium
CCTGTCAACCCGTTTACGCCAGTTGTGGTTGTCCCTGCAACTGATACAGTATCAACGCCGATTGCGCAGAATGACACGCAAACAGCAGCAATTGAACCTGTTGTGCAGGAAGTCTACGTCCCGCCAGCGCCTGAACCAGCGCCAGTACAGCAACCTGAACCAGCACCCGAGCCTCAGCCAGCGCCTCAGCCAGTACGCGGTGAGTGCATTGACTATGACCCTGTTGGTGATGGCTATGGTCATGATGGGGTTGGCACTTGCATGTTGCCGGTTGCGCTGGTTGTTACAGAGTCACAGACAGAGCCCCCAATAATTCCAGAAGAGCCAAAATATACGATGGAAGAGATACAGCTATGGTCGGGAGTGTGGGATTGCTCAGTGAGAAATGGCGGTCCTTCATTCGCGCTAATGGAATTGAAAGACGACTTGACGATAGTTATGTCTGATTCATCCACCGGCAAATGGAACCCGATAGAGAATGGTTTCCAGATCACTTGGGACCATAACAGGCAAACAACTACGCATGTCCGACAGAATGCAACGAGGTCTGTTTTTTCCGATGATTCAATGTATGCCAAGTGCGGCCCATCAGATGCTACGTTTGGCTAAAAACTTTTATTTCATGGCCCTGTCAAAGCCCCGTTTCATCGGGGTTTTTTTGTGCCTGTAGAGGTCGTGTAGGTGGCGCAAAATTTCCTGACTGATCCATGCGGCATCCCGTACATAAACGGCGCGAACGTTGGCTGGAATAATTTCGGCACAGATTTCGGAGGAATTACCGCTGATTTCGGTGGCGGCGGACCTTTCACCATACCGCCCTTGCATGACAGCCCGACCGCTCAGCAAGAATGGACATCAATACTTTGCGATCTGGCAGCTCACAAAATAACAGTTGCCAGATACTGGATATTTCCAGAGATATGGACAACGGATATAAACTTTGCCGGAAACGGTACGCAAGCATTATCCACTAACGGCGCTCTAGACGACGATATCTGCAAGCTTTTAGAGCTAGCAGATGGATGTGGCATTCAGTTGCAGCCAACGATCATATCCTTCGATGCATTCAAGCGTCGAGGCAATGCAGCCTGTGTAGATGACCGAATAAATGGAGTACCTGGAACACCAGGCAGCGCCCCTGATTCGTATGTAAACGTTTACGACATTTGGACGGCAGGACACTGGCCGGATTTCTGCCAGAACGTTATCGGCCCAATGGTCGCGGCTGCTGAAAACTGTCCGTTTAGCTCCGCCCTTCATTCATGGGATATTATGAATGAACCGGACCAAGTTACACTGCAATCCGCAGCGCATCCACTAAGCGCATACATAGCCAACGCTGGCACTGGGATCTTGACAAGCAATCAAGATTTCGATGGCGCAACCAGCAACGGTAATCCGCATGATCCAGCGTGTTACAACGGACTCAACATTGTTGAGATGCGTCAGTTTCTCAAGTGCATACTTGATGAGGTAAAAGACCATAGCACATGCCCTGCAACTATAGGGGTCAATACAAAGTGGAATTACGCTTTCGCGCCGAACGCATCAAGCTTGCCCGGTGACGTAAATCTAAACCATGATTTCGTGTCACTGCACACGTATCACTGGCAAGAGCCGATATTTCCAACGTACACCGTAGCACCAAGCTACAACCACTCGTCTGGCTTGCCCACAATGATGGGCGAGTATCCACCAGCAAACGGCGTTAACGGCGTCTTCCCATCAATTGGAAACCACGCCGATGAGATGGAGGGTTGGTGTACTAATGGTTATTTTGGCCACATGTCTTGGCGTTATGGCGAAGCTATTTTCGGCTTTGGCGAGCTGGCAATGGACGAGCATCTTGCCTTTGCTGAGGATTTTGTCTGCGAGCCGGGCGCGTTGGTCGTTGACCAGTCCGACATTCCATGCGATCAGGTAAGCACGCTAACCGCACAAATACAAAACAAGTGCGGCAGACCATACACTGAAGAAGTTCTGACGATATCACCGGGCACATGGAATTATGACCCGGCGACTTGTAGGTACGTGTCCAGTTACACACCGGTTGGATGCGATGCTGTAAACACATTTACATCCGGCACACTGACCGATTCGGTTAATGTCGGAAGCGATATTGTCAGTAACTGCACAGAAGGCCAGCTACTAACCACCGTAGTCGGCAGCAACAAAATACGGGGCTCAGTATTAATTAGTTGCGGCAGTATTTGCTCATGCAAACCAACAGTCCCGCAGCTCATTACCAATCAATGGGAATGCCTGCCAATGGGTGGCAGTTGGATATGGCAAGTGCAGGGCTGTGATTGTGGCTGTGACGGTGACGGAAAACAATGCGGTCCATTGCAAGCGTACTGGAAAAATAAGCCGCCTTGGATAAAGCCAGAGCATGTGTGCTTCGAAAACGGCGTGCTGACCATCATCAAAAAAGGCAGAGCAAAGCCAAACGTTGGATTTTTCTGCGGCGTATGCCCCGAAGAAGATTGTGTCTGTTAGATGGACGGTGAAAACGGCAATGAACTGACAACGGTTGTATCACAATCGTCTGTCTGTCAATACGGGGCTCTGTTAGAAACCTGTGTTGGCGGCGGTGAAGTTTCAACCGGTGAGCCAGAACCTGATGTCTGTCTGTCGGATGTATCAACAGGCGAAGGCAATCAGATTGTTCATCGCCCAGAATACTCAGCAAAGTCATGCAACCAGAGGTGCTGCCCCGGTGATGGTCTTGATAGTGGTGTCGTATGGTGTAACTGGTGCGTTGTAGAAGGCGCAACCATCACAGGCGAGGGAACCACATTAGGCGATCCGCGCTTAACCTGCGAATGCGAAGACGGTCTGTTCTGGCAATTCGAAGATACCGGAACCTACACGGTCACAATACCGAGCACATCCAGTTTCGATTCAGTGATTATCAGTCAGTCAAACCTCTGCGAAGTCGGCGCAACAATCAGGATTTACGCGAACGGTTTGCAGCAGACATTAATGTCGCACACTGGTGATGAAGCAATAATTCCTGCACAGTCTGATTGCGATATTCACTCACGCAAGAAAGGCTGTGACAATATCCCGATATACCTGCCTGATTGCGTACAGGGAACAGAGGTCACTATTGAAATAGAGTCTTCAGGCGTTCGAACAATTGGCCGGATAACGGTTGGCTTGTGGATGGATATCGATTTAAAGCCCGGCCACAAAAACATATTCCGCTCGACTAAGTTCAAGCGAGAAAACAAATCAACTGGCTGCGGGTGGTTTCCGACATCGAAAAAGCCGCGCATGTTAGAGACAGAATTGAACATGCCACGGCTACCATCATCAGTGATTAAAGAAGAATTTATGCCGCTGATTCAATACTGGGAAGATTATCCAGTCTGGTTTGCGATGGATAGAATGGGCTGCCCGAATGATATCGGCTATGCCATCCTTGGCGATATAGACGGAACAGATATAGAGACGCCATGCCGTGAGCAGTTAAATATCCCGATCACGGTTAATGTTCATGGTGGGATTTATTAAGTAAGGCTTACCCTTGTCAGGCTGGGGTGCACATTCCTGATCGGATTATAGAACTCTAAAGCAGGATCTCCTTTCACGTTTGCCGCAAACTTTTCCCCGTGACGAGTAGCGATCCTGTACTTATGCGGTCCATTTCCTCCGCTCCATGTAATCTCAACAATGGTGCCATCTGGAAGATTATTTACTTCAGATTCAGTCAAATATTTACTCAAGAAACCACCTCACTCATGTCTGGATAAAGCAAGTCACCGATGTACATCTGTCTTTCTGTAAGTCGGCTTAGTCCAATTACACTTTTCTGCCAATCCCAAACCACATCATCATTTGCGTCAAGTATCTGCTTGGCAAATCCATTCCGCAAAGTCATCCCTGACGTAACAGCGGAATCAATTGATGTGTGAGTTTCGCTGGAGAGTCGCCCTTGATGATTAATAATCAGCCTGTATGCCATTGGGATAGCTCGCATAGGATTAAAACGTAAGTATACATGACATTCGAAAACTATCGGGAAGCGGCAAGTTGCACAAACGAGCCGATACAAATCATCCCGATACACCTGCAACGCTGCCCGCTACAAGTTGGCGTCCAGTGCAACGGCTCAGGCTCATGTAACAACACAATTGAAACCTGTGACGACAAATGCAGCTACCAATGCGCGATACAGGAAGACGTACACACAAGCTGCAACACGCTGCAAACCGGCGGACTATACCGGCCTGATATCAAATCAGAGCCGACTATTCGCGGGTCAAAAATCAACATCTGCGAGGGAATGCCGACCGCTGGCGAAATCAGCGTTGTGCTTCGGGATTCGCCGGGGTGTGACTGGCGTGACGATACCAACATCGAATTGCGTGATCACGCGGGCAGGGTGGCGCCAGGTACTGAGCTTGCCAAGATGGATGAGCGCCACATTCTCGAAGGCAGGCGCTTTACGTATTCGACCGGCTTCAAGTGCACAGACTATCCGGCAGACTTTTTAAACCGCGATTTCTGGATTGAATCGTTTACCCCGACCGGCGAATGTCAATACACGTTAAAGGGTAAAGACGCGCTCGGGTTTTTCAATTTCGGTGACATGAAGTGGCCTGCTGAGCGATCTGCAAAACTCGTTACCAGATTGGCCGCAAGTGGTGTTGGTTCATTTGTCATTATCGACGGTGCACCGGACGATACGGAAGTCATCTGCTACAACGGCGAGGCGATAAAAATTGAATACGTTCGCCAAGCCAATTCGGGCAACCAATTCCGCATTGTCGAGCGTGCAATCTGTGGCTCAACCCAGATAACCGAAACGGCGCAAATCGGTGAAGCGGTGGATGTTGCAGGGTATCTACCGAAAGGCACACCGGCAGCACAAGCGCTGTACAAGTTTATCAATCAAGACGGCGCCGGACTGCCAGCAGATACCAGTGAATGTGAATGCGGCCCATTTGTTATGGGCATGTTTGATTTTGCGAGCTGGCGAGAAATCGCTAACGGCTGCGGCCAATACGACACGACCCCCGAAACGGTTGTGTGTAAGCCAACATCAGTAAGGCAACTGGTCAAAGAGATCGCTATTGCACACATGACCTTTCCGATTGTCGATAGAGACACCGGTAAGCTCAAGCTTTACAAGCACCTTCCGCCGACACCGGAAACGACCAAAAAAATTACGCAAAAACAGATGGTCGATTGCAAGATTGACCGGAAGAAAAAGCGACCAGCCACCACGAAAACCGTATTACTCAGCCACCCCAAAGACTGCACCAAGGGCATAGCTGACGAAAACCTATCAAACAATAACAGCCTGTTTACAGTCGCCTCATTCGGTGATGCCTGCAACAACCCGTCATGGCGTCCGCAGAAAATCAAGGAAGAGAAAACGCGCTTTATCGGTGATTGCAATTCTTACCACGAATCACTGGCTGTACAGCGAATCAATTACATCAACCGCAAAACAATACAGCCGGTTGAAATTACGGTTCACGCTTCTCAGATGGATATCGAAGAAACGTGTTTCCTTGAGATTGAACACGAAGACTTACCAGACGCATCTGGCGGACCTTCAAAAGATTATTTCTTCGTCACTCAAATCGACCAGCTACCGGATGCGTGTTTCAAAATCTACGCAGAAACCAGTGGCTTTGAAGTGGGTGACACATGGGCGACCGGCCTGACGTGTGATGCAGAACGACCGGTGATGACATGCCCTGATCTTGAGCCGTGTGAAGAGTACAGCGGCGGGAATAAACTATGGTGATGAATGGCTGATTTAGATGACTGCCCGAGCACGGACAGTTATTTTCCGACTGTTGGCGATGACTGTGTGCCAATGGCGTATTACCGAGACCTTAAACAAACCCTCGACATATACAAGACATGCTTGCGTGAAGCGTTTGACCAGATAAGACTACTGCAGGCAGGCGGTGGCGGCGGCAATCCAGGTGACTCAGACGAAACCCAAACCGTCACCAATGTATCAGACCTCAGCCTTGACTTAACCGCTTACTCTCAGTGCTCAAACAACGCATCTGCAAGTATTCGAATCTGTTTTCAAGGCGGCGGAAGCAGCGAACCAATGGACGGCGCGGCAACCGGAACATACACATTCTACATCCGGTTCCTGTGTGACGGCGCAATAGTCGGCACAACCAACACAATAAACGGAACGCTTACGTCCACAGGATCAAACGATCAAGTTTGTGCGACTCATGCGCTGGCAAGTCAGACGCCTTTTCAATGCAATGGCGTTGTCACGGCGGAAATCGTTTCGTCTTTAAGTAACCCGACTTATTCCAGCTTTAGCTTTGACAGTCAGTCACTGACGGTCAATGCATTTTGTATTAATTAACCCCAAGAGAATAAAAAATGGCAACAGGTGATTTCGGTAGCTTTCTGGCTACCTTCGTACAGTCGTGCGTGGATGATTCAGAAGTCGTCCTACAGTCCCACACCGCAGCAGCCGGTGACGTAGATGCAAATACCGGGCTCCCAATAGACCCAGACGCACCCGCACTGATCAATCCCGAAACCGGTGACATCTACTGTCTCGACAAAGCAAGCGCATTCCTATCCTCAGAAGCGGGCACGACTGATAACGGCGTTGCGTATGAAGCAGATACTGTCGTCATTGACATTCCCGGCTATGGCGAAATCTGCATACCACATAAAGCAGAAGATCCGTTCTTTGGCCCCGGTGAAAAATTGCCTGAAGGCGCTCCTGACATCGAACTACCTGACGGCACTACTATAGGTGCTGGTGATCCTGTCCCTGATACCGTTGATTACATCACGTATTACGCTGACAGCGGTGAAATTTACTGTAACGCCAAGCCTGAAGATATTATCAAAACCGAAGGCGAAGTTATCCCTGCTGGAACTATCATCACTGACGATTCAGTTGATGCAGCGTTACTTGATGCAAGCGGCGCCCTGATTGCTGACTACACAGTTCAAGCCGGTGAATCATTTATCTTTGATGGCGATGAGGCTTGTGGAAAAGCCCCCGGCCCTATGCTTTGCAGCGGAGAACCTATCGAAGGCCCGTATAAGCCATTAACAGTTGAACAAGGTCATGCGCCGGTTCTATTCGCAGACATCCCCGGTCTCGGCGCAACAGATGACTGCAAACCACCAGCGCCAAACTGTCCTGAATTAATCGGCCAGAGAACATTCACCCAAAACGATTACGGCACGATTGAATGGATGTGGACAGGCGCTGATTGGGTTGACGTTAATTTTAGTCCTTGGTTCGATCAGTTGCCGTATCAGGGGGCAAACTCACCTCAAGCATCGGATACTAATGGCTTGTTAGCCAGCGCTGTTGCGTCAGAAATAGTGGTAGGTACGCCTATCAGCAGAACTATTACCAATGATGATTGCTACTGTTGGGGATACAGGTCAGAAGTAAGGACGTTATTTAGCTGGACGGGGTGGGGTAATGATAATCAATTTGTCGCATCACTTCAGGCAGGTGCAAACGACACAACACCCGGCTCATGGGTTACGACTGCCGGTGATTCCATTCTGGATTCAACTCAGTGGGATGCATCGAGCGTAGTTTCATACGATAAGTTTGATTACATGTACGCATTTAACGTTGGGAAGATACAGCCTGGCCAAACCGTTGTATTCGAGCACCAAGTTTCGCTTAATGGCACCCAATACACAGACACAAACTTGCAAAATCAAAGAATGACAGCAAGCTCTCTGGGTGGTCGTATTGAGCTATATCGGTGCCCATGCTAATGCCTGATATCACGCTTAATGCACAGTTAGGAGATGATATAGGGGAGATGATACAGAGGTGCGTTGATGATCTCCCCGACCGCTCGCAATCGTGGTCAACTGACGGCACTCAAACTATAAGAGTGTCATCAGTAGATTGCAAAGGCGGTCCCGATGCGCCTTTTGATTTATCGCAACGTACTAAGGTGGTAATACCGCCAGAGAAACAAGTCGCAATAAAAGGCACTGGGCCACACGGAATAAGAATAAACAACGACATCCCTAACACAGATGGCACACAGTTCGAGGCGATCGGGGAAGGAGTTGGTCAATCGGTATGGTTTGAAGACCTATCAACACGCGGTGGAAATATTGTTTTCACTAATTCGGTTCGCGGTAAATCAGGTGTTAAAAATGTACAAGCTGAGTTAGCAGGCGATTATGCGGTAAAGTTTGTCGACGGCGCTGATGACGACGGCGCTGATGACGGATCAAAACTCGGGCCGACAGCATTTATAGTCGAAAACCTATGGGCAATAGGATGCAAAGGCTCGGTGGATGTATCCGCTGCGACTGTATTAATATCCAGAATTGTGGGCGGGCGTTCAATCGCGTCTACAGATATCGGAATGAGATTGTCAGGACGTGATGTGCATGTCACAGACCATCATTTCACAGGCGCGAATGGCCGAGCGTATATTCACATGCACGGAGAAACTGATTCAACTCAGTTTGTGAAAGTTGAACGCGCGAATTTCGGAAGCGAGAGTGTCGCAGACAATGCTACAGCAGGTACTTCATTTGCTGATCGGCCCCCACACGACATCATAATTGGTT
>CAKZVB010000060.1 GCA_937922015.1 uncultured Granulosicoccaceae bacterium
TGCCTTTCATTGCACCAGCCAGATGGTCATTAGAATAGTGTATGTTTACGCTGCAACGGAAATCTTTTACAGGTGAGGCATTGAACCCTGTTGTCAGTAGCAAAAATTAGTTTTTTTAACTGCCGTCACTGTAGTCTATGCTGACTCATGATAGCTTTGATTAAATTGTTTTTTAGATTAATATTGTGTCATCGGGCACTCAAAAGAAATGAATAATCGAATCACCCGTGTTGCTTGCCCTCATATAACAGGCAACCAGTATTGGATTTTAGCGAATTGGACAACCGGGCAATATAACTGATGACAGTGCAAACCAGTGATCAAGACACCGATACCCTCGATTACATGCCGGGTTTCGGAAATGACTTTGAAACCGAATCACTACCCGGTGCTTTGCCGCAAGGACAAAACAGCCCTCAGACGTGTGCTTACGGGTTATATGCCGAACAACTATCGGGTTCACCGTTTACAGCACCACGCGGTACCAATGAGCGTAGCTGGCTTTATCGAATCCGCCCCAGTGTGCGTCACACCGGTCGCTTCACCGATTGTGATTTTCCCTTGTGGCGATCAGCGCCGGCAAACCATGACGCAGTGTTGTCGCTGCAGCAGATGCGCTGGAGCCCGACACCCATTCCCAACGAGCCGGTTAACTTCATACAAGGCGTGCGTAGTATCACCACGGCCGGTGATGTAATGACTCAGACCGGTATGGCATCGCATGTTTATGTGGCCAATACCGACATGGACGACGATTACTTCTTTAATGCCGATGGTGAAATGCTAATAGTGCCGCAGCAAGGCACGCTGTGCATCTTTACCGAGCTGGGTAAGATTCAGGTGAGTCCTGGTGAAATTTGCCTGTTACCACGCGGCGTCACTTATAAAGTGTCACTTCCGGATGGTCCGGTCCGTGGCTACATTTGTGAAAATTATGGCGCCAAGCTAACGTTGCCAGACCGCGGCCCCATCGGTGCAAACTGCCTGGCGAATCCTCGTGACTTTAAAACATCCGTCGCAAGCTTTGAAGACAAGGAATCGCAGTGCAACATAACCATTAAGTGGTGTGGAAAATTCTACCGGACAAGCATCGACCACTCGCCGCTTGATGTAGTGGCATGGCATGGCAACTATGCTCCGTATAAATATGATCTGGCGACTTTCTCGCCGGTGGGTGCATTGCTGTTTGATCATCCCGATCCGTCAATTTTTACCGTGTTAACCGCACCGAGCGATGAGGCAGGCACCGCTAATATTGACTTTGTGATCTTTCCACCCAGATGGCTGGTTGCAGAGAATACCTTCCGACCGCCGTGGTATCACCGCAATATAATGAGTGAATTTATGGGCCTGATACACGGACAATACGATGCCAAAGAAGAGGGTTTTATACCCGGTGGTATGAGTTTGCACAATATGATGCTGCCTCACGGGCCGGACTACAGCGGATTCGAAAAAGCATCTAACGCTGACCTTGCACCTCAAAAGCTGGATAACACCATGGCGTTCATGTTTGAAACACGCTACCCGCAACACATGACCAAATACGCTGCCGACCTGGATACCGCTCAGGAAAACTACATTGATTGCTGGGCAGGCTTGCAAAAAAGATTCGATGGTACGCCAGACCCTGAGTAGGGTGTACACGTTTCTCAAAAATTAGTGATAATAAATAATGACAGGGGCGCTGAAACTAACCTGAAGGGTTCATTTAAGTGTCCCAGGAAACTTACCAATGACAATACTAAATTGCCGAATAACCAGCGCTAACAATGCAGAGTCAGATTTCCCACTTAACAATTTGCCGTTTGGTGTGTCTTCTAAATATGTTGGAAATAAGCTGGGGAGGTGAAAACCCGTTAACACTTGATACCGGCGAAACCAGACGCTTCCTTGAGGACGGTGATACGTTAACGTTAACAGGTGCGGCGCAAGGAAATGGGAATCGAATCGGGTTTGGTGAGTGCAAAGGCAGGATTCTCCCCGCGCCTGAATTCAATCCGTAACAGGATCTTTGATGAGCGATATAATTCTGTATGACTACTGGCGTTCATCGGCAAGCTACCGTGTACGAATTGCCTTAGGCCTTAAGGACGTGGAATATAAAGCAATCAACGTAAACCTGCTTGCCGGTGGTCACCGCGAGAATTCATTTCTCGAAATTAATCCTCAGGGTCTGGTGCCGGCTTTAACAATTGACGGTCACACGCTTACTCAATCGCTGGCGATCATTGACTACCTTGACACCACTCGACCACAAACTCCACTGCTACCAGAGACCGCACACGATAAGCATAGAGTGCAAGCGATAAGCCATGCAATTGCGATGGAGATTCACTCTGTGTGCAACCTGCGCGTAGCGGAAATGGTTGTTAAATTAAGTAGTGGCGATACGGAAAATGGCAACGCTGACGTCAACCGCTCCGAAATCCGGAAAGCCTGGATGCAGCATAATATCAGCCATGGGTTGCACGGTGTAGAAGCGCTGCTGAACGACGGCAGAAGCGGACTGTATTGCCATGGTGATGAACCCGGTCTAATTGACTGTTGCCTGATCCCGCAGGTGTATAACGCCCGGCGCTGGGAATGCGATTTAACCGGGTTGCCGCTAATAACAACGATCAGTGAACGCTGTAATCAACTGAAAGCTTTCATCGCGGCACACCCGGAAAATAACCAGCATAGCTAACATCACAGTAGTGAATGATCTTATGACAGCTATTCGAACCACGTTGCGCTTGGAGCGGGCATTCCAGCCACGGATGGCTGTATCGCCGCAGGAGTCTATCGCGCCGATGCGGATAGATTAGTTATCACTGGTATTGATTTTCGGGATTAAACCAGGCCAGCTTATCCCGTAGTGAAACAACGCCGCCGATAATAAGCAGGGTGGGGGCGGTGACGTTGTTTTGTGCGACCAGTGCCGGCAGGCCTTCAAGAGTGCTGCTTAATACCCGTTGTTGTGGCTGAGTGCCTTGCTGTACGAGTGCCGCCGGTGTGTGTGCTGCATGTCCGTGGTGGATAAGGGATTCACAGATCATGTCAAGTCCGGTCAGACCCATATACACAACAATTGTCTGCTGCGGGTCGGTGAGTTGATGCCAGTTGAGATTAATTTCGCCATTGCGCAGGTGACCGGTGACAAAAACACAGGACTGCGCGTGATCGCGATGGGTAAGGGGGATGCCGGCGAAGGCAGCGCAGCCGCTGGCGGCCGTAATACCGGGTACTACCTGAAACGGAATTTGCTGGTCGGCCAGGGTTTCGATTTCTTCGCCGCCACGGCCGAAAATAAACGGATCGCCGCCCTTGAGGCGGACCACATTGGAATATTTGCGGGCGAGGCTGGTCAGTAAGTGGTTGATCGAATCCTGTGGCAGAGTGTGATTGGCTTTTTCTTTGCCGGCGTAGATGAACTCGGCGTGCGGATTACACAGCGCCAGAATCGGCTCGCTGACCAGCCGATCGTAGACAATAGCATCGGCCGCCTGAATGAGTCTGAGCGCCCTGAGGGTCAGTAGCTCCGGGTCTCCCGGGCCAGCACCCACCAGAGAAACGAGACCGGCGTCTTGCGCGTCCTCAGTCGGGCTGGCGGTGTCCGTGTACTCTTGAGTGTTTGCCGCTGCGCTCTGGTGGTGCCAGGAGCTTTTCTGTGGATCGTCCGGACAATAGCAAAAAATCTGTTTGGCGTTGCACAGCTGGAGGATAGTGTTGTTGTCGTCGCGGTTGTCGCAGCCAGCGATCACCAGCCAGCAGCCAGTCAGATCATCGGCGGTGAAATCACGTGGCTCGACCACCAGATTGCCGTTGACCGGCACAGATACCGGGTGCCCGACGAGTGTCACGTTTGCACCGTGACTGCACAGCTGCAGTGCCTGCTGTATCGCCATGTCACTGCTGCCGGCGACAAGACAATTGCGATCTTTGACCCTGAGGGCAGAGGTGAGGAATTCCATGCCGTCGATTGTAACCAATTGGCCGGCTAATAACTGCATTCAGTTCAACATACAGGTCAGATTGCCGCGCCATCACAGCAGGGGATTAGATCGAATGTAAAGCGCCTATTTCCAATGGTATATTGTGTGTAGCGCCGAACAATTATACTCTGTAGTGATGGCGTACCATGTGTTTGAACTAAATCCATTTCAGCAATTGACGTATCTGAATTCGCACGCGGACTATCGCGAGGCGAAACAGTTCCTGCGTGAATGCCGCACGTCCCCTGATCTGGTAAAGGGCACCACTTATCGAATGATGTTTGCCAACAATCCGCAACATGCGGAGAAGTTGCTGCGTGAAAAAAGAGAGCCCCGCCCGATGGGCGAACATGACTAGCTACCCGAAAATCAGCCTGAAAAACGGCCTGAATTCTGTCTGAGGAGACGCACACTTGAGTAACTTCACCAAACAACTGGACGCCAGCGGTCTTAACTGCCCGATGCCAATACTGCGTGCGAAAAAAGCGCTGAAGGAACTGCAAGCCGGAGACATACTGCGGGTGATTGCCACCGATCCCGGATCGGTTAAAGATTTCGAAGCCTTTGCAAAACAAACCGGCAATGAACTACTGGAATCCGCAGAGGAAGGCGATAGCTTCATTTATCGCTTGAAGAAAGCCTGAGTATCACACGTAGAACATAACAACAATAGACTCCGATTGATCCAGCAGTTCTTTCCTTAAAGGCTTTTTATGGAATTTTCTAATCTTCATTTGGTGGCCGGGCTCGGGTTTTTGCTTGCTGTTGTCTTTGGTGCCGTTGCCAATCGCACAAACTTCTGCACTATGGGTGCGGTGAGCGACTGGGTAAACATGGGCCTGAAAGGTCGCCTCGGTGCCTGGGTGCTGGCAATGGGTATCGCGATAGCCGGGGCGCAAATTCTTGAACTGACCGGTCTGGTCGACATCGGCAGCAGCATCTATCGCACCACCAGCTTTGGTCTTGGTGGCTACCTTATCGGCGGTCTGCTTTTCGGTATCGGTATGACACTCGGTGGCGGTTGCGGTCAGCGCACACTGGTGCGCGTGGGCACCGGTAATCTTAAATCACTGGTAGTGCTGTTGGTGTTGGCGGTGTCAGCGTACATGACATTGCGCGGCTTGTTTGCAGTGTTGCGGGTGGCCGCAATTGAGCCTATGACGATTGATCTGCAAGCACAGGGCATCGCGGATCAGGGGCTGGCCAGCGTGCTGGCCGGCTGGACCGGTATTGAAGCCACAGATACCGTGCGTTGGGCCGTCGGCCTGGCGGTCGCGGCGTTGCTATGCCTGTGGGCATTCAGCCAGAAAGCGCTCAGAGACAACAAAGACAATATCGTCGCGGGTGTGGTGATCGGTCTGATAATTATTGGTGGCTGGGTGACTACCGGCCTGATCGGCATGGATGACTTTGACCCGGTGCCGGTTGAGGCAATGAGTTTTATAGCGCCAACCGGAAATACCCTGAGCTACCTGATGACCTACACCGGCTCGACCATCAACTTCGGCATTGCCGTGGTGCTTGGTGTGATCGCCGGCTCTTTCATCTATGCATTGTTCAGCAGAACCTTTGCCATTGAAACGTTTACTGACCGGCAGGACATGATCAACCACCTCAGTGGTGGAGTGCTGATGGGTTTCGGCGGGGTGCTGGCGCTGGGTTGCACAGTGGGTCAGGGCATTACCGGAATATCAACGCTGGCGCTGGGGTCATTCATTGCGGCTATTTCAATCATCGTTGGCAGCGCACTGACCATGCGAATTCAATATCACCGGATGGATGAGATGGGCCTTTTCGCGGCTTTGGGTACCGGTGTAGCAGACCTCCTGATGCCATGGAGAATGAAAGACTGACGTAACCTGCAATAAATCAGTAAACTATCGTATGGCAGAAAATACGCTTTACTACTTTAAAACCAGGCCGTCGGTGACTGAAGCATTTAGCGCAGACAAGACGCCAGCAACTGATCGACTGGAACCGGCCACCTGTCAGGAGGCAGAATCATTCGCTTTAAGAGTGCTGGATGACAGCATGCAGCCGGAGTTTCGTAGGGGTTGTATAATCGTGATTGATCCAACCGGCAGAGCAACTCACGGCAGTTATGTATTAGCGAACGATGATGACACCGGTTATATTTTCAGACAGCTGTGTCAGACTGAACAGGGCTGGGTGCTTGCCGCGTTAAATGATAACTACCCCGATCAACCTGTGATGCAAAACCTCGACGCTATCGCCGGTGTCATAGTGCAGCGAGCAGGTGTGCGGCGAAGTTATCACAAACATTATGAATAAAGACGTATTTCGCCGGTCGCCCTGTGAGTTATACGGGCTAGGAGTCTGCGCGGTAGAAGTCTGCGTAGCGAGAACGTGCCATGGCGAGGGCCCTTGTCTTAGTAAATGATGGTACGATCATTTGAGGCGCATAGTTGTTCAATTGTCCCGAAAATGATCGATAATTACTATCGC
>CAKZVB010000061.1 GCA_937922015.1 uncultured Granulosicoccaceae bacterium
GAAAGTTTGTCTGCCTTTATAAAGTTGAACCCGAAATGCAACGTAGTACTTCGCACCGGACTGGTTTCAGAACTACGGTCAATGCTCGACCGTGGGCAAATCGATTTCATGCTCGGTCCCCACAGTGTTGTCGACTCCGAAGAAGGACTGCAGTTTCAACATCTGATCGATGATCGAGTCGGTATTTTATGTCGCAAAGCCCATCCGCTCACGCGGCACAAAGAGGTACTGCCGGAAGATCTTAAAGCAAGCTCGTGGCTCCTGCATTCAAAAGGCAGCTTACTCCGGCAACAAACCGAGGCTGCCATGGTCGCCGCGAACATAGCGACTGTCCAGACAACCGTTGAAACAGACTCAATTCGGTCAGCACTGGAAGTCGTTGCAGGCACAGATCTAATCACTTCAATGCCGCGCGCTACCACCGCCCCCTATCTCGAAGACAAACTGGTGTTCCTTGACTTCGACTCACCCCATTTTCAAAGGCCACTCGGTACAATCAGAAGGCTCGATGCGTCTGATAGCCCACTGGAAAAACAGTTTCTCAAAGTACTGTCGACGTATATACAAAAAAATATTGTTTAACGACATTTGAATTTTATGCTGATCACTACAGCTTTCTGGGTCGATAGAAATTACTCTGAAGAAAATTTATCGGGTCAAAGATAAGGGAACAGGTTTCGAGGTTTGCTTGAGCGTCGGGTCGGCTAAGAGCGTTCCTATCACTAATTTCCATTCAGATGATCTTGAATCCGGCCAAAATTAAAAATATACACCTGACCCCAATATGGCTACGAAGATCAACGCCGCGCTACACAGTAAAAACCGCCACCTGATCTGCCAGTGGTGTTTTTCGCACTCGATAATTATCGGAGAGCAAATTGTCTGGCTCCAGATCTTCAACCTGAGCCAGTCCAAACCACGGCAGCCATTGTTGTAACACCCAGTGTCGAAATGCAATCTTGACCTCGTCTTCCGCACTATGGAAACGTGTTTCAAGAGCAGGATCAGCTAATGCGGGAAAGGCTAGCAGGAATGCATCTTCATAAAAGCTCAACGGTCGCCATTCATCACCAAATAGTTGTAATAGATATAACGCAAAGGCCCAGAAACGCTGAATCAGCGAAAGCTGATCCGGGTATCCGTCACCGTAACCCCAGTCAAGCTCTGTAATAAATGCTTTGAACAAACCACGATATACAGCTGACTGCCCACCGGCTTTTAGCAACTGCTGACATTCCTGTCCAATTATGTATTTGCCACGGTATTTACGAAGGTATCCCGCAAACTCGCACACATGACGAAAACCATTGAGCTCAAAAAAATCTGCCTCCGAGTTGATGCCGCCATACCGGGTTCGTTTGGCATACCCCGCTTCTCCCAACCATTTGAGCGCGACCGATCTGCAAAAGTTGCGCGGCAGGTTACCTGTGGCGGTTGGCTTGAAGTTCTTTTGGCCAACCGCAGCTACCAACTGATTGAAAAAAAATACGTACGGTACTGTGCTGCCAACCTGGTAGTTATCTGGAAATTGCAAAAGCGCGGGGGAATCGAATGGCTCGTTTATCAGGCAGTGCATTTGCTCAGGAGACAAACCGTGAAATTCGACCAACCCGACACGGTTTCGCTTCGCCATGTGCTGTTGAACGAAGACCTGCGCCTGTTCGATCGATTCAATCCGCTGATTGGCTAGCGCTGCCTCTAAGTCATCGTTAACTCGACCGGACAAGCCAGGGTTCAGCACCCCACCGTGCCGCGGACCATTAGATTCAGCCAGTTCCGAAACGCTGTTCGGTAAATCAGCATCAAGGCCGCTACCTGATGACAACACAACTCCACCAACTGAAGGTCCGCGCGATGCATTCAGGCAGCACTTTTTGTACTTATTGCCACTGCCGCAAGGGCAAGGATCATTGCGCCCTACGCTAGTTTTCTTTTTTTCAGTCAATGGATGGTAAGCCGGGCCAGATATGTCATCCAACCTTACTCACATTGAGCGAACCAATCAAGATTCAGAAAAAACCAGGGGGTCACCCCTGTTACGTTTTTCATGCGTTATAGTGTTATGTCCCGTATCAAGATTCGACGCCCGTGATTTTTCAATGCCTTCAAGCTTTAAGCTTTAAGCCCCCAGTCAAGACTTGCTCACTATGATTTCAGGTTAAGAAACTATTTACATGGCGCCGCTGTTTAATTATGTCAATTATATACATCGGAACTTCACCTAATCATGTTGAGTAACGTTTGCACTGGCAAGTTCAATCAAAATCGAGTTTCATTTGCGCATCATTCGTATGCCGACGGTTGACTTTTGTTCGCTTTCGCGCAGGTGTTCGCTTGCGAGATCCATGCAGTGCCAACATCCTCGCGGCTTCTCTCCTCCCTGCCTCGCTGTTACGAACAGCGTAGATTTGGTCTTTCATCACCTTGGCGGTAGCGTTAATATCCACGACCGGCGCAGGATAATCACCTAACGCACACTCATTGTAATCAGCAATAGTATTTGCATCAAATTCGCGAAGCTCGGGTATCCATTGTTTAACAAATCGTGCATTTGGATCCTGATCAGTTAGTTGCTTGTGCGGGCTATAGACGCGCAGTGTATTGATACCCACCAGCCCTGCTTGCATCTGAACTTGAGAAAAATGGATACCAGGCTCGTAGTCCAGAAACAATCTGGCTAACGGGTATTGAATTGCCTGCCAACTTTGTGCAAGCCCAAAGCAGCCGGTGGTGACTAACATGGCACGCATGCGAAAGTTCAAGAACCCGGTAGCAGCCAGGCAACGGATGCAAGCGTCAATAAGTGGTAGTCCTGTATTGCCGGCCATCCAGGCTTGCAGCACCGGTTCGCAATCTCCATATCTGATATGCCGATAAGCGGGATTGATCGCCTCGGTTTCCATGTCGGGTGCAGATTCCAGCCTTTGTATAAAGTGATCGTGCCAGTGAAGGCGAGCCTTGAATGCATGTAGGCTCTTGCGCCACTGTGCGCTCTGAGCACCCGCTTGTGAGGCTAGCTCGCGATTGCGCACCTCTAACGCTTTAAACACTTGTCGAAGACTTATCGTCCCCCAAGCCAGGTGCGCGGATAAGCGGGACCCTGCTGAAAATGCAGAGTTGGGAGACGATATACCGCCAGAGTAAGCGACACCGCGGTCATAAAGAAATGTGCGCAGAGTTGTCTGCGCACATGCTTCGGTGACGCTCTGCACTTCTGATAGTTGAATGCGTGTATCGATCGGTTTGCCAGACACCGTATCAAAGCCTGGCCAGCTTTCTGAATCGGGTATTTCTGACCAGGGAACAATTTGAGATGGCGAAACACGAACAGGCGTCCCGAACAAACGTTCATTTATTACGGCTTGGCGTTTATCACGATCGTTTAACCCTCTAACAACTCCATTTTGCTGAAATTCGAGCCATGGTAATTGTTGTCTCGTCGCCCAATTATGTACGAGCCGGTCGCGTTTAAACGTCACCGCTGAACCCGTTTCCTGATGACTGAATAGAGCATCAAATTGAAAATCACGCAACAGAGAATCAAGCACATCCGTTGCTTCTCCCGAGCGGATGATGAGTCGTCCGCCTAAGCGTAAAAGCTGTTCGGCTAGGTGGTCACCAGCGGTTCTCCAGGCGTGGAAATGCAAGTATGAGGTGTCTCGCCCCGAGCATACATCAGGTTCCAAAATGAACAGGGCCAGTACGGTATCGCATTGAGCCAGCGCATTGTGCAGTGCATCATTGTCATTGAGGCGGAAATCGCGTTTGACCCACCACAATCCGCGCTTGAAGCGTTTAGTCATGTGGATATTCTGCGTGCGTTGCGACGACACCGTTCGGAGCAGTAACGGATAGATGGCCAGAGCCCTCGAGATTCCCACTTCTTCCGGTTGAAAAA
>CAKZVB010000062.1 GCA_937922015.1 uncultured Granulosicoccaceae bacterium
TTGTTATGGTATGTGGTGTTGCAAACAAGGATAGCGATGTATCCTTGTTTGCCGTATAGCAAATTAAGCGCTAGTCGCAGCGCCTGGCCGAAAAGTCCGGCCGTAGCGCCTGACTATAACGCCTGGCCGTAACGCCTATCCGTAACGATAGGGCCGGCCCGCTTTTTCCATCGTAGCGTTGTAGTCTTTAAATATCTGCACCACTTTAGCTTTGGTCTCTGATTCTGCGGCAATTTCGTCCCAGAATTTTAACGCGGCCTGTTCAACGGTAGCCCATTCTTCGTCGGGGATGGAGGTTAATTCCATCTTCGGTCCGTTAACGCGAAGGTCTGCCTCGCCACCCCAGTACCACCACTGACGATAGTAATGTGAGCTATCCATGGTAAGCTTTAACAACACTTTTAAATGTTCTGGCAGTTCTTCGTAGCGTTCCATGTTGGCAAAGAAAGAACCCGCCCATGCACCTGAGATATTGTTGGTTAAAAAGTAGTTGGTAACATCTGCCCAGCCGACCGTGTAATCTTCTGTGATGCCTGACCAGGCAATGCCGTCAAGCTCACCGGTTTGTACAGCTACTTCGATATCTTCCCATGGCAGCGTGACAGGGACAACGCCAAACTGACTTAGAAAGCGACCGGCAGTCGGGAAGGTAAAGACACGTTTGCCTTTTAGATCTTCAAGGCTGTTGATCGGATCTTTGGTGGCAAAGTGGCAGGGATCCCATGCACCGGCAGACAGAAACTTCACGCCTACTTTAGAATACTCGGCGTCCCAGATTTCGTTGAGACCGTACTGATTAAAAAGCACCGGTACATCAAGTGAATAACGGCTGGCGAATGGAAAGTAACCACCGAATACCGTCACTTCAGTGGGCGATGCCATCGAATCATCATCGGATTGAACTGCATCGATGGTGCCTTTTTGCATCGCTCTGAAAAGCTCACCGGTGGGTACCAGCTGATCGGCGAAAAAAAGCTCGATTTCCATCTCGTCGCCGGCAACTTTATTAAATGCATCGATAGCAGGCTTGACCACATGCTCTGCCAGTGCAGGGCCCGCGTAGGTCTGCATGCGCCATTTTATTTTCTTTTTCACCTGGGAGTGGACTGCAGGGGCACCTAAAATTGCCGGTGCAGCTACAGCAGCGGTAGATAGAAACTTACGTCTTGAGCTCATCATTGCATCCTTTTTATGTGTGATGGCAGGTCGTTGTGACTTACCGGACTGGACCCCTTACGGAGTGATAAATACTATTTCCCGTACAACTGATTTTCCATTTGCTATTTTCCGTATACATACTCAGGTAACCACAGCGCTATTTGTGGAAAATACATGACCAGCGCCAGTGCCAAAACCATGACCAGTACAAACGGCACTATTGAACGGTAGATATCGCTTAGTTCAATTTCCGGCGGCGCCATTGCGCGCATCAGAAAAAGGTTATAGCCGAATGGCGGTGTCATATAGGCGATTTGTGTGGTGATGGTGTAGAGAATGCCATACCAGATCAGATCAAACCCGAGTGCGTTGACCAATGGGACGTACAAGGGTGCGACTATAACCAGCATGGCGGTGTCGTCGAGAAAGGTGCCCATTAAAATAAATGAAAGCTGCATCATGATAAGAATGGTCCATGGATTCAGGCCAAGTCTTTCGGTGAACAGGGCCTCGATTGCCTTGACTGCCCCCAGCCCGTCGAATACCGCACCAAAGCAAAGGGCGGCCAGTATGATCCACATGAACATGCATGAAATTGCCAGTGTTTGTCTGACCGAGGTTTCAAAGACCTCTTTGGTCATGCGTCGTTTCAGTATCGCTGCAACAAATGCTGTCATAGCACCAATGGCAGAGCTTTCAACCAGACTGGTCCAGCCGTTTACAAACGGCACCATCATTGAGGCGAAGATACCTATTGGCAGCAGCCCGGCAGTGAGCAGACGCCATTTTTCAGCACTTGAGACATTGCGTTCTTCAACGGGCAGGGCGGGACCCAGGTGTGGTTGCAGACGACAGCGTATATAGATGTACAGAATAAACATCGCGGCCATCATAAGCCCGGGTATGACACCGGCAAGCCACAACTGACCGACAGGCTGGCGTGCAATCATTGCGTACAACACCAGAACCACTGACGGCGGGACCAGAATACCGAGTGATGAACCTGCCTGCACAACTCCGGTGACCATGCGTTTGTCATACCCTCTTCGAAGGAGTTCGGGTAAGGCGATGGTAGCCCCGATGGCCATGCCTGCAACGGACAGACCGTTCATGGCGGAAATCAATACCATGAGTCCAATGGTGCCAATGGCCAGACCGCCGTTTATCGGCCCCATCCAGACGTGGAACATTCGGTACAGGTCATCGGCAATGCCTGATTCTGACAATACATAACCCATAAAAATAAACATTGGCAGGGTTAACAGCGGATACCATTTCATGAGCTTCATTGCCGCTGAAAATGGCAAGTCTGATCCGCCGGTACCCCACAAGGTTAGCGCGGCTATTGCGGCGACTGCGCCGATGGCACCGAATACACGCTGGCCGGTGATAAGCAGAAGCATCATTGATGAAAACATCAGCACAGCGATTAACTCGTACGGCATATCAGTTTTCTATCTGTGAATTTGAGTGTGGGATGTTCATTGTTCTTTGTTGCGGGTCTGGTTGACACCATGCACGGCGGGAATGTCAACGTTACGTATTCGTGCGATGTCTTTGATGAATTCAGAGATGACTTGCAGCAACATGCATAGTATGCCGATACACATACCAACCTTAAGTGGCCATAGTAAGGGACGCCAGGCGGTGGGGCTGCGCTCGTTGTATTTTAGTGAGTAGGTGGTGCTGTCAATGGCGCCATATAGAAGAACCCCTAAATAGAACAGCAGGAAAAACACGGTAAAGGCATCGACCCAGGCTTTCTGTTTGTCGGTCCATCGGCCATAGACCAGGTCCATGCGGACATTCGAGCCGAGTTGTATAGAGTATGGCCCGCCGAGTATGTAGTAGGCGACCATCGCAAACTGTGCTGTTTCAAGTGTCCACTGTGATGGCAGAAAAAACGTTTTTGAAATTGAAGACCATAGTAATATTCCGATTAATACAAAGATCAGATACATGGTCATGCGGCCGAGTCGATAATTCATAGCATCGACAATTTGCACAAACTTTATGGCGAATACCGGCACTCTAGAGATGCCCCGGTATTAGCGTAGCAATGGCGGAGTTGTAGTTAGACTCTGCAACGTTATCTGGCACGACATCCCCTGTGTAGTGAAATTCACATCCTTAAATCAGATTTAAAGTATGTTCACGCCGGGTAGTTGTGTCAACCGTCGTTTGGAACAGCATGGAGCTGTTTGATGGTTCGGCTTTTTTGTAACGTCTGCGCGCTGCAGTATATTTTTTATCGCGGGTTATTCAGTCAGCACTGAGCGACATTGCTTTCGCCAGTATGGCAGGGTCTGTATTGCCACCTGACACAACACACACCACGGTATCTGATTGAATTTTATCGGCGTGGAAAAGTGCTGCAGCAAGAGCGACGGCTCCACCGGGTTCAGCGACCAGCTTTAAGTGTCTGGCGGCGGCGGCCATTGCCTGCAGGGCCTGTGTGTCAGTGACTGACAAACCAGCGCTGCACAAACGTTTTAAAATCGGGAAAGTCAGCTCTCCGGGTGATGGCGTTAATATGGCATCGCAGATAGAGCCCCGGTCAGTTGAGGCGGACTCACGCTTACCGCTGACCAGAGAACGGCAAACATCGTCATAATGTTGTGGTTCGACCGGGTTTACGCTGGCCGTTGGCAGTTCTGCCTCCATCGCCAGTGCAATGCCCGAGGTCAGTCCGCCACCTCCGCAGCACACCAGCACGTCTGCATCGTCAATGCCGTTGTCTTTAAGCTGTTGTGCGAGTTCAAGTCCGCACGTACCCTGGCCGGCAATCACTTGTGTGTTGTCGTAGGGTTTGATCAGTATGCTGCCTTGTTGTTCGGCAAGCTGGCGGCCGATCTCTTCGCGATTTTCGCCGCCTGTTCTGTCGTAGAGTACTACTTCTGCGCCATATTGACGCGTGTTTTCGATTTTTAGTTGCGGTGCATCATCCGGCATGACGATGGTGGCGGCGGTGTTGTGGAGTGAGGCGGCATAGGCCACGGCCTGTGCATGATTTCCCGATGAATACGCCAATACGCCTTTTGCCAGTTGCGCCTCAGTCAGTGATGAAACGGCTGACCAGGCACCGCGAAATTTAAAAGCACCGGTAATTTGCAGGCATTCGGCCTTCACCAATAGCCGCTTGCCGCATATTTTGTTCAATAGCGGGCTTTCCAGTAATGGTGTTTTTCTGACAACAGCGCTCAGTCGTGTCTGTGCCGCATAAACATCATCTATGGTGGGGACGCGCGCGTTATCGACTGACATTAGTTTTCTCGAATTATTTGATGGTATTTAATAGTGATCGGGAAGATAGCTGGCTGCTTTGGTCACACTGTTTTTGAGCCATGCAGATCGCAGTAGAGTGCAGCGATGTGAATGTGAGCCGCATCTCCGGCCGTAGCGTACCAAAGATCTAAAGACCAATTATAACATTGCCCGACCATTGTCAGTCTCTTTGATCTTGTCGGCAGAAACGTCGGTCAGCGTGCGACTGGAGGGAAAAGCATGCGGCAAGCTGTAATTTTCCAACTCCGGTGCTTTACATTGTGGCATTATAACGGGACCATAGGTCTCAATAGGAAAGGGCGGTGACTGAGATAGAAAACGACAATCTTCGGGATGAAGAGCTGGCCACCCGCAGCCTGCGTGCGTTGATTGTGCTTGAAGAAGTAGTGGCTCATGCTGCCCCCGTGACAGCCTATGCCATCGGTCTGAAGGTTGATTTGCCCAAACAGACCCTGCATCGGATTTTAAGCACCCTGACCCGGGCGGGTTTTCTGCAAAAGGATATCGACACAGTGTCCTACAGTGCAGGGCCCCGTTTGCGAAAGATGTCACTGGATATATTGTCGTCAGGTCCAAGCCGTGATGTGCGTATGACAATACTAAAGAGTCTTGCACGGGATCTTGAAGAAACCTGCAATCTGGCGCTGCCGTCCGAGGAAGGCATGGTCTACCTTGAGCGGGTTGAAACGCACTGGCCTTTGCGCATACAACTGCGCATAGGATCGACGGTACCGTTTTTTTGCACGGCAAGTGGTAAGTTGTATTTAAGTACTTTGTCGCCTTCGAAACTCAAGCGCATGATCAATGCGGCTCATCTTCAGGCCAACACAGTCAACACCATAACGGAACCGGACAGGTTAATAGCAGAGATAAAAAAAATCCGCTCTAAGGGTTATGCAGAAGATAATCAGGAATTTATCCATGGCATGGTTGCTGTTGCCGTACCGATTTTGAATTCAGACGGTCAGATGATGTCGAGTCTGGCGGTGCATGGACCGTCAGCGCGGCTGAGTCTGGAGCAGGCACGTGGTCATGTAGACAGACTGCGTCAGGCTGCCACTGATTTGTCTGCGGTTATCTTTGAAAACGATCAGGAAGCTGAAGACTAATGAGCGGCTTCATGTGGCAGGTCGGGCGAACCGCACATATCGTCATCAACAATTGCGCTCTTGAATCCAATTGTTATGGCCCATCACCTGCGTCAGCTCCAACCATCGTTCTGTTGCACGAGGGTCTGGGTTGTAGTGCGCTGTGGCGGGAATTTCCAAACCTGTTGTCTCAGGCGACAGGTTGTGGAGTCTTTGTGTACTCCCGGTCGGCCTATGGTCAATCAGATGCGGTGGCGCTGCCGCGACCCCTGGATTACATGACACTTGAAGCGGTAAACGTATTGCCCCGTGTGCTTGATCACATTGGATTTAACCGGGGTATCCTGCTTGGCCATAGTGATGGAGCATCGATAGCTGCGTTGTATCCGGCCTCGGTGACAGATCACCGTGTGCGTGCATTGATATTGCTGGCGCCGCACTTTTTCACAGAACCGCTGCAATTAAAGGCGATTGCTGATGCGCGGCACGAGTTTGAGCATGGTGACTTACGCACCAGACTGGCGAAGTACCATAACCACGTAGCGAATGCTTTTTATGGCTGGAATGACGTCTGGCTCAATCCAGAATTTACCTGCTGGGACATCTCTGACAGTATTGAATACTGGCGCGTTCCGGTGCTGGCGATTCAGGGTGATCAGGATCAATACGGTTCTTACCGGCAATTGGAAGCCATAGAAAAGCGCTCTTATTGTCCGGTGGAAATTGAACTGATAAAAGATTGCCATCATTCACCACATCTTCAAAAGCCGCAGGAAACACTGGCGGCAATTGCTGAATTCAATCAACGGCTGTGGCAGACGGAAAGTACCGGTTCTGTTGCCGAAGCTTAAGGTCATGTGCGCTGTCGATCTTGAAAACCTTCAGCTGCCGTTGCACAAACATGTGCCCGGTCGAAACGCGCGACCCGTTGATGGTTACCTGGAGTCGATAGCCGCTCTTGCGCCGGGCACAACCTCTAATGATACAGCGGCAATCAATCGTGTCTGGCTGTTTGGTCTGGAGCTCTTTAACCACGGCTACTACTGGGAGTGCCATGAAGTACTTGAAGCTGTGTGGCTTAACTCGCCGCCTAATAGTCGTGAGCGTTTTTTATTGCAGGGGGTAATTCACCTGACTAATGCCGCACTTAAATCCAACATGCAGCGGGATTCTGCTGTGAAGAGGCTGTTGTTGCTCGCCAGTGAGTGTTTTGATCGAGCCTTTCCCGAAGCTGATGGGGTGTTGATGGGGCTGCAATTTGATGAGCTGAAGCTTCTGGCCTCGAGATCGCCGACGCCGGATGCCTCAATCTCGTATCAATAGCTGCAATATAATGCATAAAACAGCAGCAATTTAGCTACGGAGTCACTAAATTCTGCAATATTAGTCCAATATTGTGCACAAAATAAGGTAATCTGTCGGTCTGGTGACTTGGGTCGCCCGCGTTAAATTCCCTGGAGGCTATGCCGTAGTGATTGATTTTCAGACCGATCCTTTGAGCTACCGGCACTGGCGGCTGGACTTCAGCGGCCCAGTGGCAAATCTCTACATGGATGTTGATGAAAACGCTGGTTTGTTTGAAGGATATGAGCTAAAGCTCAATTCGTACGACCTGGGTGTTGATATTGAACTTGCTGATATTGTGCAGCGCTTACGATTCGAGCACCCCGAAATTGCCGCAGTAGTCCTGAGGTCGGGTAAGGACAAGGTGTTCTGTGCCGGTGCCAACATACGCATGCTCGGTGGTGCTTCTCACGCGCACAAGGTCAATTTCTGCAAGTTTACTAATGAAACCCGCAATACGCTTGAAGCTGCGGCAGATGAATCGGGTCAGCACTACTTGGCCGCTGTTCGTGGTGCGTGCGCTGGCGGTGGATATGAAATTGCACTGGCGTGTGAAGAAATCTATTTAACTGACGACAGTTCAAGTGCCGTTGCATTGCCGGAGGTTCCTCTGCTGGCAGTGTTGCCCGGCACCGGAGGCCTGACCAGAGTAACTGATAAGCGCAAGGTACGACGCGACCGCGCCGATGTCTTTTGTTCACTTGAAGAAGGGGTTAAAGGTGCGCGTGCCAGGCAGTGGCGTCTTGTCGATGAGGTGATAGCCAATAGCAAGTTTGATGATTTTGTAGCTGACAAGGCGCAGGCAATTGCAGCCGCTGAAGTTGCCGGTCGCAACGCTGGCGATCCTGTCGCGGTTGCTCTGCCTCCTCTTACCAGAACGTTTACCGATGATCTGTCAGTTGATTATTCTCTGGTTGCGGTGTCTCTTGAGCGCGATAAAGGCATTGCCACAATAACGATTAAAGGTCCCGATCAGCCAGCGCCGGATAATATAGCAGCGTTGCATCAGGCGGGGGCACAGGGCTGGATGTTGCGGCTGGCGCGTGAACTTGACGACGCTATATTGCACCTTCGTTTTAATGAAACTGATCTGGGCGTTTTGGTCTTTAAGACGGAAGGTGATTCTGAGTTAGTGCTGCAACATGAAAAACTACTGCTCGATAATTTCAAATCAGATTGGTTGTCTCGTGAAATATTGTTGTACTGGAAGCGAGTGTTAAAGCGCATTGATCTTACCTCGCGTTCTCTGGTGGCTTTGCTGGAGCATGGATCATGTTTTGCCGGTGTGTTAGCGGAAATACTTTTTTCCGTTGATCGTTCCTACATGATGGAAGATGACTTTGAGAACGATAATCGACCACTGGCAACCATTACCTTAAGCGATAGCAATTTTTCTATGCTGACTATGTCTAATGATTTAACGCGATTGCAAACCCGCTTCCTCGGTGAGCCAGAACAGCTGGCAACTCTCGAGAAACATAAAGGTCAACCTCTGCTGGCCGCTGATGCCAGTCAACACGGGCTGGTCACGTTCACCTATGATGATATTGACTGGCAGGATGAGATTCGAATTTTCCTTGAGGAGCGCGGCAGTTTTTCACCTGATGCAATGACCGGCATGGAAGCCAATTTGCGATTCGCCGGGCCTGAAACCATGGAGACTAAAATATTCGGCAGGCTGACCGCCTGGCAGAACTGGATATTCCAGCGTCCCAACGCAGTCGGTGAACAAGGCGCGTTGCAAAGTTACGGCAGTGGCAATCGCGCTGTATACGATAAACACCGTGTGTGATTTCACACAGAACTTTAACCTCCAGTGTCTACTAAAAAGGTAATGCAATGGCTAACTCGATAGATGTCGACTACGACTCTTTGATACCTAACAACGTTGGCTTGTCAGGCGACAGACGTGTGCTGAAGGCACTGGAGAAGTGGCATCCGGGATACATCAGCTGGTGGAATGATCTTATTCCAAAAAATTTCCAGGATAGCCTGGTGTATTTACGCACCGCAGTCAGTGTCGATCCAAAAGGCTGGACCCGATTTGATTATGTAAAAATGCCTGAGTACCGCTGGGGCATTTTACTCGCCCCACAGGTTGACGATAGAAAGATACCTTGCGGTGAGCACGCCGGTGAAACTGCCTGGCAGGAAGTGCCCGGTGAGTACCGTTCAATGCTGCGACGCCTGATTGTTATTCAGGGTGATACCGAACCGGCTTCTGTTGAGCAACAACGTTTCCTGGGCATGACTGCTCCTTCTCTGTATGACATGCGTAACCTGTTTCAAATAAACGTTGAGGAAGGCCGACATTTCTGGGCAATGGTTTATCTGTTGCACAAGTACTTCGGGGCAGACGGGCGCGAAGAAGCCGACGACCTGCTCAGGCGCTCGTCCGGCTCCGATGAAGCGCCGCGTATGCTTGGTGCCTTCAATGAAGAGACTCCGGACTGGCTGTCGTTTTTCATGTTTACCTACTTTACAGACCGCGATGGAAAGATGCAGCTTGAAAGTCTGGCGCAGTCAGGGTTTGACCCGCTGTCACGTACCTGTCGATTTATGCTGACCGAAGAAGCACATCATATGTTTGTTGGTGAAACAGGAGTCGGTCGTGTTATACAGCGTACCTGTGAAGCAATGCAGCAGGCCGGTATTGATGACGTATACGATATTGATAAAGTCCGTGCGCTGGGCGTCATTGATCTTCCTACTATTCAGAAAAAGCTCAATCTACACTATACGCTGTCTCTCGATTTATTTGGTCAGGAGGTATCTACCAATGCGGCTAATGCCTTTAATGCGGGTATTAAAGGTCGTTACAATGAACATCGTATAGACGATGACCACAAGCTGCGCGATGCGACCTATCCAGTAACCCGTCTTGAAGGTGATCAGATTATTCTGGAAGACACTCCGGCACTTACCGCCATAAATATGCGTCTGCGTGACGACTATACCAAGGATGCTTCCGGCGGTATCGGGCGATGGAACAAAATTATTGCAAAAGCTGGTTTCAAGTTTGAACTAAAGCTTCCGCACACGGGGTTTCATCGACAGATTGGTGTGTTTGCAGGCAGCACAATAGATCCTGAAGGGAATTTTATCAGTCAGCAGGAATACGATAAAAATAAGGGTGAATGGTTACCGTCTGACGCTGACGGGGATTTTATAAAATCACTGATGATTCCCGAATCGAGGGCGGGTGAATATGCCGGCTGGATCTCACCGCCGAAAGTGGGTATTGACAATAAGCCGGGTGACTTTGAATACGTTAAGTTGCACATGGCTTGATGTGATGTCATATGAAAGTTCTGGTGTTGAATAATGACTAAACCCTCGAAGCAACATTTGATTGATCCGGAAATCTGTATCCGTTGTTATACCTGTGAGGCGACTTGTCCTATTGAGGCCATTACCCACGATGACAACAACGTGGTGGTGGATCATGATAAGTGCAATTTTTGTATGGACTGTATACCTGTGTGCCCGACCGGGTCCATTGATAACTGGCGTGTAGTTACCGCTCCCTACAGTGTTGATGAACAACTGGGTTGGGAGGATCTTCCAGAGCAGCAGGAATTTCCAGACACTGATACCAATGTTACATTGGAAGCATTGGACGATGATATCGCAGCACTGCTGGAACAGGCACATGCCGGTGCTGGCGGCGCGGCTAAGGCACCTGCATCGGCATCGAAACCGGCCATTAATTTGTACACGATGTCCAGGCCGGCGACTGCCACGGTGACGGGCAACTATCGATTGACAGATGGGAAATCAGACAGCGATGTACGGCATATAATTCTTGATATGGGTGCGTTGACCTTCCCGGTGCTTGAAGGGCAGAGTGTGGGCATCATAGCCCCGGGCAATGACAAGAATGGCAAGGCTTATCTGCCGAGGTTGTATTCTATCTCAAGCCCCAGGGATGGTGAGCGGCAGCATTATAATAACCTGTCACTGACGGTTAAAAGAGATGAGTCCGGGGTATGTTCAAATTACATCTGCGATCTTGAAAAAGGCGATAAAGTACAGGTGACTGGTCCGTTTGGCTCTACATTTCTGCTGCCGAATGAATCCAGCGCCAGGCTTCTGATGATTTGTACAGGGACAGGCTCGGCACCTTTTCGGGCCTTTACCATGCAAAGATTACGAACCGGTGCCACAGCGGCTGGAGGCATGGTGTTGGTATTCGGTGCCAGATCCCCTCAAGAGCTTCCCTACTTTGGTCCATTAAATAAGGTGCCGCAGGATGTATTGCAAAAACACCTGGTGTTCAGCCGGATGCCGGGTGAAAGCAAGCGCTATGTACAGCATGAGTTGAAAAAAAATGCGGACTCAATTGCACAACTTATTGTTGACCCTGGTTGTCATCTTTATATTTGCGGCCTTAAGGCGATGGAAGAGGGAGTGGAGCAGGCACTCAGTGAGATCGCTATTAAAATAGACAAAGACTGGCACACCTTACGCGATTCTATGCGTGAAGATGGCAGATACCATGTCGAGACTTATTAAACCATCTGTGGTTGCGTGGAATCAGTCGATTTAATGGCTGTCGATAAAACAGCAGTGGCTGCAAGCAATTCCGATCAGGAAGCTATTGATCTTTTTGTGACAAAAGTGGGTGCCCGCGTGCGCGTTGCACGTAAGGAACGAGGTATCTCACGGCGAGTGTTGTCAGAACGTTCGGGTGTGTCGCAACGGTACCTGGCGTTGCTGGAAAACGGCGGTGGCAATATATCCATTGCTCTTTTGTATAAAGTGGCCGGCGCGCTGGAATATCCACTGGAATGGTTTCTTGTCGCCGCTAAAGAATGCGGCGGCAGTAATCTTCAGCAGCGATTTGATGCAGCAGATTCGAAAACCCGGCAGCAGGTGCTATCGCTTTTAGATAAAAATAATACGATCACTAACAAACAACGGCGTGTGTGTTTAATTGGATTACGAGGGGCCGGGAAATCTACACTGGGCAGGTCTGTCAGTGAATTATTAAATCTGCCCTTTATTGAGTTGAATCGCGAGATTGAACAACTATCGGGCCTGTCAGTGGCGGAAGTCATGAATCTATATGGGCAGGAAGGGTATCGCAAGCTGGAACGGCAGGCCCTGCAGAGAGTTTTTCAGTCGATCGATTCTGCCGTCCTTGCAGTGGCCGGAGGTATTGTGTCCGAGCCAGACACTTATGAACTGTTGCTGTCTAACTTTCACACCGTGTGGTTAAAGGCTTCACCTGAAGAACATATGCACAGGGTGTTGCAGCAGGGCGATGACAGGCCAATGGCCGGTAACCCTGCGGCAATGGAAGAACTAAAATCCATTCTTGTTAGTCGGGAAGCGCTCTATGCCAGAGCCGATACGATGATAGACACCAGTGGTAAGTCGTTTCAGGAGGCGCAGGCTGAGTTGCTTGAGGTAGCCAGCCGGGTTTGAGGCCAGGTGTTGTCGACAGCGTATTTCAGGCCGCGCTGTTTAAATAATCTGACCAATCCCGATCACCGGCGCCAAAGACGAAAAAGTGAGGGTTTAACAGTGAATCTTTTGTGTTGTAGCGAAGGGGTTGCATGTTGGTGTCTGTGAGGTGTCCGCCGGCTTCTTCCACTATGCACTGTGCCGCTGCGGTGTCCCATTCGCCGGTGGGCCCAAGGCGCGGGTAGATATCTGCCCGGCCTTCTGCCACCAGACATGATTTCAGCGCGCCGCCCATGCGCAGTTCTTTGTGCTTACCCAGGTTTTTCAGGAAGAGTTGTAATTGCTCCCCGCCAACAGGTGCCCAGCTGCGTGCTACTGTGATGCAGGTGTCAGGCGTAGTGCGTACCTGGATTTTTCTGGGGGGACTGTCTCCGACCATTTTCCATGCACCTTTGCCACGGGTTGCCCAGTAAGTAATATCCAGCACAGGTGCGTGTACCACGCCAGCTATCGGTGACCCGTTGTGTATCAACGCTATATTGACGCTGAATTCACCATTTTGTTTTATAAATTCTCTGGTGCCGTCTAAGGGGTCCACCAGCCAGTAGGTATTCCATTTGCTACGGCTGGCAAAGGGAATGGTGCAGGTCTCTTCAGTTAGTACAGGCAGGTTTGGATTGAGTGTATTCAGTTGGCTGATAATAACCTGATTTGCTGCAAGATCGGCAGCAGTTATAGGGGTTTCATCAATTTTTTGAGTGACGGCTATATCAGGGGCGTAGAGCTCGAGTATGGTTCTGCCTGCAATCTTTCCGACCAGTACAATCTCGTCGATGTGTTGTGCAATATTTGTAGCATCAAGTGGCATGTTGGTTTGTAGGTTGAGTCATCATGGCAGTGGTTATGATGAAAGAAGGTAATGGTGCCTTGAATAGCCCGGGAGAATAGTTGCACGACAGTTACCTTGTGATGAATCGGAGGGTTGCGCAATATCCAGGAAAGGCCGGGCAGCTACACCGCAGCGCGGCAATAAACACATGAGCGGGCTGCTGGTAAACACGATTCGTGTTATTGAATCTGTGGAGCGCCAGTCCTGATCAGGCCCTTTTGTTAAAGCTGGTTGATGCATGATTAATGTGATGTATCTGATGCTGAAGTTGGTTATACCAAGTGTTAATTGATATGGCAACTTAATTGGAGATACCTGTCTGGTATTGCAAGTAAAGCGCAGAATTGAGTTTGCTGGCGGGTGTCGATTTTACCGGCATTGATGGGTCGCTATACCATCATTTTTTATCCTTCAGTTGCGGCCAACAACGTGAAGTGGCTTTGTGATCGTGGTACGGTGCCGTCAAAGTATCGTCCGGCGCGTTGTCGATAGGCGCACCATTCGCTGAGGCCGGACGGCGTGAACACACTTTGCAACATTGAGCTCATGGCGGGTAGTTCTTTTGGCTAAAAAAATTATTGTGGTAACCGGAGTGACACGCGGTCTGGGTCGGGCAATGGTGGACGGTTTTATTGCATCGGGACATACAGTGATCGGCATTGGTCGAAGCGAAAGTAAAATAGCTGAGCTTGCTGTTCTTTATCCTGATCATAGTTTTACGGTTGCAGACACGGCTGATTTAACTTCGGTGAGTGGGTGGGCTGTGCATGTTCTTGAACATGTAGGTGTTCCCGATATAGTGGTGAACAATGCCGGTGTTATTAATCGCAATGCGCCGTTGTGGCAAGTTCCTGCAGAAGAGTTCGCAAATGTTGTCGATGTGAATATCAAAGGGGTGTATCACGTGATACAGCAGTTTTGCCCTGCTATGATAAAAAACGGCGGCGGGGTGTTTGTGAATTTCAGCAGTGGCTGGGGCCGAAGTGTTTCCTCTGATGTTGCACCCTATTGCGCAAGTAAATGGGCAATTGAAGGATTGAGTCAGGCGCTGGCGGCTGATTTTACCGCAACTAATGCTCGCGGTATGGTCTCAGTGGCATTGAACCCGGGCATTATTCACACCGATATGTTGTCCAGCTGTTTTGGTGATCAGGCGGCAAGTTTCACAAAGCCTGCAGACTGGGTAAAGAGTGCTGTTCCTTTGATTCTAGGCATCCTGCCATCCGATAATGGTGGTGCATTAACAGTCGGGTGATTATTGAGCCGGGCTGTAGCTAGTGCCCGTCCAGAAACAGGGCGTAGCGAGGATCACTCAGGTGCGTGAGATTTTGCCTACCACATGTGGGCGCTTAGTCATTCATAAGTAACTACATGTGGTCGGCGAAAGATTGCGTGCATGAGTGGTCCGTAGTAGCACTTGTTTCTGGATGGGCACTAGCTATATGTTTGTAAGCTGTCTTTGCTGTGAGTTTCGTAGAAGATAGATCAAACAGCTGCCGGTCCATAAAAAAAGGGGGCAAAAAGCCCCCATAATGCCGACGGGGAAACACAAATCTCTGTTAGTCGTAGTAGCCAACGGTCGGCGCAAGGATTGCCTGACCGAATAATGATGGGTTGAACCAGCTGTCGTCACTGCCGGACGGAGCATACCAACCCCATTTAGTATCACGATCTCCACCATCGTCGTCGTCATTGATATGTACATCAAAGCCGAACTCGGTGCCTATTGGCATGTTGATCGAGCTCATTTTTACGCGAATCTCATAGTAGGACAGAGTCGCATCACCAAAACGATTCTCCTCATTGGTCGCGAATGTAGTGACCATGCTTGCGGCCGAGCTGCTGCCAGCGTTGGAGTCGCCAGCGTAGGTATAGACTTTTTGATAATCATTGCTGTCATAGCTCGATGCTTGTTCGTTGCCGATATCGAAAAATAGTTCAACTGAATCATCCTGCCAGGCATCGGTTGAATCACTTTCCAGTTCGTAGAACGGCTCGTTGTAGACGGTGACCAGTATGTATATGTAGGTGCCGTCGTGCATAGCACGCCAGTTGTTGTTCCCCCAGTAATAGTTTTGCTCTATTTCATCGCCATTCTTATCGATAAGCAGGTGGCTAACACCCAGATAGTTACCTTTGTTGTCACAGCGTTGCGCGGCACGCCATTCTCTCCAGCCATAGACACCGTCGAGCGTGGGAGGGTTGTTGGTACGTGGGATAACAACGAGTGCATCTTCCTGATCATCCGGTATACCGTTACCGTCGTCATCGAGGTCGGCATTGTTGCCGATGCCGTCGTTGTCCTGGTCGTTGAATTCGTTGGGGTCCGATGGAAATGCGTCGTCGATGTCAGGTACGCCGTCACCATCGGCGTCTTCCCGTCCGGTGATATTTGCATTTAGCGGCTGTGGATCGGCCAGATCATGGGTGTCGTCGTTGTCGTCGTCAGTGTCGGCGTTATTGCCAATACCATCGTTGTCTGTATCAAGGCTTTCTGAATCGTCGAGAGGAAAGCGATCGTTGATGTCGTTAACTCCGTCGTTGTCATCGTCAGTGTCTATTGCATCACCGATCCCGTCGCCGTCAGTATCGAAAGCACTTTGTGCATCCAGGGGGTTGATGTCATTGGCGTCTGAAATGCCGTCGTTGTCGTCATCGGTGTCTGCATTGTTACCGATTCCGTCGCCATCGGTATCGACCCATTCAGCACTGTTGCGCGGGAAACGGTCAAGGTTATCGTCAACGCCGTCGTTGTCGTCATCCGGGTCACTGTTGTTGCCAGTGCCGTCAAGGTCGGTGTCTACCGATTCATTAGCATTGTAGGGAAACGCGTCATTGGCATCTGCAACGCCGTCGTTGTCGTCATCGGTGTCTACAGAGTCTGGAGTGCCATCATTGTCATAGTCACCGTTGCGCCCTGATGGATCTGATCCGTCTTCAATTTCTCTTATATTGCTGAAACCATCACCGTCCGAATCGATATCGACGTTTATCTGGTTTTCGGGAAAGTAGACCGATGCCTGGGTGTTGGAGACAAGTATTTTCTGTTGTGCGGTACCTAATAGAAGGTTATCGCTCTGCCTTCTGACAGACAGGTGAATAGTATGCTCGACATTAAACGGAAGCTGGTAGCTGCCGCGGTATTCCTGAGTAGATGATGAGCTCAGATTACTTGTCAGCCCGCTGACCGTGCCCTGAACAATAATGTCTTCACTCAAAGCGGTGATGCGGGCGGGCAGATCAACTCTTACCGAGACATCTGAATCCAGTGATGCTCCGTCGTTTAATAGCAAGTTCTCAGCGTCGGTTCCGGAGCCGCCACATGCGGTAACAAGCAAGCCGGAGGAGATAGCAGCGGCGAGTGATAGCTTTCGGAATGTGGTGCCGGGTGTCTTTTGTTTGGGTAGATTCATTTTCCTGTACTCCGGGAAATTGTTGTGAAATTCGGGTGTGGCCTTAACGGTGTATGCAATTAATGTGTCATGACGTTATGTTCATTATGTCATGACGAATAATTTTGTCAAGAATTACCCCGAACTTTTGTGTAATGGCTCTGGTCTGGTTAGTTTTTCCCCATTCAGGTGGGTTTAAGTATTTGAAAAAACTATAAAATGTGGTTGTCTTTAAAAAAGAAACCGACGAAACCGGGGTCGTAAAACGCTCAATCAGCGTGGTCTGATGAAAAGAATCGACGTCATATAGTGTGTCAAACCGTGATATCTGGAGTGGTGGTCGGCTTGTCAGGGATTTTCACTGTGTCTGGCCATCGCGCCGTTGTGATGCAGGCTAGCCCGATAGGTATTTGCGCGTCTTGCCAGTAACGTATTTATTCAAACCACTGCTATTGGTGGGGCTTAACCTGATATTGTGAATCTGCCAGACTGCTGTAGCTTGCTCCCTGATTCTGATACGGCGCTAATGCTAAAAACCGGATGTCTGCAATCGCAGCTGTATAACCCTATCAGTCACGCTACACTTTGATTACCGCCTGAGATGCCGTCTGTCGCAGGTTTTTAAACCGAAAATTGCGGAGTATGAGTTGATTCAAATCGCAGTTGTATATTTTTCCGAAACCGGTGCCACTGGTAAGCTTGCGGAAGCGCTGATGTCCGGGCTTGAGTCTATAAGCAATGTGAGCGTAATCGAACACCGGATTGCCGGCCATGAAATAGTCGAAGGGCGATTTGAAAATCAGGATCTGTTAACCACATTGACTGCCTGCGATGGCATTGTTTTCGGTACACCAACTTACATGGGTGGAGTGTCTGCGCAGCTGAAAGCTTTTATAGATGCAACCAGTGAGCTTTGGTGTGAACAGGAATGGGCTGGAAAAATTGCCGCAGGTTTTACCTGTGGCAGTTCATTTAACGGTGATCAATCCAGCACGTTGCAGTATCTCA
Source organism: uncultured Granulosicoccaceae bacterium (assembly GCA_937922015.1). GTDB lineage: Bacteria > Pseudomonadota > Gammaproteobacteria > Granulosicoccales > Granulosicoccaceae. Next base: position 17,574 of record CAKZVB010000062.1, read on the forward strand.
TTACCCTGGCAAGTCAGCAGGGGATGTTCTGGATTGGACTGGACAGCGCCACCGGCTACAAAGACCACGGCGTCAACAGGCTGGGGTGCCAGCTGGGAGTGGTTGCTCATACACCGGATGACACTGTACATGGAGATGATCTGGCGACGGCAACGTACCTCGGCCGGCGCGTTGCACAGTACGCCATAAAGCTGCAAATGACCAATAGTGTTATTGGTGCAGATTGACTGTTGCAAGTGATTTCTGTCGCCTGCCGTGAGCTCGGTAACTTATTATTTGTCCCGTCCGGAATGAGCCTCTGTTGCCGCGACCCGGATGGTTGGCCCGGGTTCTGTATCGAGCGCTTTAAATATCCTCTGTGGCCACTGGTTTATGTGTTACAAGAACTGATGGCGGAAAAAACCAATTCCGATGGCCGAAGGATGTCGTGCTGATGAGCGTCTATTGTGCTTAATCATTTGTTTCAAAATTCCAATGATGATAACCCTCGTCTGGCAGTAACCGTTATGCTGTGTGGATTACTGTGTCTGTCGCTACAGGATGCACTCATTAAAATGGCCAGCGATAAAACCACGCTTTGGCAATTGCAATCTTTTAGAGCGTTGGTGAATATTTTTTTCGTATGGACAATTTTAAAACGCCTTATGCCGGCTTCAACTCTCAGGCCGAAACGTGTCGGCATTGTGGTCATGCGTTCGGTTTTTCAGGTCGGAGCGCTGACACTGTTCTTCGGCGGGGCACCTTTTCTTTCGCTGGCTCAAATGGCCGGTGGTTTGTATACCTTTCCCTTGTTTGTCGGTTTGTTTGGAATGTTGCTTGGCGAGTCGGTAGGTCCGCGCCGAATCTTTGCGATTATTGCAGGCTTCGCTGGCACATTGCTGGTCCTTAGGCCTGACGCGCAAGACTATTCTCTAATGGCGTTGATGCCGGTAGGTGCCGGTTTTTGTTACGCAATGTTCGTGGTGACAACTCGCAGGTTCTGTCGTGATGAATCACCACTGGCACTGGTTCTGTTTGCCAATATCACTATCGCCACGGTCGGTCTGGCGGGGATGTATCTGGTACCGTGGTTGCCGGTCTCTGATGCGCAGCGACTGCAGTATCCCTTTTTACTGACTGTCAATGAACCTCTTGTATTGATAGTGGTGCTGGTGATTTTGAGTTGCTCATTGTTAAACACGATAGGAAACCTCTGTTTGAGCAAGGCCTATCAGAGTGCAGATTCGTCTTTTCTCGCCCCCTTTGACTATAGTTACCTGTTATTTGCCACTGCCTGGGGTGTGATTCTGTTTGCTGATATCCCTCAATTTTCTACGGTGATGGGCTTGTTGTTAATTGCGGGCGCCGGGCTATTTGTGGCGTGGAGGGAACACCTTGCTGAGAAATCGAAAATTCATGGTGGCGACTAGGAGTCTGCGCGGTAGAAGTCTGCGTAGCGAGAATGTGCCATGGCGAGGGCGTTTTTACGATCATTTGAGGCGCATAGTCATTCGTACGTAACGAAAATTATCGATAAAAACTCACCGTCAGGGCGCGTTCGCAGTAGCAGAGTTTCTACCGCGCAGACTCCTAGCCCGCATTATTCATGAGGTGGCTGGCGAAATAGGCTTTTATGTCTTTATTTATAGTGTTTGCAGTGAATAAATGGTCAACCCTCAAATGACAGACTGTCTATTCGACGCCAGAGCCAATAGCGCGTCACATCTCACCCGATCCACATGCCTAGTGGCGGGCCACGCTTCTCAGGCGATAGGGCGACCTGCTTAGCGCTATTGACTCTGGTCGCCGAATCCTCATGAGTAATACAGGCTAGCGCTTCCGGGCGATTTTGATCAGCGCAGGTAGATTTTTTCACTTGATAATGGGCGCTCTTCGGCGCAACCTATAGGGGTCGCACCCCACAATTCGGGGGCGTTATCCCGAGGAGGAATAATCTGTGAAGAAGTCAAATAATATCGCCGCGGCAGTGGGTATTGCGCTGCTCGGCTCCGTGTCGCACGGCATTGCTGCTGAAAAACTCACGTACTATTGCAGTGCGCAGGAAGACTGGTGCCAGCTGATGGCAAAGGGCTTTGAAGAAGCCACCGGTATCAAAGTCGCCATGACTCGCAAAAGTTCGGGTGAGACTCTGGCGCAAATCAAGGCAGAGGCCAGTAATCCGAAAGGCGATGTGTGGTGGGGCGGTACCGGTGATCCGCACTTGCAGGCGGCGGAAGACGGGCTGACTGTAGCCTACGAATCCCCCATGCGTGCCGAACTGAACGACTGGTCCATTAGTCAATCTGAGTCTGCCGGCAACAAGACCATTGGTATTTACTCCGGCGCGTTGGGTTATGGCTATAATGAAGAAATTCTCAAGGCCAACAATCTGCCTGTGCCCGCTTGTTGGGAAGATTTGTTGAAACCCGAGTACAAGGGCCATGTGCAAATGGCGAACCCCAATTCTTCAGGTACGGCATACACCACACTGGCGACTATTGTGCAATTGTTCGGTGAAGACGAGGGCTTTGAATTTATGAAGGGCCTGCACAAGAACATTAACCAGTACACCAAGTCCGGCTCTGCCCCCATTAAGGCAGCTGCTCGTGGTGAAAACACGATCGGTATTGTGTTTATGCACGATGCAGTAAAGCAGGCTGTGTCGGGTTTCCCGATTAAAGTTGTCGCGCCTTGTGAAGGCACCGGCTACGAGATCGGTTCCATGAGTCTGATTAAAGATGGTCGTAACCTTGAAAACGCTAAAAAGTTTTATGACTGGGCGTTGACTGCGGATGTTCAGTCCCGTTCACTTGAAGTCAAGGCGTTTCAGGTCATGTCCAACAAAGCTGCCGAAAGTTCACCTCAGGCACCTGACCTCGCATCGATCAAGCTGATCGACTATGACTTCAAAAAGTATGGGTCTTCAGCAGAGCGTAAGCGTCTGCTAAAGAAGTGGGACGACGAAGTGTCTACGCTTCCACGTTAAAGCTGTTGAGCCGGTGGTGTGCAATGCACATCGCCGGTAATCTTTCGTCACTTCTATTTCCGGACTCCGCAAACAATTGTTAGTTACCTCAGCCGATGTACAATCCGGCACCCGTGCCGGCCGCGTGGTTATGTTGTGGCTGCTTATTGGTTTCGCCGGTTATTTCTTAGCGCCATGGTACATTCTTGAAGATGGCTTCTTCAGTTTTGAATGGCTCGATGGCTATCCCTTCGACACTGACTATGCACCGGCAGCTTTCCTTATTTCTCAGGGAGAGAAAATCTGGTTAGCGCCTCTGATTCTTCCGCTGCTGTTACCGTTGTTTGTCCTCAAGCGGCAATCCAGCCGTTTGTTTTCGACCCTGCTAATTGTGGCGGGGGCCAGCGGTCTGTTCTATTTATTCGCGCAGGGATTTTCTATTGGTATCCGCGGCTTTAACGCTCAGTGGATGGCGACACTGTTCGGAGATCTGGGGGACCGGCAATTCGGGTTTGGCTACGGTGCGGTTTTATTGTCAGCAACGTTTTTATTTTACCTGACAACCGGCATTGCATCACGTGGCTACATCAATGGCGATATCTTTGTTGTCGGTGCCATCGGTTTTATAATTGCTATCGTGGCGATCTTTATTTTTTTTCCGATTGCGCAAATGTTGTCGAGCGCGTTGCGCGACAATGATGGTGTGTATTCTGTTTCGGTCTTTATCAGCAAGTTTTCTGAAAATAAAATATGGGGTCTTGGCTGCCTGACCGAGAACCGCGGTTGTGGTGTGGCATGGAACTCATTGTTTCTCGCGGTGATTGTCGGCGCGGCAACCACGCTATTGGGTTTGGTGTTTGCACTGGTGGCTACTCGATCCGGCTTTCGCTACGGCAATTGGCTGCGCGCGCTGACTGTACTGCCTATTATTACGCCGCCGTTTGTAATCGGTCTGGCGATAATTCTGCTGTTCGGCTTGTCCGGGAGCGTCACGCAATGGGTAGCCGGTGTACTGGACCTGCAACCAACTCGCTGGGTTTACGGGCTGCCGGGCATTATGATCGCGCAAATGTTGTCGTTTACTCCCATTGCTTTTCTGGTGCTTATCGGTGTGGTAGAAGGCGTCAGCCCTTCAATGGAAGAGGCATCACAAACCCTGCGTGCCAGTCGCTGGTATACCTTTAAGACCGTGACTTTTCCGTTAATAAGACCTGGCCTTGCCAACGCGTTTTTACTTGGGTTTATAGAGAGCATGGCGGACTTCGGCAACCCGCTGGTGCTGGGTGGTAACTACGATGTGCTATCCACTGAAATCTTTTTTGCAATTGTCGGTGCACAGAATGATCAGGGCAGGGCGGCGGTGCTTGCGATAGTTCTGTTGATGTTTACGCTAACCGCTTTTTATGCTCAGCGACGCTGGCTGGGGCGTAAGTCATATATCACCAAAACCGGTAAGGGCGATGGTGGCAGTCATACACTGATGCCAAAAAGAATTTTATGGCCGTGTTATACCATCGCTACAGTCTGGGTGGTATTTACTGTGACTGTTTACAGTATGATTATCTATGGAGGTTTTGTAGAGACCTGGGGCTTAAATCACACGCTCACCTTTAAGCACTACATCACTACATTTGCCGTCGGCTACAATGAATTTGGTATTCATTTCAAGGGCGCTGCATGGGATTCTTTTTTTACCACGCTTAAAATCGCCGCCGCCGCCGCGCCACTTACTGCAATGGTCGGTCTTATCACAGCCTATCTGCTGGTGCGACAACAGTTCCATGGGAAAAACTGGTTTGAGTTTGGCACCATGTTGAGCTTTGCGATCCCCGGCACCGTTGTCGGGGTAAGCTACATACTGGCGTTTAACGTGCCACCGCTTGAGCTGACCGGCACCGGAATCATATTGATCATAAGCTTCGTGTTCCGGAACATGCCAGTGGGCGTCAGGGCCGGGATAGCGTCAATGTCACAGCTTGATAAAAGCCTTGATGAGGCCTCTTTAACACTCGGAGCAAGTACCTGGCGTACATTCCGAAAAGTTATTCTGCCATTGATGCGACCGGCAATACTAGCGGCACTTGTGTTCAGTTTTGTACGTGCAATGACAGCGATCAGTGCGGTGATCTTTCTGGTCAGTGCCGAATACAATATGGCCACCAGCTATATCATTGGTCGGGTAGAGAACAATGACTATGGCATCGCCATTGCCTATTCGACGGTGCTTATCTTTACCATGCTTACAGCAATAGTGTTATTCCAGTTGCTGGTGGGTCGTAACCAGACTTCCCGTCCTTTCGCCCAGTCCCGAACCAACGTTGGTTGACACCATGAACCAAAGCGAACTCCAGACTCGTGCTGCCTCTGTTGAATTCAGATCGGTTTCCAAGCGCTACGGTACCGAGGTAACAGCAGTGGACAATGTTTCACTGCATATAGAGGCCGGTGAACTAGTCACTCTGCTGGGTCCGTCCGGTTGTGGTAAAACCACCACACTGAGAATGATCGCCGGTCTGGAAATGGCTTCAGCCGGACAGATACTCATTGGTGGGCGGGATGTTACACAGCTTCCGGCCACTGACCGCGATGTGTCTATGGTATTTCAGTCCTATGCATTGTTTCCTCACATGACGGTGCTGGAGAATGTCTGTTATGGATTACAAGCGTCTGGAAAGAGTAAAAAAGCAAGTGTCGAGCGTGCAGAATACGGTCTTGATCTGATAGGCCTTAAAGGCTATGGCAGCAGGTTGCCCAGTGAATTGTCCGGTGGTCAGCAACAACGGGTCGCTGTGGCAAGAGCGTTGGTGCTGGAACCCCAGGTGCTGTTGTTTGACGAACCATTGTCTAATCTGGACGCGAAGTTACGACGTCAGGTTCGGGATGATATTCGAGAGATACAACAACGTTTACAGTTAACCGTTGTCTATGTCACCCACGATCAGGAGGAAGCATTAGCTGTTTCCGATCGTATTATAGTCATGAAAAACGCAATGATAGCGCAGGTCGGTACCCCGCGAGAATTATACGAACAGCCGGCAAGCGAATTTGTGGCCGATTTTATCGGTGAGGCGAATATTATCGATGCAGAAATCAGTGATGTTACTGATGGTGTAGCCACGGTGCATGTTGGCAATTTTATTCTTAGTCTGGATGCCCGGGGGTTATCTGCGGGTCGTGCAAAAGTTGCCGTCAGACCCAATAGAATAATACTGCAGTCTGGTGATGAAGCGGATGGTCGGTCAATGCCAGGGGTAATTGATAAAGCGACTTATGTGGGTGATCGCATAGAGTATAAAGTTCGCACGGGAAGTGGTGTTTTGTTTTGTACCAGTGAAGCGACTGATCATCAGTGGCAAGGCGATGCAGAAGTCAGGGTGCGGTTTGATGATAATGGTCCTGTGTTGCTGGAGAACCGTGCATGATTCCGTCATTGCCATCCTGGGGGCTGATTTTGCGAAATTAATGGTGTGTTTTAGTATTTTGAATAGAATTCAGTCTGGCAACAATGCAATATGCCGTTGGTTTGAGCAGCAGTGTGTGACTGTGTGACGTGCTGGATCCGTAGTCCCAAGCGAATGCGATTAAATCGTTGCTGCGCATAACAAAAAAACAGATAAGCATATCAATTTTGATCTGCGGTTTGTAAAAGATACTGTATCTTTTCGGAATAACACGATTGGAAAATCGCGCCAACTACTACTTTAGTTTAATGCACAGTCGAAAAAAAACCTGTAGATTGTGAATAAACCGGAGCAGTACGGGAGGCTACCTATGCTCGGTGCATGAGGTGGGTGAAGAGTCCATGGAAGAATTGGAAAACGCAAAGACCGATAGAGTCGCAAAAAAGGGCAGGACCGGTGAAACAACACCGGGTTCTGCCGGGGGTGTGCTTTCTGGATCAAATGAAAATCAAGAATGCGTAGCGCGGTTTTCTCTGGTATTGCCTGATCCTGCAGATCCGGAACTATTATCACTGTTGTCATCAAACGACAAAGTGCGTGTGCTGCAGGACACTCCTCAAGTTATTGCAGATGCAAGGGTTGTTGATGTTCGCAGTGGTCAGTTTCAATTTCCTGCCGCTTTAGCGGAGCGTACTACACCTGCCTTCTTACTGGTGATAGACCAACATACCTCTTCGGATTTTATAGATTCTCTTAATCTGTCAGCGCAGTCTGCCGTCGAGATGATTACACTGGCAGAAATTTCCTCTCCGGTATTTGAATTAAGACTCAGCATGTTGTGCAAGCGTGCCGCCGCGCAAACAACTGGTGACGTTGTACGTGATAACGCCTATTCAATACTGCGGACTGTCATGCAGCTATCCAATGACTGGATGGTTCTAAAAGGTCTTGACCATAAATTTCTGCTTGCCTCTAAGACATTTTGTTCTCAGTTCGGGCTTACAGAAGATGAAATTCTCGGTAAAGATGATCTTGAGATTGGCACTCCAAGAGACCTGGTTCTGGGTAAGCCCGATACCAACTGGATTGGTTACTGGGAACAGGATGACCGGGTAACGGATTCTGGTGAACCTGTGTTGCTGGAAGGAATAGTTGTCTATGACGAAGATGACGCTGAAGTTACTGAAAGTACCAAAAAGGTGCCACTGAAGGATGCCAGTGGTCGGGTCTATGGAATGCTTGTTGTTGTGTTTGAAATAACCAGTCCACAGATGCGTTCGGATGACGAAAAGAGAATTGCAGAGAGACGAAAACTACAGAAGCGGGATTGGGAGAAGCGCAGAAATTTAAGTCGATCACCTGCTTTGCTGGAAATGCATATGGAAAAGAGGCTGATAGAAGTACAAAAACAAGCCTCGGAAAAAGCCTTTGTTGCCAAAAATCAGTTTGTTGCTGCAGCCAGTCATGACTTAAGACAACCGCTTCATGCAATTGGACTGTTTTTGCATGCGTTGGAAAATATCGTCAGCGACAGTGATGCCCATCGCGTAATTCGCAAGATTAAGCGGTGTCATCAATCGCTCAATGACTTACTTAATAGTCTGCTGGATATATCCTGCCTTGATGCCAATGTGGTGTCTGTGAAAAAAACTCACTTTTCTGTCAATACTGTTTTAGACAAATTGACGGACGAGCTTAGAGAGAAGGCAGAGAATCAACACGTTGAATGGCGGGTGAACTCTGATAATTCGATTGTATACACGGATGAAATACTTCTTGCCCGCATACTGCGAAATTTACTGACAAATGCAATAAACCATTCTGCTGGTCGCACAGTGACGGTTCGTGCCGCTCAACTGGATAACACGGTAGAAGTGGTGGTATCAGATACTGGTGATGGCATACCAGTGAAACTGCAGGAATCAATCTTCGACGAATTCTTTCGAATTGAGAGTGCCGAAAAAGATATACCCGGATTGGGATTGGGTTTGGCGATTGTTCGTCGCTTGTGTCTGCTGCTCGACATCAAGCTGGAAATGCAATCGATTGAAACAATGGGTACCGAATTTACCCTTACTGTTCAGCCGGGTAACCACGACCAGCTAACTAGTGCTGGTGCCACCATTACATCGTCGCTAAACACCAGCCCTTCCATTCTGGTGGTTGATGATGAGGCCGCTGTTCGCGAAGCGGTGGAGGCGGTGTTGTTGCAGCAAGGGTGCCGGGTTGCTACTGCTGACTCGGCAGAGGCAATGATTAATCGTATTCATCGCGAGAAACTGTCACCGGATCTTATCCTGGTGGACTATCGCCTGAAAAACGGGGTGACTGGTGATAAAGCGCTGTCACAAATAGAACAAGCAACTGGTATTGATTGTGAGGTGATTATAATTACCGGTGAAACCTCGGAAGACGATTTGCGGGAAATAAATTCGTGTGGCTACAAGGTGTTGCAAAAGCCTGTGTCTGCAAAAAAATTGCTGGGTGCTGTCAAGGAGGCATTGTCTCCGGAGAGCGCTTAGTTATTCAATAAGCACCTTGCAGAAACTGGTGCTATGCGGACTATCTGTCTGCAATCTTTCGCCGACCACATGAGTTGATTGCGAATGACCCGTACTTATACTTAATAATGAATGGGCCCGCATGTGAGGTAAAGCTCACGCACTTGAGCGATCCTCATTACACCCCATGTTTCTAAATGGGTACTATGAAATTTCTGAGTTTTCAGAGTATCGTAATTCCATCAATTTCACCACGTCATTGGCAAACAGCGCGGAGGCAACAGATAAGTTTCGCGAGCGCAATTGACCTATACAAAGTTCACCACTGGGTATGTCTCGCTGTTCAACCGGTATACTGAGCAAATCGGATTTCGAGCTGTCGGCCGGTAGTCCTATTGGAATCTGAAAAGACAAACACTGTTCGTGTAAAACGTAGTTTCGCAGGAAGTCGAAGCTCTCAGACTCAATGACAATATTTAAATCGTTACCAGTGCGCATAGAAGCGGTTTCAAGTAAGTGTCTTACACCGTTTGTTCTGGTGGGCACAGCGACTCTGGACTCGACAATATCACTCCATCTAAGAACTTTTTTATTCGCCAGTGGATGATCGTATGACATCATTGCCTGCAATTGTTGTTGCACCCTGGCGAGGGCGGTAAATTCAGGATTTATCAGTGGTTCGAATACCACCGCAATGTCTGCTTCATAATTTGCAAGCGCGGCGGCTGCCTGTTCACGGTCACAAATGCCCACTGAGAATGTTACTGCCGGGTGTTCGGCTCGATAACTTGAAATAAGTTCAGGTAGAAAATAGGGGACCAGCGCTTGTCCGCAGACTATAGATACGTGACCACGGCGTACACCAGACAGATCAGCGATTTGCGACTTGAGTCTTTCCATATCTGCTATTTGATTGCGGGCATGGTGAATAAACAACTCACCTGCAGGACTCAACCGGACTCCCCGCGCAAGGCGCTCAAATAGCTGAACTCCGAGCTCTCCTTCCATGCTCAGAATGCGCCGGTTTAATGCTGTTGATGTTATAGCAAGTTGTTCAGCTGCCTTTCGAATAGAACCGGTTCTGGCAACGGTATCAATATACTTGAGTGGCAGTATGTATCTCATTCTTTATGTCTGTGGTTCTGTTTGCGGCTGTGTTGCGCGGTAACCCGGACTAGCGGGTACGGATGTAGTTCATAGGCTGTACCGATCCGGACAGTACACGATGTTGTAACAGCGAGGTAGCTACATGAACAGTTTTTATACTAATAGACTCCAATGTCCGGGCACAAGTCAAAAAGATGCTTTTGTGAATTTGGCTGTCTACACCCCGGATACCGAAAGTTCAATGTAAACAACAGGTATATGGCCAGTGCTGCATAAAATGCATCTAAGCGATGAAAAATTAGCAGAATACTTTCAGATTGTCACCATCTAACCTACTACCACTTTAAAACTAATGGTCTTCGGTGATGAAACGATCCTGTAATAGCAAAGTGAAAACAGCCCTCCGGGGGCTCGTGGTGCCATCTGTTCGAGCGGCGTCGATGGCGATAATGATCACTGCCGGTATGATGAGCAGCAGTGCTTATGCAGCCGAAACGGAACTGCTCGACGTAGAACAGGACGAACTTAAGTTTGGCTTTATTAAGCTTACTGATATGGCGCCGCTGGCAGTCGCCTATGAAAAAGGTTTTTTTGAAGACGAGGGGCTGTTTGTCACCCTGGAGCCTCAGGCAAACTGGAAAGTCCTGCTTGACCGGGTGATAACCGGAGAGCTGGATGGTGCTCACATGCTTGCGGGTCAGCCGTTGGCCGCAACGATTGGCTTTGGCACCAAAGCGCATATTGTTACCCCTTTCTCAATGGACTTAAACGGCAACGGAATTACGGTTTCCAACGAAGTCTGGGAGATGATGAAGGAGCATATTCCTCATGAGAACGGTAAGCCTGTTCATCCAATCAAAGCAGATGCATTAAAGCCGGTTATTGAAAAATTTAAAGATGAAGGCAAGAGATTTAATATGGGAATGGTGTTCCCGGTGTCGACTCATAACTATGAGCTTCGCTACTGGCTGGCAGCAGGGGGCGTTCACCCGGGTTTTTATTCGCCGACTGATGTTTCCGGTCAGATTGAAGCTGATGCCTTTTTATCAGTAACCCCTCCGCCGCAAATGCCCTCCACACTTGAAGCAGGCACCATACACGGTTACTGCGTAGGTGAACCGTGGAACCAGCAAGCCGTATTCAAGGGTATCGGTGTGCCGGTAATCACCGATTATCAAATTTGGAAGAACAACCCTGAAAAGGTTTTCGGTTTAACCAAAGAGTTTACTGACGCTAATCCAAATACCACGCTGGCGCTGACTAAAGCTCTGATTCGCGCGGCTCAATGGCTTGATGAGAATGACAACGTCAATCGTCCGGAAGCGGTAGAGATACTGGCGCAGCCCGGTTATGTCGGTGCAGATTCCGAAGTGATTGCAGCGTCAATGACCGGTACGTTTGAATTTGAAAAAGGTGATGTGCGTGAAATACCTGATTTTAACGTCTTCTACCGCTACTACGCTACTTATCCCTACTACTCCGATGCTGTCTGGTATCTGACACAAATGCGTCGCTGGGGTCAGATTTCCGAAGACAAGGACGATCAATGGTATGCAGATACGGCAGCCGACGTATACCGGCCGGATATCTATCTGCAAGCGGCCAGACTGCTAGCCACTGAAGGATTTATCAAAGAAGCTGATGTGCCATGGGACAGCGACGGGTATCGGGAGATGACCAACGAATTCATTGACGGTATTCCCTACGACGGCAAAATGCCTAATGACTACCTCAAGTCTTTGACCATCGGCTACAAGGAAGGCTCGACAGGCAGTTAACACTGTCTGTCAGATCCCGGGTACAAGTTCTAACTGGATGTTTGAAGATGAACACAACTACAGTAAGCACCACGATTAGTGGTGCTGATGATGAAAACAAGAAAATACGTCGCGAGAAAAATCTACGTCGCATTAATAAGGCTTCCGGCTGGTTGGATGCACTTGGGTTTTCCTGGCTTACTCCCCTCCTTAGACTCTCAGCTGGCGACAATCCTGCACAACAAAAACGTGAGTTAAAACAGGTATTGCTTATCCCGCTGTTGGGTATTGTGTTGTTTCTCTCAGCGTGGGCGTTTTTCGCCCCAAAGGTCAATACCTCGCTTGGTGCGATACCGGGGCCCGTGCAGGTTTGGCAGCAGGCTGGCAGTTTAATCACGGATCACTGGCAGGAACGCGCTAAGGCCGATGCCTTTTATGAGCGTCAGGATAAACGCAACGAGAAACTGGTTGCGCAAGGCAAAGAAGATAAGGTCAAACACAGAAGTTATACCGGTAAAGCGACTTATTTTGATCAGATAAAAACCTCCTTGTATACGGTGGGTCTGGGTTTTCTGGTGGCAACCATTATTGCCGTGCCACTGGGCATTGCGATGGGTCTTTCAAAAACCGTCAACGGCGCGTTTAATCCGCTGATCCAAATATTTAAACCGGTATCACCGCTCGCCTGGCTGCCTATTGTCACTATGATAGTGTCCGCGCTGTATGCGACCCCCTACGACTGGATGCCGAAATCATTGTTAGTGTCAGCGGTAACGGTGACATTGTGTTCTTTGTGGCCAACACTTATCAATACAGCGCTGGGTGTTGCCTCAGTGGATAATGATTTAATTAACGTGGGTAAAGTATTGCAATTACCCACGTGGCAGAAGATTACCAAGATTGTATTACCGTCTGCGTTACCGTTGATCTTCACAGGCTTGCGGTTGTCACTGGGCGTCGGTTGGATGGTTCTTATTGCCGCGGAGATGCTGGCGCAGAATCCGGGGCTCGGTAAATTTGTATGGGATGAGTTTCAAAATGGCTCTTCTAATTCTCTGGCGAGAATCATGGTGGCCGTTCTTACCATTGGTTTGATCGGTTTCTTCCTTGACCGGATTATGTACGCTTTACAACGTGCAGCTACTTTCTCGTCAAATCGTTAGGAGAAATACGCATGTCACATACAGAAATACCACTGTTAGAAATATCTGCAGTCTCTAAATCCTATTCAATACCAGGTGGAGAAATACTGCCGGTACTGGAGAATGTGAATCTAAAAATAGATCGCGGGGAGTTTATAGCCATCGTTGGTTTTTCCGGTTCGGGTAAAACCACCCTGATATCAATATTGGCGGGATTGACTGACGCAGATGTTGGCGGAGTTATCTACAAGGGCAAACAGATTGAGGGGCCGGGCGCAGAGCGCGGAGTGGTTTTTCAGTCATATTCATTAATGCCCTGGTTACCGGTGCGGGACAATGTAGCGCTGGCCGTGAATAAGGTTCATCGCAAATTAAAGCGTGCTGCTCGCAGGGACATAATCAGTAAGTACATTGATATGGTGGGCCTGTCACACGCCGAAGATCGATTGCCGTCGGAATTATCCGGTGGCATGCGTCAGCGTGTATCGGTTGCCAGAGCTTTAGCGATGCAACCGGAAGTGCTGCTGCTTGACGAGCCACTATCCGCGCTTGATGCACTCACACGCGCCAATTTGCAGGATGAATTTGCAGAAATTTCGCAGCGGGAAAAAAAAACCATAGTACTGGTGACAAACGATGTTGATGAAGCCATATTGCTGGCAGATCGAATCATACCGCTAACCCCCGGACCTCGTGCCACACTTGGTCGGGAGTTTAAAGTAAATTTGCCACGACCTCGTGATAGAACGGCGATGAACAACGATCAGGAATTCATTACGCTTCGTAATGACATCACCAGATATCTAACTTCACTTGGAAATACGGCAACTCAGCAGAGCGAGATGCCTGATCGGGTATTGCCCAATGTGGTGCCGCTGCACAAAAGTAAAACCAGATTACCTGAAGTGGTAGCATCCGGCGGCGATGCCGCGACTGCTGCGTTGCAGAAACGCTATCTGGATTTTAGTCAGGTCACTAAGGTTTATCCGACGCCTGCGGGTCCGCTTGAGGTGGTTAAAGATTTTGATCTCAAAATGGAAAAAGGCGAATTTATTACCCTGATCGGGCACTCCGGTTGTGGAAAATCCACTGTGCTTTCAATGGCAGCCGGGCTCAACCCGATCAGCTCTGGAGGTATTGTACTTGATGGATCACACGTCGAACAGGCAAGCCCGGAGCGCGCTGTCGTGTTTCAGTCTCCTTGTTTAATGCCGTGGGTGTCAGGCTATGACAACGTCAAAATTGGTGTTGACCGGGTATACCCCAAAGCCTCACGCGCCGAGAGAAAAGAAATAGCCGAATATTATCTAAGTCTGGTCGGGCTGGATGATTCTATGCACAGGCTTACCGCAGATTTGTCTAATGGCATGAAGCAGCGGGTGGGTATAGCGCGTGCATTTGCCCTGTCCCCGAAGCTACTGTTGCTGGATGAACCTTTTGGCATGCTGGATAGCCTGACCCGCTGGGAGCTTCAGGATGTGTTGATGGAAGTATGGACAAAGACGAAGGTCACCGCAGTGTGTGTTACCCACGACGTCGACGAAGCGATTTTGCTGGCAGACAAAGTCGTAATGATGTCAAACGGACCACAGGCAAGAGTGGGTAATATTATGCAGGTTGATTTACCCAGACCTCGTTCGCGCACCAGTTTGTTGGCTCACCCGGACTACTATGCCTATCGTGAAGAATTGCTCGAGTTTCTGAACGCCTACGAAGGCGGTGCAAACCCGGATGCCGAACAGCTCAAAGCAATAGAGAATAAACGTCAGCAACGAATTGCCCGTCAGTCAAAAATGTTTGCGCAGGAAATAGTGGCATGAGTAAAAAACTGGTTGTTATAGGCAATGGTATGGCGCCGGGGCGGATGCTTGAAAAATTAGTTGAACACGATGAAAACGAATTTGAAGTGGTTGTTTTTAATGCAGAACCGCGGGTAAATTATAATCGTCTGATGTTGTCGCATGTGTTGTCGGGTGAAAAAAACTATGACGACATCATCACCCACGACGATGCCTGGTATGACAAAAACAAGGTTGTACTACACAAGGGGGTGCGTGTCACCGGTATCGATTCGACAAAACACCAGGTTAAATGTGCCGATGGCAGGCTGGAATCTTATGACAAGTTGATTATCGCTACCGGGTCATCTCCGGTTATGTTGCCGCTACCTGGTAACGATTTGTCCGGTGTGATGGTTTACCGGGATCTCGATGATGTCGATGCCATGATTAAAGCCGCCGATGGTGGGGGTCGAGCCGTGGTGATCGGTGGAGGTCTGCTGGGGCTTGAAGCTGCCGCGGGCTTGCATGAACAAGGCATGCAGGTAACAGTTATTCATCTGATGGATTCGTTAATGGAAAGACAGCTTGATTCGGCAGCGGCGTACCTGCTGAAAAAGGCGATAGAAGACCGCGGTATTACCGTACGTACCGGATCAAACACCAGAAAAATTATAGGAGGCACCTCTGTTACCGGCGTACTGCTGGACGATGGTACCGAACTACCTGCCGACATCGCTGTGATGGCAGTCGGGATACGTCCTGCTGTTCAGCTTGCCAGTGATGCAGGGCTTGAAGTCAATCGCGGTATTGTCGTCGACAACACCATGCGTACTGCCGATCCCGATATTTTTGCACTGGGAGAATGTGTAGAGCACGATGGTCAATGTTACGGGCTGGTCGCGCCTCTGTACGAAATGGCAAATGTACTTGCCGACAACCTTTGCGGTGGCGACAGCAAGTATCAAGGTTCGGTGACGGCAACAAAGCTTAAAGTCTCCGGTATTGATTTATATTCCGCTGGTGATATTGAAGGCGGTGCAGACACTCATGAAATCGTACTTCGCGATGCGACTGCCGGTGTTTATAAACGTCTGGTGCTCAGGAACAACCGCATTGTCGGAGCGGTGCTATACGGCGAGACCACCGACGGTGCGTGGTTTTTTGATTTGCTGAAAAAACAAACTGATATTTCGCAAATGAGAGATACGATTATCTTCGGGCAGGCCTATCAGGGTGGTGAAGCGCTGGACCCGTCGGCGGCCGTTGCAGCGTTGCCAGGTGATGCAGAAATCTGTGGCTGTAACGGCGTATGTAAATCTACCATCAGCAGTGCCATCACGACACTTAAACTAACCACACTCGAGGAAGTTCGTGCACACACCAAGGCGTCTTCGTCGTGCGGTACCTGCACCGGCTTAGTGGAACAACTGATGTCTGTGACGCTGGGTGGTGATTATCAGCCGCTGGCGGTATCTGCCATGTGCCCGTGTACTGATCTGGGCCATGATGATGTGCGTCGTTTGATAGTCGCCAAAAAACTCAAAACCATTGAGGCGGTGATGCAGGAACTCGAATGGAAAACCTCTTGCGGGTGCGCAAAATGCAGACCCGCGTTGAACTATTATCTGGTGTGTGAATGGCCTGAGGAATACGAAGACGATTACCAGTCGCGTTTTATCAATGAGCGGGCGCACGCTAATATCCAAAAAGACGGAACCTATTCCGTTGTCCCCAGAATGTGGGGTGGTATGACCACAGCGGCTGAGTTGCGTGCCATTGCTGATGCGGTAGATAAATATGAGATACCTGCGGTTAAAGTCACCGGTGGGCAGCGTATTGATATGTTAGGTATAGAAAAAGAAAAGTTACCACAGTTGTGGGCTGATCTGGGTAAGGCTGGATTTGTTTCCGGCCACGCATACGCCAAGGGTGTTAGAACTGTTAAAACCTGTGTCGGTAAAACGTGGTGTCGGTTTGGCACTCAGGATTCAACCGGTCTGGGCATTGCACTTGAAAAATATTTGTGGGGATCATGGACTCCGGCAAAATTAAAACTTGCAGTGTCTGGTTGTCCGCGTAACTGCGCTGAAGCTACATGCAAGGATATTGGCATCATCTGTGTGGATTCGGGTTTTGAAATCCATTTCGCCGGTGCAGCCGGTCTTGATATAAAAGGCACGCAGGTGTTAGGTAACGTGGCTACGGAGGCACAGGTGATGGAACATGTGGCCGCACTGACACAAATGTATCGAGAGCAGGGTCACTACCTGGAAAGGATATATAAGTGGGCAAAGCGTATTGGCGTTGATGAAATTAAAGCGAAGATTATGAATGATGAGACTTCTCGAAAGGCTTATCAACAACGCTTTGAATCCTCACAGAAAATAGCACAGAAAGATCCATGGGCTGATCGGGTCAACGGTGTGCATATGCACGAATTCAAACCAATGGTGCAAGTCGACTACGCGGGTGTTGCATGAAACAAGGCACGGTTGGTTTTGTCGATGACAAATGGACCCGCGTTGGCAGCGTTGATGAAATACCCCGGCGCGGCGCGCGAACGGTCAACACTCACGAGCAAAAAATAGCCCTGTTCCGAGCCGCAGATGATCGCATCTTTGCTCTGCGGGACGAGTGCCCTCACCAGAAAGGCCCCTTGAGTCAGGGTATCGTGCACGATGGCTGTGTAACCTGTCCGCTGCACAACTGGGTAATCTCACTTGAAACCGGCGAAGTCGTGGGTGTTGACGAAGGAACGGTTCCGGCGTTTCCTGTGCTGGTTGAAGGTGAGAGTGTTTTTCTGGATCTGAATCACCGTGACAAATAGAGCGCAGCGTAAGGTACGCTCTTCTGTTGTTCCAATTAATAACATCGAGGCGGACATTGCAACGTCTGTCAACACTACTTGTCCATACTGTGGTGTGGGTTGCGGGGTGGTTGCCAGTTGCCATACTGATGGAAAAATTACCGTTAGTGGCAATACAAAACACCCTGCTAACTATGGAAGGTTATGTTCAAAGGGCAGCGACCTTGCAGAGACTCTCGGGGATAATAATCGTTTAAAGTACCCCATGGTGGGTGGCAGACGGGCAACGTGGGATGACGCACTTGCTCAGATAGCAGATAAGTTCTTACAGGCTATCGAAAATTTTGGTCCTGACTCGGTGGCGTTTTATGTTTCAGGTCAGTTGTTAACAGAAGACTACTACGTCGCCAATAAGCTGATGAAAGGATACATTGGCTCGGCAAACATAGATACAAATTCGCGTTTGTGTATGGCCTCCAGTGTTGCCGGGCATCGGCGGGCATTTGGTGCTGACACAGTCCCGGGTTGTTACGAAGATCTGGAGCTCGCCGATCTTGTTATTCTGACTGGCTCCAATTTAGCGTGGTGCCATCCGGTGCTATTTCAGCGTCTGCAAGCTGCCCGCAATAAACGACCCTCGATGCGCATTGTTGTTATTGATCCACGCAAGACAATGACAGCGCAGGCCGCAGATCTGCATCTGGCCATTCAGCCCGACTCCGACACTGCCTTGTTCACGGGGCTGATGAAGCACCTGGTTGACAGTGATTGTTTGGACAATGACTATATAGAACAATACACAACGGGATTTTCGGCTGTTGATCAATCGGTCGATGTCGATGAGGTGGCGAAGGTCACTGGCATTGATACAGACACCCTGTTAACTTTTTATCAATGGTTTGAAACCACTAATAAAACAGTCACAGTTTATAGTCAGGGAGTCAATCAGTCTGTCGGTGGTACCGATAAAGTAAACGCGATTATCAATTGCCACCTGGCCACCGGACGCATTGGCAAACCCGGTGCCGGGCCGTTTTCAATTACGGGTCAGCCGAATGCAATGGGTGGGCGTGAAGTTGGTGGCCTGGCCAATATGCTGGCCTGTCATATGGATATTGAAAACCCCGGTCACCGTGAAATTGTACAGAACTTCTGGCAATCCCCTTCTATCGCCACTGCAGCCGGTTTGAAGGCAGTAGAACTTTTTGATGCAGTGGCATCAGGTCAAATCAAAGCGTTGTGGATTATGGCAACCAATCCTGCGGACTCACTTCCGAATGCCAATAAGGTCGTATCGGCGCTTAAAGGCTGTCCGTTCGTTGTGGTGTCGGATGTGGTCCGGAATACTGATACGTTGCAGTTTGCAGATATTGCTTTGCCTGCTTTAGCGTGGGGTGAGAAGGACGGTACCGTCACTAATTCGGAGCGATTAATTTCACGTCAGAGCGGATTTAAGATTGCCTGTGGTGAGGCAAAACCCGATTGGTGGGCATTGTCTCAGGTGGCCAGTCGCATGGGGTATGCCAGCGCATTCAATTATCAAAAGCCGGCTGATATCTTTCGGGAGTACGCAACTCTCTCTGCAGTGAATAACAGTGGCAGCAGAGATTTTGATATAGGTGCGCTTGCACAGGTAGATGACGATGACTATCAAAACCTGAGTCCCTTTTACTGGCCACGCCCGGCGTCTTTGTCAGCATCGATTTCCTATAATACTGAACCTGACTCCAGCGGTGGTCACAAGCGTTTTTTTTCGCAGGGTGGATTTTTTCATGCAGATCAAAAAGCGCGGTTTGTTGCGGTTAGTGCTGTCACTGCGAGTCCTGCAAATCGCAACTACCCCTTGTTATTAAACACCGGTCGTATCAGAGATCAGTGGCACACCATGACACGAACCGGTTACAGCGCACGGTTGTCTGCACACATTGGCGAGCCCTTCGTCGAAATTAATTCTGCTGATGCTGATCACCGGAAAATACAAAGCGCTGATCTGATCAGTATTGAAAGTGAGCTGGGATCGATTGTTGTCAGAGCGTTATGCACCGACCGGGTAGCAGCAGGACAGCTTTTTGTGCCAATGCACTGGACTGATCAGTTTGCCAGTTCTGCGCGCGTAGATAGTCTGGTGCCGGCCGTCGTTGACCCGGTGTCCGGACAACCGGCATCAAAAAATGTGGCGGTTGAGTTGCGCAAACGGAATTTTGCCGCCTACGGGTTTTATCTCTCGAAAACAAAACCACCGGCCGGTTTTTTAACAGCGACTGACTACTGGGCAATAGCACCGTGTGAGGGCGGCTGGCGTGTAGAGTTTGCACTGGAGCGCTGGCCGGCGGAACTAACTACACTCAACTCTTTGCTGCCGGAAATAAGCGACGCGGCGGAGTTGGTTTATGAAGACACTGATAACAAACGCTACCGGCAGCTGGTTTTTGCCGACGGTAAATTGCAACATGCCATGTACCTGGCGGGCGAGCCGGTGCAGTTGTCCCGCAACTGGCTGGTGTCGCAGTTGCTTAATAAATTTGATAATCAACTCCAAAGGCACCGGCTTGCTGCAGGCGTTGCCGGGGGTGAGCAAATGGACATCGGTGCCATTGTTTGCAGCTGTTTTTCCGTCGGGGTAAATCAGATAACGGGTGCTGCCAGCGTAGAGAAATGCCGTACTGTTGACGAGATTGGCAAGGCAACTTGTGCAGGCACAAATTGCGGTTCCTGCCGCGGCGAGATTGAACAGTTGCTCCGTGAAGTAGAGTTATCTGAAAATAGTTCATCCATGTCAGTGGCCTGATCCAGCATCAAAATCCGCCAGCGAGGGACGCAAAACAACTTTAGCGGGGTTTGCTTATGCGGTTTTTGCGCAGACGCTTTGGGGAAGATAGAGAACCCGCAGATGAATAAAGAAATATAGTCCTGCCGGGTTAAATCAGGACCGGGCTCTTTTCAATTTGTTACAAAACCTATCGTGGTTTCTGTCAGAATGCGGCAGCGGCCGTTCTGCGCCTGCTGTTGCTCCAATCCGGTCCATCTGATCCTCAAAGTTATATTATGTTATCGATTATTATTCCCGCGTATAATGAAGAAGCTGTTATAGCAGATTGCCTGCACAGTTTGTTGCAGCAAAGCTGTTCTTCACCTGTCGAGGTATTGATCTGTGCAAATGGATGCCAGGATAATACTGTACAAATCTGCGATAGCTATGTGGCTGCGTTTCAGCTTAAAGGGTATGAATTGAGAGTGCTTGAGCTGCAAACCGGCAATAAAAATAAAGCACTGAATTTTGCAGACTCGCAGGCAAGGTATGGCTCGCGACTGTATCTCGATGCAGATATCATCTGTGATGCCGGCCTTGTCGAGCAGGCCATTGAACTACTGGATACGTCAGAGCCTGTGTACGTCAGTGGGGCATTGTCGATAAAGCCAGGTCGTTCTTTTATCAGTAATGCCTACGGGAAAATATGGGGCGAGACACCCTACATTCGCAAAAATGTCACTGGCATCGGTTGTTACGGTGTCAATGAGGCTGGCCGTAAATACTGGGGCGAGTTTCCGATGATCCACTCTGATGATAAATTCGTACGATTGTTGTTTACCACTGGACAGCGTGTGCAAACCCGTGCTGGTTACTACTGGCCGGTGCCACAGGGATTATTAACCCTTATCCAGGTGAGAATAAGGTGGATCAAGGGTAACCGACAGTTAAAAAGTCATTTTCCAGAGCTATCATTGAAGGAGGGCGGTCGCCTGAAGATTGATCGCAAATTTCTAAAGACAGCTCTGTTACACCCGGTGTCGAGTATGGTGTTTATATTCGTTTATGGTGTGTCTGCTTTGATTGCCACTGCAAGTACTCATGGGGCAGATATAAGCTGGAGCAGAGCCCGATAGAACCGCTATTGTGGTGGTTGCGCCAGAGCGAGTGTCAAATCCAATAAGCGCTGACGGTTATAACCGATGACTTTGTAGTCACCAACGGTAGTTACGGGAATACCTGATGCCCCCAGTGCGTCGTATTCTGTTCTGGCGCTTATTGATTTTTCAATATCGTGTTCGGTGAAAGGGATGTGGTTGTCCTTGAGTAGTTTCCTGACCCGTTTGCAGTGTGAGCACCAAGAAGCGCCGTACAGCACAACTTTGGTGACCGGCGTACCTGTGTCCTCAGAGTCGTCGTTCTGATTGTGTCTGGCAGATGCCGGTGCGGCACGTAGTTGTATTTTTTTCTGGCTGTTGTTAACCGGGCAGGGGCTTGCCTGGTAACTAATGCTTCCATCGATTGCGGCACACTTGAATACTGCAGCTGCGCTGCCTGACATAAAAAACGTCATTACAGCAAACGTCATCAGAACATTGCTGGTTATCCGCCCGATCTTTCCCACTCTGCTACTCCGGTTGACGTCTCCATGAGTGTGCAGCGGCCGCGCCAGCTATTGATTGAAGTAGCGAATCACATAAATTTGATTCCGTGAATGAGCATTCTGAAGTTCAAGGGCGGATCTAAACGTGGCTTTTAGTCATTGATTTACGAATATTAAGTCAAAATTCTCAGCATGGTGATGCAGTATGTGCAGCACTATAGTGCCGAAATAGCACAATACAGTGTCGTAGATGATGGGTAATCTTTCGTTCCAGCGGTTGAGGTGAGTTTTCAGCTCAATCTGATATCTGGGAACCAAGGAGAACCACAAGTGAATTTTATTAAGCGAAGCTGCCTGGGTGCGGCGTTGATAACCGGTTTGATCGCGGCACCGGCACAAGCCGCAGACGATACGATAAAAGTAGGTGTACTTCACTCTTTGTCCGGCACCATGGCAATCAGTGAAACGACACTGAAAGATACCATGCTGATGATGGTCGAGCAGCAGAACGCCAAGGGCGGGTTGTTGGGCAAGCAACTAGAGGCAATTGTTGTTGATCCTGCATCTGACTGGCCACTATTTGCCGAAAAAGCCCGTGAGCTTGTTGAGGTGAATGAGGTCGATGTGGTGTTTTGTTGCTGGACTTCGGTATCGCGAAAGTCCGCTTTGCCTGTATTCGAAGAACTCAACGCCGTGGTTTTCTACCCCGTTCAGTACGAAGGTGAAGA